>PFCU01000010.1:2415-19778 GCA_002763155.1 Candidatus Pacearchaeota archaeon CG10_big_fil_rev_8_21_14_0_10_30_48 | reverse complement strand
TAATGGATATTTGATAAAAGACGGGAATAAAAAAGAATTTGCAAAAAAGATAATCTTATTATTAACTGACAAAAAATTATATCGGCACATGAGTGAAAATACTTTAAAAGAAATTAAAAAACATGATATTAATAAAATTATTAATGAATGGGAGAAAACATATAATCAACTAGTAAAATGAAAAATAAGGTATCCTGCATAATTCCAGCATATAATGAAGAAAAAAGTATTGACAATGTTTTGAAAATAATAAATAACCATCCCTTAGTTCATGAAATAATTGTAGTTGATGACGGTTCTTCAGACAATACAAAAAATATTGTAAAAAAACACAAGAATGTAAAATTATTAATTAATAAAAAAAATAGAGGAAAAACCCATTCTGTTTTGAAAGGAATAGAACATGCAACACAAGATATTGTTATGTTAATAGATTCTGATTTAGTTGGGCTTTCAAAAAAAGACATCACAAATTTAATTTCTCATGTAACTCAAGGTTATGCAGATGTTTCAATAAGCATTCGAGAAAATAGTTATAAAATCTTTAAATTAATGGGCCTTGATTTTGTTTCAGGAGAAAGAGTTTTTTCAAAGAAAATTTTAGGAGATATTAATCGGTTTAGAAGCTTACCCAATTTTGGGTTTGAATCTTATTTGAATAAAGAGATAATTAAAAAAAATCTTAGAATAAAAATAGTCCCATTTCCAAATGTTTCACATATAAGAAAAACAAAAAAAAGAGGATTCATTACTGGAACAATACATGATTATTCTATGGCCTTCAATATAATAAAAACTATTGGCATTTTTGGAGTAATTAACCAAATAATAAAAATGCGTTCATTAAGAGTTTAAGACATTTTGTTAAAATTCTTCTTAAAATATTGTATTAGAAAATAAACTATTATGACTGAAATTACAAGTGCAATTAAGATATATTTTTCTAATTTTAAATATCTTAATAGAGAAGATATTGTTATACCTGAATAAAATCCTAAGAGTGTAAATAATATTGCAGAAATAACATTAAAGATCGTGCTTGCTATGAAGAACTTTTTGAATGATACCTTTGAAAATCCAGCAAGCATAATCCCTGGAACTGCAAGACCTGGAATCAACTTAAACAAGATAATTGACTTCCCTAAATGATTAGAAAATGTTTTTTCCATCTTTTCTATTTTTGATTGATTTATACCAAAAAACCCAAACATCTTCTCTATAGTTTTTATTCTACTATGTTTTCCTAATAAAAATAAAAAAACATCTGGAATTAAATTCCCAAATAAAGCTAATAGTAAAACAAGATAAATATTAAGAATTCCTTGAGAAGCTAAAAATGCCACAGCATAAATAACAATCGGGCCTTCTATTAACATAAGTAAAAAAATAATAAAATAACCTTGACTTTGAATGAACGTTAAAATGTCTGGAGTATTAATTAAATTCATTTTTCACCTTCACAGAATAAGCAGAATCAATTTAAAAACTATTCCTCGTCGCCTTCAATGACTTCAACATCTTTATCTTCAACAAGTTTAGCAACATCAACAACTTCATCTCCAGATTTCAAATTAATTATTCTTACCCCTTGCGTTGCTCGGCCCATTACTCGAATTCCCTTAACTCCGATTTTAATTGCCATACCTTTCTTTGTAGTCACAACAATTGAATCTTTATTATCAACTTCTATAGTGCTAATAACCTCTCCAGTTTTAGCCCCAACTTTAACATTTATAACCCCTTTTCCAGCACGGCCAGTCTTTCTATAATCATCTATCTCACTACGTTTTCCATAACCCTTAGAAGTAACAGTTAAAATATTCGCTTTAGTTTTTCCAATTGGAACAAGTTCTAAACTTACAACTTTATCTCCCTGTCCTAATTTAATTCCTGCAACTCCATAAGACGCTCGACCCATTGAACGAACCTCATTACTATTGAACCTAATTGCCTGTCCTTTCGAACTCATCAACATAACTTCTTGTTTCTCAATAAGTTTCTGAACATCAACAACAGTATCACTATTATCCAAAGGCAAATTAATTATTCTCACTCCAACATTTCGCGGTTTAGAAAATAAATCTAATTTAATTTTCTTAACCATTCCTTTCTTAGTTACCATAAACAAATAATCATTAAACTCTTTAACAGGCATAATGCTCGAAATTTCATCGTCTTTTATATTCAATAAATTAACAAGCGCTTGTCCTTTTCCTTGACGTTGCATTTCCGGCACTTTGTAAGCTTTCATCCAGAAAAGTCTTCCCCGCTCTGTAAACATCAATAAATAATCATGCGTCGAACAACTAAATACTTGCTTAACAAAATCGTCTGTAGAAAGTCCTGTCCCAATAACTCCCTTACCGCCACGCTTCTGCTCGTTGTAAGCTTTGAAAGGCATTCGTTTAATATAACCTTTTTCTGTAACAGTAATCACAACATTTTGATTCAGCACTAAATCTTTCTCCTCGATATCCTTAATAGATTTAATAATTTTCGTTCTTCGGTTATCCCCATATTTTTTCTTAAGTTCAACTAAATCCGCCTTAATTAATTTGTAAATCTCTTTTTCATCTTCAAGGATTTTTTTCAATTTAATAATCAATTCTTTCAATTCTTTCAATTCTTTTTCCAACTTTTCTCTTTCCAAAGCAGTAAGTTGTTTCAAAGTAATTTCTAAAATTGCTTCTGCTTGTTTCTTAGAAAGGTCAAATCTCTTCTGCAAACTTTCCAAAGCTTCAGTCAAAGATTTCGATTTTTTAATAAGTTCAATAACTTTATCAATATTTTTCTGAGCAATTACCAAACCTTCAACAATATGCAACCTCGCTTCAGCTTTTGCCAAATCAAATTCTGTTCTCTTTCTAATAACTTTCCTTCGATAATTAATGTAAGCCTGTAGAATTTGTTTAAGATTCATCATCTTCGGAATTCCATTATCCAAAGCAACAATCACAGCGTTAAATTTAGTTTGAAGATTCGTGCTCTTATACAAACGATTAATAGTAAATTTCGTATCAATATCTTTTTTCAATTCAATAACAATTCTAACTTTTCCCTTAGAAGATTCGTCTCGAATATCTGTAACATCTGTTAATTTTTTATCTTGTGCAAGTGTCGCAATCGCTTTAACAAGCTCGGCTTTATTTACTTGATAAGGAATTTCAGTAATCACAACAACCTCACGATTCTTTGTGCTCTCTGTCTTAATATTTCCTCTCAAAGTTACTCCACCTTTTCCTAATTCATAAATATCTTTCATACCTGAACCAACAATAGTCCCTCCCGTCGGAAAATCAGGACCTTTAACATGTTCCAATAAATCACTAACTTCCGAATCTGGTTTTTCAATCAAAGCAATAATCGCGTCGCAAATTTCATTCAAATTATGAGGAGGAATATTTGTAGTCATACCAACAGCAATACCTGACGCTCCATTCAAAAGTAAATTAGGTAACTTCCCCGGTAAAAGCAAAGGTTCTTTCATAGAATTATCAAAGTTAGGAACAAAGGGAACAGTGCCTTTATCCAAATCATCTAAAAGTTCTGTAGCAATAGAATTCAATTTCGCTTCTGTATATCTCGAAGCTGCCGCAGAATCTCCATCCATCGAATTGTGAACAAAAACTCCAGAAGCAAGAGCAAAATTATGAGTTTTATCTATAGTCAAATCATAAACATCAGCAAACTCTTTCAAAAATTTTATTTCAACAACTTTATGGTTTCCATTTACCTCACACAAAACTAAATCTCTATCTCCATCAAAATATTTTTGAATTCCTAAATCCCAACTAGTAAAACTTTTTCTTCCAAATACATTAACTCTTACTTTTTCATAAGACTCCTTATTCAAAGGCAAACCAGTATCTTTTAAATAATTACATATTGTCAAAAATTTATTTTTGCCAGTTAGATTGGTTGTTCGTCTTTTATTAGAGGCTATAATTTTTTCATTAAATAATTGTTTATACTCTGGAATTTGCCACATCCTTTTCATAGTAATTGAAGCTGTTTTTCTTATTTCTTCAATTCTTTCAGGATGATCTGCTAAATACTTTTTATTAACCTCACTCAAAGTCACACTCATTCTTTCCCTATAATCTTTCTTCTTCCAATTATCTTTATTTCTTTTAGACAATCTTTCAGAATAAGCTTTTCTATTTTCTTCGTCAGACCAAAATCTTTCCCTGCCATCCGCTAAATTTCTCCTATACTCTAAATCTTCCTTATGTTTTTCAGAAATTAAATCAGAATGTAATTTCCAGTGTTCTTTCCAATGCATTCTTCTAATATTATCTGGATTATTATTCAATTTATCAAAATCAACATGATGTCTCACCCTCCCACTTGGTCTTTGATAAATATTATTTTCTAAATTCCAGTTATCTGAAAGAATATGAACAAAATCCCAAGAATTAGATTTCGGTTGAAAAATCATATTATAACCTATTACTTTTAAATCATCATCTCCTGTAGAAAACTTAAAATAAGAAGGCATTAAAGAATTTCCAGATTTCAAATCTTTAGCCTCAACATAAATTCCATTTTTCAACATAAACTTATGATTAATGGTACATTTTATTTCCTCACCATTATCTAAAGTAATTTTCATAATTTCTGCATTTTCTCTCGTCATCCGCGGATTTTTTATCTCAGCTATTTTTATTGAATCATTATCAACTGTAAAAGTAAAATTCCTTTTCCCTTGTTTATGTTCTCTTATTAAATCTATGAAAGATAAATTTCTACCATCAGTAAGTTTAACCTGAGTATCTGCAGTAAAACATCCAAAATTTCCTTGTCCTTTAATTAAAGGATATCGCAGAGAAAAATCTTGAGCCATACGAACTAAGGAATCATAAATCGCTGCGTCACCGTGAGGGTGAAATTTACCCATCGTATCTCCAACAATACGCGCGGATTTCTTTGTAGGTCCTTTATCCAAACCCATTTGTTTCATCGCATACAAAATTCTACGATGAACCGGCTTCAAACCATCTTCTACCGACGGCAAAGCACGAGAAACAATAACACTCATCGCATAATCAATATAAGACTTTTGCATCTCAGTTGAAATTTCTGCATTAACAGTTCTATATTCTCCCAAATCTTTCAAATTAATATCTATCTTTTCAAGAGTTTCAATTTCAGTTCCATTCGATTCTTCAGAATCATTTTCAGAAGTTTCTTGTTCCAAGGATTCATCTTCTTCATCTTTGGAAACCTTTTTTAAAGGTTTATCTTCATCCATATTTTCTTCTTCCATTTCTTTGTCAGTTTTTTTTGGTGTCATTTTAAATATCTAACTCCGCAATATTTGCATTTGTTTCTATGAAATTTCTTCGAGGACCAACAACATCTCCCATCAGCATCGTGAAAATTTCATCGGCCTTAACAGAATCATCAATAGTAACTTTCTTCAAAATTCTATTTTTAGGATCCATAGTTGTACTCCATAATTGTTCAGAATCCATTTCTCCAAGTCCCTTAAATCTCAAAACCTCTGCATTCTCTCCAAACTCTTTCTTAGATTTATTTAATTCCTCTTCTGAATAAACATATTTCATCTTCTGCCCTTTACGAATTCTAAATAACGGTGACACAGCAATAAACACATTTCCATTTTCAATCAATTCAGGAACATATCTAAAAAAGAAAGTCAAAAGCAAAGTCGCAATATGCTGACCGTCAACATCTGCATCTGTCATAATTATAATTTTACTATATCTCAATTTAGTAATGTCAAAATTTTCCTTAATCCCTGTTCCCATTGCAGTAATTAAATTAATAACTTGTTCAGAAGAAAGAGCCCGAACAGGTGAAGCTTTTTCAACATTCAAAATTTTTCCCCTCAACGGCAAGATAGCTTGATACTCTTTATCTCTCGCATCTTTCGCACTTCCTCCAGCCGAATCTCCCTCGACAATATACAATTCTGTCTTCTCAACTTTCTTAGAAGAACAATCCGCAAGTTTCCCAGGCAATCCACTAAATCCTACAACATTTTTTCTTCGAACTAAATCACGAGCTTTCTTCGCAGCTTCACGAGCCTTAGCCGCAGAAACAGCCTTGTTTATAATTTTATTAGCGATATCAGGATTCTGTTCAAAATATTCTGTCAAAGCAATTGTAACAGCTGAATCAACATCTCCTTTAACTTCTGAATTTCCTAATTTTGTTTTTGTCTGACCTTCAAATTGTGGCTGCGCAATTTTAATACTAATAATCGCAGTAAGCCCTTCACGAACATCATCTCCAGAAAGTTTATCTTTTTTCAAAAATCCTTTCTTAGTTCCATAATCGTTTATTACCCTTGTCAAAGCTGTCTTAAAACCTGAAACATGTGTCCCACCCTCAACAGTATTAATTGTATTAACAAAACCAAAAATATTTTCCTGATAAGAATCAACATACTGAATTGCAACATCTAAAATTGCATTCTTACTCTCTTTATGAAAATAAACCGGTTTATGAACAACAGTCTTAGACCGATTTATCCATTTAACAAATTCTATAAGCCCACCTTCAAAATGAAACTCTTCTTTTTTTTCTTTATCTTTACGTTTGTCTTCGAGAATTATCTTAACAGTTGAATTCAAAAAAGCAAGTTCTTTAGCTCTCGACGCAATTACTGAAAAATCAAATTCAAGAGTTGAAAAAATTTCGTCGTCCGGCCAAAAAGTTACCATAGTTCCATGTTCATCTTCTTTCGCTTTATCGACAACTTTTACATCTCCTTGCGGAACTCCAATTTTATAAGTCTGTTCATAAACTTTTCCTCCTTTAGTAATTCTCGCAGTTAATTTTTTTGATAAAGCATTAACACAACTAACTCCAACTCCATGCAATCCTCCAGAAATTTGGTAAGCTTTATTTTCAAATTTTCCTCCAGCGTGCAATTTTGTCATAACAACTTCCAAAGCACTTTTACCCGATTCATGTTTTTCAACAGGAATACCTCTTCCATTATCGCTAACACTAATAGAACCATCAGAATTAATAACAATCTCAATTAATGTTGCTTCTCCTGCTTGCACTTCATCAATAGAATTATCCAAAACCTCATAAACACAATGATGCAAACCAGTTTTACTTGTGCTACCAATATACATTGCAGGTCTTTTTCTAACTGCTTCAAGTCCTTCAAGAATTTTTATAGATTTTGCATTATATTCTTCAGCCATGATTTATTTACTCCAAGATTTGATATTTAAAACTGCTCGCATTTGATGATTAATAATTCACAAAGAATAGAGTATAATTTATATTAAATTTTAGAAACCTTACGCCGTGGAATTTTCCACGAAGTCAAAAGGTTTATCTCTATTTTGTGAAGAAAAAAGACATCATTACTTTATAAACTTTTCTACCACAATAATTCGTTTTATCGACGATAAACATAAAATTATTCAATCAATCGCAACTCTTAAATATTCCAAAAACATAGTATAAATATGAAATTTAAAAGCTGGGTGAAGATATTTTTCCTATTAATTATTCTAGGAATTTTCGCTTATTTTTATTTTGATTTGAGTGGATTAACCGGATTTTCTGTTTTAGCGGAAAAAACTTCCACCAAATCAGTGTGCAATGAAAATAATTTATGTCAAAATTTTCAGATAAGTTGTTTAGGAAAAAAAGTAGTTTCTATAATTCCTATTGAAGGTTCAGAAATACAACATTCTCAAGATTGGAAAGACCCAAGAACAACTGAAGAAAAAGAAAAATTGTGTGCATAAAAATTATCGCATAAAAATTAATTTTTAATAACAAATCCTTAATCAATCTAAACTTCAGAAATTACAATAATAAACATTTAATTAAATAAACAATTAAATCTGTCTCCAAGATTAACAATATTTTATCTACTTTTTTACAGCAGGTTTTTCTTTAGCAACTTCAACACTTTTAACCTTCTTTTCTTTTCTAACCCAATTAGTTTTTTTACCAACTCTGCCTAATTTATGATTCTTCTGACATTTACTTGAACAAAAATGAAGAGCCTCTCCATTAAGAAGTACAAAAGTCAATCCTCGAGGAATTTCATATTGTTTCTTACAAAAATTACATTGTGGCATTTTAAGTATATGTCCCCTTTGCTCGGCCAAACCTGGACGACCTAGGACTAAAATTTAATTTCATTTTAAGTATAAGTCCCCTTTGTTACTTTACTTCTAATTCTACGAGCTTCAATTTCTGTTTCACGAAGCATTAGAACGTCTTTAACTCTTATCGGGCCTTTAACATTCCTTCTCATAGAACGTCCTTGATTACGTCCTTCTAAAATCTTAGCTTTAACTTGAGTAATTTCTCCTCTAAATCCAGTTCTTCCAATAATCATCTCAACAACTGCCGGAACAGGTCCAGCTGCATCGCTAAGAGAAATTCTTTCTTTCTTCTGTGATTTTTGTTTTTGATCTTTAGGTGGGGGAGCCATTTTAGTTTATGATTTATGTAGTTTGAAAACAAACTTACAATTTATTATTTTAAATTATTAATGTCTTTATCTGCTTCACCAGATTCGATAACTGCAACACTTGAACATTTAACAGGAAGTCCTGCGCTTATTCCAAGTTTTTGTTTGCTATCAACTTCGCCAAATTTAATACCCTTCTCTTTACAAAGGATACTCAAATGGTGTGTTATCTCTTTTGGATCAACATCTGAAGCAACGACAACTAATTTAGCAGTTCCTCTCTCTATCGCTTTAGTAACTTCGTTAGTTCCCTTCTCAAGTTTTCCAGTTTTTTTTACTTTTTCAACAATTGTATAGAAGTCAGTCATGTGGACCTCCGCAAATTTACTTAGATGATTTACGTCATCGGTAAAATAGGATGAAGAAATGGGTTTATAAATCTTTTCTAGAAAATATTTACCTCGTTGTCATTTTATAAAACTTCCTGAAAGCATCAATTAACTATAATCATCTGGATATCTTAACTTTGGTTTCGAAGGACTAACTTCTTCACGAGGACCAATTTTATAATCCTTAAGTTCCAAACCTTGCTCTTCCATTTCTTTCAAATCTTTATAACTAAGTCCTAATTCCTTTAATCCAAAAATTCTATCAATATCTTTAAGAGTTTCTTCTCGAGTTTCAGCGACGGCCTTTTCAATAGATTTTTCAAATCTTTCTGTAAGCCCAGGCAACAATGTTTCATTAATCAAATTTTGATGATAATGATTTATTCGATTTGCAGTATTAATTGCTGAATTTTCACGAATTTCATTTACCTGCTCCTCATTAAGACCCTGGCTATGCCATACCTCTCCAATAACTATCGCAGAAAAAGCAGTTAAACCAAAAGCAATTTCCCTACCTGATAATTTCTTAAAATCAACACCCTCCTCTCTCGATAAATATTTCCTAATTTTATTCAACCCCTTAATTCCAACTTCGCCAAAAGCATGAGTATAATCTTTAAATCCCCATCTCTCCCGCAATTGTCTAGCACCAGAACTCTTCTTTATTTGAGCGGTAGTATCATACCTAGATTTCATTAAAATTAGAATAAAATTATATTAATAAATACTATTGTGATAATAAAACATCACTTCCACTTCACATCAACCTCATCTGTTCGCTGTCTAGGAAGAAAATCAATTTTATCCAAATTCTTTTCCACAATTCCTTTCTTAAATATTATCTCTCCAAGATAAGCAATCATCGCTCCGTTATCAACGAGCAAATCATTAGAAGGCGCGAAAAACTTACAATCCCTTTCTTTACACATAATCTTACACATTTCCTGTAATCTTTTATTACAACCAACTCCTCCCCCAATAACTAACTCATTTTTACCAACGTGAGCCAAAGCTCTTTCAGAAGCTTCTACAAGCATCGCGAAAGTCGTCTCCTGCAAAGAAAAAGCCAAATCATTAATATTCCCTTTCTTATCATAAAGTTGTTTCAACTTCGTTTGCATTCCAGAAAAAGAAACATCCATTCCTTTTATTGCGTAAGGCAACTCAATATAATTTTTTCCTTTTTCAGCAAGCTCTGCAATTTTAGGTCCACCCGGAAAACCCAAGCCCAAATACCTAGCAAATCCGTCGATAAAATTACCAACGCCATTATCTAAAGTCTCTCCAAAAATTCTATATTTCCCACCGGCATAAGCAATTATTTGAGTATTAGCACCAGAAGCATAAAGCAAAACAGGGTCTTTCGCTCCAGTAATTTTCCCAATTTCCAAATGCGCAACACAATGATTAACGGGAATCAAGGGGATAGAATTTTCCTTAGCAAGTTTTTTAGCAAATTCCATTCCAATTTTCAAACAAGGCGCAAGTCCAGGCCCTTGAGAAAAAGCAATTCCTTCAACATCTTTCAAAGAAATTCCAGCATCAACTAAAGCCTTCGCTAAAACCTCGTCGGAAATTTCTCTATGGTGCTTCGCAGCCTCAAAAGGAATTATCCCTCCACTCTCAGTCGTGTAAGCATTTCTAACATTCGCTAAAATCTTCCCATTTTTCACAACACCAATTCCAAAAGTGTGAGCCGTTGATTCAATTCCAACTATCATAATAAACAAAGAAATATGGAATTTATAAAATATATGAAAATAAAAATAATAAAAGAGAAATAGAATAAAAATAGAAAATTAAAAGTGTTAAACGAATTTATCTTTTCTTTTTCTTTGTTGTTTTTTTAGCAGCTTTTTTCTTTCTTCCGCCACGAGCCATCTTAGCTTCACAAACGTTTCCGCTTCCGTCAACGTAATAAAGATGTCCTGGTTTTCTACTAACAACATTCTTTACAATTATTTTTCCCATCTTCTACCTCCTTTTTGAATAAATTATAGTAATTAATAGTTAAGCTTCTTTTTAAACCTTTTCCCGACGATAAATGTTACTTCAGAGTTATACCGACGGGAAATTGGAATTTCAACTATTTTAGAATATTTAGTTTTAGAATTAATCCTAAATGAAAAAGGTTTGGTAACTTTCCAATCAATAACTTCATTTTTTTCATTTAGCCATAAAACCAAAAACGAAAAGAACACAAAAAAGGAATGTAAATCAGCCCTCAAATTAAATAATAAAATTGGTGCATTTTCCCGTCGACGAAACATCAAACCTCTAATAATCCCCAAACCTTTTACTTCTCTAACCTTCAACTCTAATTTACTATTATTAAATTTTATTTCCATTTTGATATTACTAGTAACGCTTCCAATAAAACGGGCAATTTCTTAATATCTGCCACATCATCAAAATGCCCTTTATTTTTCTCAATAATGGTTTTAGCCCCAAGTTTTTCTTCGAACAATTTCTTATTTTCTTCTACAGGAACAAAAGAATCATTATCTGAAAAAATTGCTAAAAAGTTATTCGTATGTAATTTTATTTTATCCCACTTAATCGGCGTTTCAATCCAAGGTTTAGCAAGAGCCTTTACATCCTCTCCTTCTTTAATTGTCTCTTCATCTAAAGCCATCCAAGGTGCAACAAAAACACCCCCTCCAATTTTTATTTTAGCATCAATAGTTTGCAAATATCTTAAAATGGCCTGACAACCAACACTATGACCTACAAAATAAGTATCCTCGTCAATAGATTCAGAAACTTCTTTAATTTTATTAATCCAAGAATTTATCTCCGGTTTCTTAGCATCAGGCATTGCAGGAACTATTACTTTCCAATTTCTTTTTTCAAGTTCTTTTTTCAACCAAGGAAACCAATTATTATCCGGATATCCGCCCCAACCATGAATTAAAATTACTTTTTTCATTTAAATCACCACCACTTTTTACTCTCATTCTTTTTTTGTTCAACCTCATTTTGAAAAATATTTATCCCAAATTCATTATTAATTCTCTTAAATTTTTTATGAAACTCTTCTATATTTCTATCACAAACATAATCGTGATGTCTAAATCCACCGCCAAAACTTTTTGGAATATGCATTAATTCATGAATTATAACTTTATCTTGTTCATCTCTAGAAAGCCTATCAAATTGCTCTGACAAAAATTCAATTCCATAATGCGGTGGAACACCGACAGTCATTTGCATCAACTTCCCCATAGTATGACAACGCGCAATTGTATTTTTTGAAGAACTTCCAATAGATCTAAAACATTTCATTTGATTAATTTTCACATGAGGAAAAAGAGCCAGAGCTATTTCATTAGTCCTATTTTGCAATTCAGAATCAAAAGCATATTTAATTGGCATTTTTCACCTCGATAACTTTATTTCTAGAATTTTTCCCTTTAATTATTTTTATATCCTTTCCAAAATGTTTTTTCAACAATTTAAGCAATTCTATATTTGCCTTATTATTTTCTGGAGAAGATTTAAGAGAAACAATTAATCCACCATTGCTCTCTTCAATTTTTTGCTCACCACTATTTGGTTTAACTTTTACATTGATTATCATCAATATTTAAATCTCCTTTCATAATTTTTATGATCCGACCATTCAAGAACTAAACTAACTATTTTTGCTTCTTCATTAATTACAGAATATAACAATCTCCACCCTCTTGGCAAATCATATTTCCATAAATTCTTTATACCATATGTTTTAACAAATTCTACATGAATTAATTTTTTAGAAAGTTGAATTCCACAAAAAGCATTTTCTTCAAGATAATCTAAACAATTACTAATAATCTTAAACAATTCTCTTTCAGATTTATCTCCTTTTTCTAATTTGTAAAAATCATCTTTAACTTTTAAGTCTATAAATCTAATCGTGGATTTAATTTTCATCTTCTTCCAAGATCTTTTCTATTTAACCACTTCCTAGCACTTTCAGGATAATAAATCCACCCAATTTTTCCATCAGCATCAACCGAAATTTTACCAGTTTCGAGTAAATAATCAATAATTATACTATAGGTCTGATACATCATTTTTTTAGGAAGAGCTTCCCACAATGCTTTTTTCTTAAATTCTCCATCGTGTTCTTGAATAAATTCCTCTACCATTAAAACAGTATCAAGTCTAGGGAAACGTGCAAGAGGATTATCTTTTCTAAGTTTTAATGCTAAATTCATGGTATATCAAGAGATATAACTAACTATTTAAAGTTTTTTATAGAATTTTATAAAAAGGTCATGTTCTTTTTACCGAACCATAATTTCAATAGCATCAAGATGTTTAAGTTTATGGTCTTTACCAACAGCTTGTTTTGTTTTAGAATCAATCGCCTTAACGAAATTTTTACCAATATCTGTATGTAAATAATAAGCAAAATCCAATGCTGTCGAACCTTTAGGAAGTAAAAAACAATCGGGTAAAATATTTCCTTTACTATCTGCTAACTTCGAACCTGCCGGAAAAATCGCCATATATTTTAACAAATCAAAAACAACATAATTCAAAATAGGCTGAACACCCGTATTCCCAAATTCAAATAAAACTTTTTCCTTAACAAAATCCAACGCTTTTTTTTGTTTATCACTAAGTTCTTTTACAATTTCAAAATTATCCTCGCCAGAAATATATTTAATCAACCCAGACTTAGACGCTTCTTTCAACGCTAATTCAGATTCAGCAGAACACGGAAAAATTGGATAATCAAATTCTTTTTTCAATTTCTCATAATTTTCTTTCCCATTACCTGCATCAATTTTATTCGCAGCGATAACCATCGGCTTTGAAACTCTCCTCAAAAAAGATGCAAATCTAGAGATTTCATCATCTCCCCACTGCGTAACTTTTTTAACATCAAAATTTCCTTTCAAAATAACTTCCTTAACATGATCTCTATTAACTTTAAGACCGGAAAACTGAGAAGCAATAGCCTCGGAGAAATCAGCGTCTTCAGACATTGTTTTTCTAGCAAAAGTTTTCCAAGCTTTTTTCAAAATTTCCGAATACCATTTATCTAATTCAACTTCAATCATTTTAATATCGTCATTAGGATTATATCCCTCTGTAGATTTACCTTCAGCGTCAGTCTCGCCAGAAACGTCAACAACATGAATAAACGCGTCGGCCCCTGCCAAATCATTCAAAAATAAATTTCCTAAACCCTTACCCTCTGAAGCTCCAGACACGAGCCCTGCAACATCTATTAATTCAATGGGCACAAATCTCTGACCATCAATACAATAACCCTCGCGCGGATTACATTTAACTTTAAAATGCTTCTCTATACATTCAACTTTTATATAACCCATCGCGTGATTCGCTTTAATCGTAGCAAAAGGATAATTCGCAATAAGAACATTTGATAAAGTCGCAGCTTTGAAAAAAGTTGATTTACCACAGTTAGGCTTGCCCACCAAACCAATTAGCATTTAAATTCCATAAATCCAATTTAATTGTTTATTATTAATAATCTTAATTTTATCTTCTTTTAAAAGATTATGTATATGAAACCTTACCCCTTGTCTAGTCATATTAATCATATCAGCTAGCTGATTAACAGATAAATCCTCATCCTTTAACTTCAAATAAATTAGTTTTTTATTCCCTTTTGATTTGAATATCTTTCTATTAAAAATCTTAAACGATTTATTTATTTTTTCTCCTTTCCATCCTAAATCAACAACAGGATATAAGGAATGTAACAATAAATAGTCTTCATATAATTTTTCCATGCCCTCTCTCAATATATGTAATTTAAAATAATTATTTTCATTCTTTGAATCATCAGTAAATTTATAAACATAATTAAGCCTTTCGCATATATTACAAAGATCTTTAATAAGAAATTTATTTTTAAGATGTATAGTTATCTGAGTAGAATCTATATTTCCTTCATCAATGATAAATGCTACTAATACAGATAGAATACTTTCTTTCCCTTTATCAAATATGACTTTAGGTATTCTTGCTTTTTCTGAAAGAAATCCTTTATTATCTAGTTTATAATATTTAAAAAACAATGATGACAAAACAGAGGGACAATAAGGTCTCGTAGATTTTTCAAAATAATCTTCTTTATATTTAATCTTACCAAAAACCTCTTCTAATTTCTTTACATATTGTATTCTATAAAATTTATTAAACTGCCTGTATCCAAAATAAGGTAAACGTCCTTTCTTAGGATCTATTACAGTCCCGTCCGCAATATGGTGTGCTAATAACATATCAAACATTGGTGTAATTTTAATAGGCAATATAGGGTTTTCTATATAATTAATTCCTCCAGCAGTTTTGTAAGAAATAATATTTTGCTGTAAATTTTCTTTTGATATTTCCAATATTTCAATTATATCAAGATAAATATCTAAAGGAACAAAAAATCTCTTAGCATGGGATTTTTTTAATAAATTCTTAAAGGATGAAAAAGGAATTTTTTCACTTTTAAAAATATAATTATATGCTGCTCTCTTAGTTTGAAATTTCATTATAATTTTTTTATTAATTTTATCAAGAAAATTCAAATTAATTTTTATATTAACTCTATTCAAATCCCAAATATTAAATTCTTCCATCATAAATAAAAAATATTAAGGTTTATATATTTTTCCAAGATTACTTTCCAACAAGTCCAATTAACATATTAAATCAAGAATAAAATGGTTTAAAGATTTTTTGTAAGCTCAATTATGCAAAAAAATTAAAATAAGAAATAAAACTAATCCTCGTCCCAATCGCCGTCAAGATCCACATCAAACTCAATCTCATCGTCGTCAGAAAGAAGACTCATATCGTCCAACTCATCAAGATTTTCTTTATTCACCATCGACCTCTTTTATTTATACAAGATTTATTTAATCCTCATAGAATAAATCTCTTTTTAAACTTTTTTATAATAGAGAGGCATACATACTTATTGTTAAAAAAATTAAAAAATAATTTTAATTCGTAAAAATTTAAATAGCTGTGTATATAGTAAGATATTTAAGTAAAACAATATTTCTTTAATTATGGTCTTAGAAAACTACATTACTAATCCTTATGTTAGATCAATAGTTTTAGCTTTAGGAATTATTATAATAACAAGAATTGTAATCTCTTTAGCTTTTGGTGTTGCTAAATCTTTTACTAAAAGAACAAAAACTGATTTAGATGACCTAATAATGAATAAAGTAGCGACGCCATTAACAATTATAATTTTTCTATTCGCTATTGAAATCCCATTAAGAGAATTACCTTTATCCGAAAGTATTGAATTAATAGTTAGTAAAATAATTTTTTCAATTGCAATAACAATCGTTGCTTATATGATTTATGTTTTATTTGATCTCATAATATTAAATGCGTGGAAAGAATTTTCAAGACGAACAAAAACGAAAGTAGATGATTCTCTAACCTCATTAATTAATACAATATTAAAAATAACACTTATAGTAATTGCTTTCTTATATATTCTAAATTTATGGGGATTTGAAATAGGCCCATTACTTGCAGGATTAGGAATCGCAGGACTTGCCGTTGCCTTAGCATTACAACCCGTCTTAAGCAATGTTTTTTCAGGAGCTTCAATAATCTTAGATAAAACAGTAAGAGTTGGAGATTTGATTTATTTAGAAAATAATGTAAAAGGAAAAATTGAAAAAATAGGTCTGCGAAGCACAAAAATACGAACATTTGATAATGAATGGATAATAATTCCGAACACAAAACTTGCAGAAAGTCAAATACAAAATGTTGCTTTACCAGAGCCAAAATCTCGAGCAGTGGTTTCTTTTGGAGTTAAATATGGTTCGGACATTGATAAAGTAAAAAAAATAGTTATGAAAGAAATAAAATCAATAAAAGAAGTCGTTGATGATCCAGAACCTATAGTAAGGTTTATTGAAATGGGAGAATCCTCTTTAAATTTCAAAGCATATTTTCATGTATCTTCTTTTGAACATAGATGGGAAGCACTTGATGAAGCCAACACAAAAATCTACAATGCATTGAACAAAGCAGGAATAGAAATTCCTTTCCCGCAAATGGATGTTCATTTAAAAAAATGAATTGGGAAGAAATATTAACTAAAGAAGAAATAAAACTTTTTAAAGAATTAGATAGTCCGTCAAAAATTCAGAATTTTCTTAATTCTCTAGAAATAAATTTTGAAGAAAAGGGAGATACTTGTATGTCTCCAAAACAAGTTTTAAAATCTGGAAAAGCTCATTGTATTGAAGGAGCAATATTAGCGTCGATGATTTTAAGATTTCACGGATACGAGCCATTAATTCTTGACCTTGAAGCAAACAAACACGACTTTGACCATGTAATTGCAGTATTCAAAAAAAATAATCATTGGGGAGCAATAGGAAAAACAAACCATGCTGTCTTAAGATATAGAGAACCTGTTTACAAAAATGTCCGAGAGTTGGTAATGTCTTTTTTCCATGAATATTTTTTAAACGAAAATGGAAAGAAAACACTCCGTGCATATTCAAGACCTGTCAATCTAAAAAAGTTCGATTCAAAGAATTGGATGACTTTAGAAGATAATGTTT
>PFCU01000010.1:0-2399 GCA_002763155.1 Candidatus Pacearchaeota archaeon CG10_big_fil_rev_8_21_14_0_10_30_48 | reverse complement strand
TCTTAGATAAAAAGCAAATAAAAAATCTAAGACCTGCCGATGATATTGAAATCCAGGCAGGAAGTTTAGTAGACTGGGAAGAAGGGAAATAGATTAAAATTATAATAAAGATTTTGACGATTAAAGGTTAGCCTTTAAGGTTAGTTTATTTATTAAATAAGTCCAAAAATGTCCCACAATCTATAAATGAAATATATAATTGCCCCTATTCCAATAAGAATTATAATTCTCCATTCCCAATTGGCATAATACCACATTAGTTTAAATTCTTCCAACTTAGTTTTTTCTAATTCTTTTTTTAGTATAGAAGATTTTTTTTCTATTCTTTTCTTTTTCATATTAAACAAATGATTTTAATATTTATAACTCTTTCTCCAACCATTTAAACAAAGTTTTCTCTAAAGAATCAAGTGTTAAAAATAATTTTTCCTTATCTTCATTCATTCTCAAAGAGAATGAATCCCCTCACCAAGAATCGAACTTGGGATCTCCCGGGTTCTGCAAAAGAAGCGGACTTATGCCCACTTCCCAAAACCGAAAATCACCGGCCAATCACGTTTCATAGTTATCCCGAAGGAATCTCCACGCTAATTTAACTTACGCCATACAAGACAACAAAAAGTTGTCTTCCTTTAGGAGATGTCGTAAGAAGAACTGGGACTTAAAGTCTAAACGACTTTACCTATTGTCCTGTTCTTTTTACCATTCTACAGCCAGGCGCTCTAACCACTGAGCTATGAGGGGAATATGATGTTTGTTTACCCGATATAGCAAAAGAAACTAAAAACTGAACAAAGTTCAGCAAACATAGTTCTTTGATTTCCCGGGAAACTTTCTTTCTAAGAAAGTAAGCCGGAGCTATGAGGGGAATATGATGTTTGTTAACTCTATACAGAATAAGATTTTTTCACTTATCTGCACATAAGTTAATATTAATTAATGAATTTATGGTTTTATAAAACTATCTTAAACAAAAGAATTTTCATTTAATCGATCAATTTAATTAAATTATTTCCCTTAAAAAATATATATTCTTCCATTAGTGTTCATCCTTTTTTTGATATAATTCCCTAATCTTATTATATCTATTTATTGCAAAGTTATCAAAAAAGTCATTATTAAATCTATTAATATATTCTCTTAATTGAATCTCTGCAATATCTGGTCGTTTCTCTAAGATAGATAAATCTACTGAATGTTTAAGTTCTTTTTCTTTCATTTCTTTAAATATATTCATGTTTTTTACTCTGTTTTTACACTCAATCTCTTAAACTGAAAATAATCTTTTAGAAATTCTACTTTATCTATGAATATTATAACTCATTATAACTTATAAATATTATGAGGTTTGATTTATTTACTTTACATAGCGAAAAACTAAAAACTGAACAAAGTTCAGCAAACATAGTTCTTTGATTTCCCGGGAAACTTTCTTTGTGACTTGCAATCTTCATAGAAGATTGTACCTTGTGTCACGAAAGTAAGCCGGAGCTATGAGGGGATATTATGTTTACCAACTTAAAAAATACAGAGAATAATTCAACTCATCTGTACCTAAGTTGTATAGTTATTAATGAATTTGGGGTTATTTAAATTTATTGTAAATAATTAAGTATATAGAAAATCTTAAATAATACTCTCGCCCTAACCATATATGGAAAATGAATCATGCAAATTTTCTTATAATGAAATTGACGATAGTTTAATTGTATCTTGTAAAAAAGATGACGAGAATGTTAAAGAAAGATTTAATCTTGGAAATTTCATTTTTAATTTAACAGGAAGAGGAAAAATAGTAGGGATACAAATATTAAATGCATCTGAAGTTTTAACCGACTATAATCTGAATTCAAATATCTTAAGTGAATTAAAAAACGTTAATTTAAACATAACTAAAAAAGAAGGATTACTTGGAGTAGCATTAATCTTAACCTTCCAGAATCAACAAGGAAAAATTTCAATACCTCTAATGAATTTAAATCATCCAATAATCAAATAAATTTATCTCCATAATATTTCCTCAAACTTCTCTCAAATCGTTTATAATTCATATTTCTATGATAGCCATTTACTATCATAGGAATCATACTATCCAAAACTAATACAATAACCACAAAAGTTCCATCCCTAAGTTCATAATTAAAACCATAATGCTTTTGTCCTTTTTCATTTTCCCTAAGTTCAATGGATTTTATTAATTCAAATTCTCCAAAAGTTTTTTCCAAAAGCTCAATGTCCGTAGATTTTTCCATAACAGAAAATTCAAAATGATCGTGTTTTCGCAAATCCTCAAAAGAATAATTTTCTATTTCCTTAACAATCTCACTAATCTCCTCTCTTGTATGATAAACTTTAATGATTGAAGTAATCATATACTTTAAACAAAAAAGAATTATAAA
>PFCU01000039.1:1988-5428 GCA_002763155.1 Candidatus Pacearchaeota archaeon CG10_big_fil_rev_8_21_14_0_10_30_48 | reverse complement strand
TAGACATTGATGCATTAAGAGCTGTAGCTAATGGAATAAATAAATTCATGAGTGAAGATAAATTTGTCTTAATTATAACCCACTACAAAAGAATTCTCGAACTAATAAAACCAAACAAAGTTTCAATCATGTTAGACGGAAAAATCGTCGAAGAAGGTGACGGAAAATTAGTTGACAAATTAGAATCAGAAGGTTACGCTTGGTTGGAGGAATAATTTTTTGGGCAAAGTTTTCTATGAATACAATCAGATAAATTAAGAAAAACTTTCAACTCATAATGATGCCTCGCAAAATTAGTTAATACAATTCGACTTATACGATGTATAACTAAATTACCATCTCTAATAAATAAAATATTTTTATATTCAGCTTCTCTTGAAGAGAAATTATTTTCTTTCTTAGGATATTCTAAAGAAAATTGTATTATATCGTTATCAAAAATACCTACTTCTATTCTACCTTCAATTATTTCATCAAGATTTAATCTTTCATTTTGATAAATAGTTTTAAAATTAAAAAATAATGCAGTAGTGGGATTTACAATCTTCTTTCTTTCAAGTGGTCTTACAAAATTATCTTCTGTTAATTCATAAAATAAACTTAAAAAAGAGGGGGCATAAGTTGGATTTCTCTCACGCATATATTCATCAAACCCTCTAACAAATAAACTTTCATCTTGTCTCACATTAATATCATTAATCGATGCATCCCTCTTCATAAAATAAAAAATTAATTCTCCTTTAAAAAGATATTCGTATAAGATTATCATTTAATTAAGTAAATAAGTTTTAATTATTTTTCTTCCAAATATAAGTTAAAATTATAACTGAAACAAACAAAGTCAAAGAGGCCATGGGAATTGTAATATATCCTAATTCAAAAACATAAATACTATTACAAGCAATCCCCGCAGAACCACAATTCCCACTTATATTAAATCTTTGTAAATAATATTGATATAATGCAATTACAAATCCAAGAACATTCAAACCCACAACAAAATCAAAGGTGTCCCTATATTTTTTTAACAAAGCAACTCCCAAAATTATCACTTGAGGATATATCAATGTTCTCTGATACCAACATAATACGCAAGCTTCATATCCAATAATTTCCGAATAAATCAAACTAACTATCATAGCACCAAAAGTCATCAAAAATGCCAAAGTCAAACTATTATCCTTAATAAATTTCCAAATTTCTTCAAACATTAAAGGTATTTTTTTGGTAATTCTATAATAAATATATGAACTAAAAAAAACAATTAAACAAATATGTAAAAGAAAAGTTCCGATACCCAACATACTATCTAAAAAATTTACTAAAGACATTTTAATTTGGTAATTCGCATCCACTAATTACGGAAATTCTTTCTAAACCTGTTAATCCAACAACTCTTTCACCATCTCCAAATTCCCAAGTAGGATATGCGTCAATCTTAGCACTTGAACAAAGTTCATTTTGACTATGGTCTGGATTGCTACACTCAATGTAATTAATATACTGAAAACTTCTACCAAATAATTTTTTTTGAGTTTGACAATTAGGACACCAAAAAGCCCCATATTCTTTTACTCCAGATTCTGTTAAACATTGCGCAAAAGCATCATATTTTCCAGGAGCATTTTGTCTTTCAACAACAAAATAACTTGCTAAAAGAACTAAAGCAATAATTAAAATAAAAATCCCCCATCCCTTAATTTTTTTCTTATTCACCTTAACTTTCGGTGCTTTATAATGTTTAGAGTTATTATGCATATCTAAAGCATCCTTAGAAGAAAATTCCTTGCCACATTCTTTACATTTGTGTTCTGACATATAAGATAAATTAAAATTATCTATTTAAAAGTTTGGATTAAAGGCTTTGGTGAAACCATTTTGATTTCCCTCTTCTTGGAAACTCAGTGCAAAAAATAGGGTGGGTTTTTCGACGAAATCGAAATGTTAGAGGGAAATTAGAAATCAAAATAAATTCAAAAAATAAAGGATTTCACCAAAGCTGGATTAAACTATTTTCAAAAGTCAATCTCACAAAATCTACTTTAAAGGTTTCAATTAATATTTTTTAGAAAATTTTTGAACTGTTTGAATCCATCGAGAATGGTTTAAAGACTCATCCCTATTCAAAACCTCTCCTGTAACAAAATCATAAGAAAACCAAATTAAATTATCTCGAATTCCTGTCAATCTAAGCATATACTGATCAATTCTAGGACAATCTTCAGTATTATACTCAAAATTTGTAGTTACGTGAAGAATTTTTTCATCATTAAGTTTTTGATAAAACTCTACATCTCTTTCTAATAAACATTCTAAGTCATTATTAAATTTTAGTAATTCATTTGCATTAATCACAGGAATATAATTTGTTTTACTATCAAAGTTTCCTTTCCCTTCTAAACTAAAAGGAATTGGAGATTTACATTGACAAAAATCAACAACCTTTTTTCTAACATCTTTCTCACTATCAGAAATATCAAATGGACGAACTAAGGTAATATGGGGATGATAATCTTCTTTATCTATTTGTGAAATCTGACTGAAATAATCTTTAACAAATCCCCTCAACCAAATCTCCAAATAATAACTCATAAATTGAATTATTAAAAAGTATTTATTAATTTAATTATAATTACTTACCTAAGTCAATCTCACATTTCACAGGCTTAGTTAGATAATAAATTGAGATTAATAAAAAAATCGAGGATAAAACCTGAATTTCTAATCCATAGAAAGGTAAATTTACCAAGGTAGCACTTATTCCAAATATCCCAACGATTGCCGGGAAAAGCCCTGCAAAACAGCCAGGACACGCTCCTCCAATCAAACCACCAACCATTCCTAAAAATCCAACACCTCCTACAACATTCCCTCGCTTATCAAGACTTTTCAACTCACCAAATTTATGAATTATAAGATTAACATTCAATGCAACTAATATTGGAATAAAAATTAAGAAAAAAACAAACGGCACAAAAAAAGAAATTCGATAAGTTGAAAAGATATCCCAACCAGTAACATACAACTGATTAACATAAAAATTGAATACAAAATAAATAATAAAAACAATTCCAAAATAAAATATATAAGGTCTTTCAAAAATCACTTCTTTCAAAATTTCTTTTCTAAATGAATGCATATACCTAAACTAAATATAATATATTTAAAGTTAACTAAGATAAAAATAATCTTTCAAAAAAATTATTGCAAAACACCTAAAACGCTTACGGACGTACCCCAAAAGCATAACCCGCCCCATAGCCATCTAAGCTGCCACAGAACCTAAGCCTATTGTCGACAAGGTTCCCGACAAGAGCGGAAACTATTTGTTCAGGATTTTGTTGTCCTTCTTCAATATCAAGCCCATAAGTTCTAGGGTTATCTCTAAACTTAGAAGAAACTTCTCCTATTTTTTCAGCTCCATCTTTTCCAAAACTTGC
>PFCU01000039.1:0-1972 GCA_002763155.1 Candidatus Pacearchaeota archaeon CG10_big_fil_rev_8_21_14_0_10_30_48 | reverse complement strand
GTGCAAATCTAACTCTTCCATCTTCACTAAATCTAATTCCATTAAATTCTCTTCCACCTTTAAGACTTTTTTCTAATTCTCTTACATCTAAAGGTGCACTTAATCCTTTTGCTTCTAAATCTTGTGAAACATAAACTCCTTTGTCTGTCCAGCAATTTCTATTAAAAACCCATAAACATCTATTTTTCATTATTTCTCTAACGCTTTCAAATTCTGGTTCTGATGTAACTTCTTCATCACAATAAACAGCATGAACTAAAGGAGCTGTATAATCTCCAGTTAGCACTAATAATCCTTGTTTTAATATCTCACTTCCAACTTCTCTGTAAGTGCCTAGTCCAACTCGAGGATGAACATAAACAAGCTCTCCGTTATTATAAGGAACTATTAAATTTGTTTGTGCTCTCTCAATTCTTGCATTTCTTTGTTCTATTGCTGTTTCCATAATTTATTTAGAAAATATCCATTTATAAATTTTTATATTTAATTTACAAGTAATAAGAAAAATAAAAATTATTGCAAAGATTGAATAGCTACCTCAAAATTAGCCCAAGGGACAGCTCCTGAAACTGCTTGTGTATCTCCATCTTCATTAATTAAAACGAAATAAGGAGTTCCTTGTCCTCCAGCAGTTGATGCTTCAGCAAGGTCTTTTTTAACTTTAGCAACAGCTTCTCCACCATCTAAACAACTATCAAACTTAGCTTGATTTAGACCTACTTGTTTTGCATAATTTTTCAAACTTGTAATATCTAATGATTGTTGATTTGCAAAAAGTAAATCGTGATATTCCCAGAATTTTCCTTGATTTTGCGCACATACTGATGCTTCAGCAGCTTTTTGAGCAAAAGGGTGAATACTATTTAATGGAAAGTGTTTGTAAACTAAAGCAACTTCTCCGTTTTTGAAATAATCAGAATTTTTGAATTCAGCTATAGCACCTGTCTCAACTCTTTCACAGAAAGGACATTGAAAATCTGAAAATTCAACAATTTTAATTTTTGCATTTTTATCTCCAAGAAGAGGATCTGCATTAGTAATTGAAACTTTAATATCACCAGTAGGAGCTACAACATTACCTGTTGGTGTCGGTAAATTATTTCCTCCGCCAAGATTAAATCCTCCAGTAAATAATGAAATAACAAAAAGCCCTGCGAAAACAAAAGTAGCCATTTTCCAAAGAGTAGATTTCTTTAAAGTAATTGAACTTTCTTCTGAATTAGAATTAACACGAGTATTTTCGTTATGTTGCGAATTTTCGTTGTTCGATGATTCCATTATATATTATTTTTTAGTTCGTTTAAATACTTTATTATATTTTATTATCTAAACAATAGTATTTAAATTTAACGATGATAAAAAATTTGCCGTCGGAAAAAAAATTAAAATAAAAGGAACAATAAATTTTTAGATTCCAAAATTTCTTCTAAAATTTTATTATAGAAATATATTTAAACTAGATATTTCTTAATTATACATGAATATAGGTCATAAAAAAGCGTCGGTGAATTCTTCTTGGACAGCTTTAACTATCAAGCCTATTTATTCTTTTAATAGAGTTAAATTCTGCTAATTTTCCGATATAACTTCTCGCTAAGAAATTATATCGGTTACAACGTTAAAAATGATTTTAAAAAAACCTTTACAAATTGAACATGATTTAACTAATCAAAGATACCTAAAATGCTTAGCTGAAGGAATGTTAGAATGGATTGAAGTTAAATCAAATACTGGAAATGAAGACATTAAAACGCACAGAAGAAAATTAGAACAAGAAATTTCTCCATCTTCTGAATTGCCGAGGGTAATGTTCAATAAAATGAAATCCTTTGGAATAAAAAAAGAAACGTTAGAAGAATTCAAAGGAGTATTTCTAATATGACATCCTCTCCACACTTTAGTGTGGAGTTTCCTGACGAGTGATGTTCATCTTGAGTTTTGACATAATTTCTTACAACATCTAATTGAACAA
>PFCU01000013.1:3715-5812 GCA_002763155.1 Candidatus Pacearchaeota archaeon CG10_big_fil_rev_8_21_14_0_10_30_48 | reverse complement strand
ATATCAGAATCCTCTTTTGTTTCTGACTTAGAAAGAGAGCCAAATAGGATTATACTTGGGTTTGTAAGATTCTCATCTAAAAAATTAATCAATACCTTCAATCTAGTTTTCCAATAAATCCTAGATAAGTCTGTAAATATTTTATTATTTTTATTGGCATAATAAAAAATATAGTTTCTATCTTTTTCTATTAATAGTAACTCTTCCTTATTAAATTCAGAAAGTATTTTTGAAGCTGTTGGGGGAGAGACTTTCATTAATCTAGAATACTCTCTAACATTGATCCTTCTATAGCAATTTTCAATAAATGGTTTTAGGTTGTTAATAATATTTAACATATGTTAATAATATTTAACATATGTATATAAATCTTTCTATTGGCAAACTTCATCATTTAGAAATTATATCCTTTTTAATATACTTTGTGTAAACTAACTATCGGAAAAAGTTATATTGAAAAGATAACTGCTCATGCTATCTTCCTAAAAATAAAAGTCGCTTATAGTATAAAAGGAAAACTTGTTTTTGACAAAAATGGAAAGAAAGTTGGAACCGTTTCTTCTATAGATCTTTGTAAGAAGGGGGAAAACAAAATAAAAAATATTTATGTGAAACCTAATTTCTTTTTATTTTCATTTAAGGATAAAATAGTAATCTCTGAAGAGAATATAGAAAATATTGGAGATAATGTTATCCTAAATGTAACCCTAAATAAGTTGACTAAAAAATAAGTTTAAGTTAATTTCTTTATACACATTGAAGTCTTTTCTCATACAACAATTATGGATGGCTACTGCTTTGACATATATATAATGATGTTGTATGACTCCATACAATTATAAAATATTACAAAATTTTATTTTTTATTAACTCTATTGTGACATAATTTTTATCAATTAAAAGTATTATACTATACAACAAAGTATTATCGAATACAGCATTACTATATATATTTTTTTCTTAAAATAAATATAAAAGGGGGATAAACAATGTTCGATTCTAACTCATGCATTATATGTAATGATTCTATCTCAGATCCAGTATGTAAAAATTGTTATATAAAACAAATAAAGATTTTATTGAATGATTTAAAAATGCATCCTATGGCTAAAGAGATTATTTTAGGTAAGGTAAAAAATAAGTTCCCTATTGAAACTCTAAATGATATAGATTGTATATTGTGCAAACAAGAAAATGTGGATTTATGTTATTATTGTTTTTCTATTAATCTAAATAATATATTAAGGGGATTAAATCTTACTGAAGAATTAATTAGGGATTTTGGATTTAATCCGATGCATGAAACTTATTTAGAAAGTAAAATAAATATAGGGTAGGTATATACCTCATCCAAAATCGTGGTTTTTATTTAGCGTTTTTTATTTTTTGATTTTATTAATAGGAAAACAATTAGAATTATAAAAAATAATGCAGTTCCGATATATAATAAAAAATTAGTTTCTGGTTCAGGAAAGAAGAACAAAACAGCAATGCCAATTAGAATTACTATTGGAATTAATGTTTGAGTCTTCATTTTCTTTTAATTGGTCTAAAAAATAAATAAAAAAAGAAAAAATCCTTATTCTACCAATACTTTGATTGTTGGATTCATGATATACTTGTCTTTTCCTGTTGAACGTATAGACTCCTGTGCATTAAAATCAAGAGTTAGTATAACATCTTTATCTGCTGATATAGTAAACGGATGTATAAGTTTTACAACCTTTGAAGGAATTTCAAGAGTCTGATCTATTCCATTAATTGTTACAGCAGCACTATCCACACTCAAACGAATCTGAGTATACTTCCCTTCAGAAAGATTTGTAGAACCTAAAAAGGTCTTCACATCTTTAATGGCAATAAGATCAAATGTCTGTGCGTTATCAACAATAGTAATCCATTCAGCCTCGGTAGTGTTGTCTCCGCTTGCATGAACCTGAACCTTGGAAATAGTAACCAAAGCTTTTGATATATTTAGGTCAGATGGTGCATCAGTAATTTGGAGTATTAATGAACCCGATCCTTGTCTGGTAAGAAAATATGCTAAACCTGCAATGACAACTAAAACAATAATAAACCCAATTAAAATCTTTTTCA
>PFCU01000013.1:0-3687 GCA_002763155.1 Candidatus Pacearchaeota archaeon CG10_big_fil_rev_8_21_14_0_10_30_48 | reverse complement strand
TAATACAATATTAATTTATACATTCATTTTAAAGAATGGCCTCACGCAGAATCGAACTGCGGACTACTCGGTGTAAACAAATAGACCATAAAAGTTACTTTTTTAGATAGCAAATTTATGATACTTTTTGTTACAATATGGGCCCACGAAGAATCGAACTGGGAATTGGTCGGTGTAAACAAAATGATGCTTTTTCTTGTTTTTTCACATATTATGTTTGTTTATATATATTTCATATATGTTTCTGATAATCATCTGTCTTGTTAATATTTTCTGAATTTGAGACATCAATTTTTTCAGAGTTCTCTTCTTTCAACAAACTCCATCCTTTTCCTAGTATAAACTTAAACCAGTATCCTGCCATTAATGAGGTAATTATTGCAATTAAGACAAGGGTCACAAAGAATGTTTCGTTTATTATTCCCATATCAAATGCAACTGTAGCAAGAACTATTCCAGGACCTCCTCTGGTGTTCATAGCCATAGCAAGATTAAAACTTGAAAGCCAATCTTTTTTTATTATCCTAGATGCAATTAAGACACCAACACTTTCAAAAATTGTTGTGAAAAGTAAGAATCCTAAAGTGAATGTTATATCTAGATTGTGTATTAAATCTAATTTTAATCCTACGACTGCAAAATAAATTGGAATGAAAAGTCCTAAAGAAATCTCTTTTATATGGGTTTTAACGTTTCCAAATTTATCATTCGGCATAGTTCCAAGTATTATTCCTGCTAAGAAAGCGCCGAACACAATGTTAACATTTAGAACACTAGCTATAGCTGCAAAGAAGAAACAGATAAACAGGGCATATCCGGTTACTGATGATTTGATTAATAAGTTAGCTCTTAAATTATTACTAAATCTGATTAATTTAGGCATAACAAAAAGAGCAACTCCGAAAAATGCTAAAGTTATCAGCACAGTTGAAGTTATACTATAAGCTGATACTTTTTCTGCACTTACGAGACCGGTTGCAATAGCTAAAGCAATCCAGAGTATAACATCTTGAATAGTGGCAGTTGCTAAGATAACTTTTGCAAATCTTGTATTAATTATTTTTAAGTCAATAAATATTTTAGATATTACTGGAATAGATGTAACTGCAACAGCCAAAGCAATAACTATTTTTAATGCAGTCATGTTTCCAGCTGGACCTAAAAATGGAGAAAAATCATAGAAATTAGGAGCTATCCATCCTGCTAAAAAAGGAATTATAGTTGCACCAATTAATATAGCAAAAATTGTTTTTTTATCTCCTTTACTAAAAGATTTCTGAATTTCAAAACCTGATATAAACATTAATAAAACTAAACCTATCCAATAAATCATTGATATTAGTTTTCCTTCTCCCTCAAAAGCATTAAAAATCCAGTTATACACTTCAGGTGCAAAAAAACCTAATAATGTAGGCCCTAAAATTAATCCTCCAAAAATTTCTCCAATAACTCTTGGCATTTTGAATCTCTGGAAAAGGTATCCAAACCAATGAGCTGATACTAAAAGTAAAACTATTGCAAAAAAGAATCTTGTTAATTCCATATTGCTCAATGTAATTAATTCTGCAACACTCATTTTAAACAAAAAGAAATTATTATTATAAAGCTATCTAAATAATGGTATGGCTCCACGCAGAATCGAACTTCGGAATGGTCGGTGTAAACAAATTGACCATAAAAGTTACTTTTTAAGATAGCAAACTTATGATACTTTTGTTACAATATGGGCCCACGCAGAATCGAACTGCGGACTATTCGGTGTAAACGAATCGTTTTGCCACTAGACTATGGGCCCATTAAGATTATTATTGATAATCTTAAAATAATAATAAATTGATGACTTTTAAAGGTTACTTGTTTCTAAGAATTAGTGAATTCTATTTATTATTGCCCCAACAATCGCACCAATAATAGCCCCCCCTATAGCTCCTTCTAATCCATTTGAAAATAATCCTATTAATGCTCCACCTAATGCACCTAATCTAATTAAGTCTAGCATTTTTCCTCCAACTTCTTTAATCTGATTTCCAAACTAATAATATATAAAATTATAATTGTAATAAAAACAGCAATTTTCACATCAATTATATCTTCAAAGCCGATTTTTACTATCGTTGCTACAACCAAGATAGGTCCAAGAACCCAACCTAATTTTTTCATAAACTCGGACAGGTCAGAAAATACACCATTCTTTTTTTTCTTTTTAACCATTTTTTACTCCAATCACAATTAAAAAAATTCCAATAATACTTACAATGATTTTTGAAAAAGCACCAATTGGAAGAAACCAAGGAGCAATTAAACATATAACTCCAAGTAAAACCGACATAGCTGGTCCACTTATTGTATTTGTATTACTAACATTAGGCATTTTATCTTAAAATTGTAAGAAAGTATAGGATATAAAATTTTTGGTTACAAATAGAATTTTATTTGTAAGATGAATCCTATTAAAACAAGGATGAACCCCAATATGTTCCATTGATGTTTAGGAGGGATAAAACCATACCTCACTACCATACTATTTAATTTCATATGCCATTTTAACGTCTTAGTGTTTTTGTAAAACGGTCTCCAACCTTGCCACCAATATCTTTTCCACCATTCTTTTTCATTATAGATTCTTTGATGGGGGTAATCAATAATAGCAACTAAAGTTAAAATTAAGACGCCAAAAATATCAAAGAACAAACCCAAAATTGCTAAATTCATTTTCGCTTAATTTCTTTCAAACGCCTTTTTAATTAGTGGTATTAATAAATCTAAATCAATCTGATTATTGACTCTTATGTGTGTCCATACTTTGTCTTTGTGGTCACGAATATCTAAATCTTTTGAATTAATCTCTTTTTTTGGTATTTTAATGTCTATCCAAAATTGATTTTTTTGTGTAAAAATTGAACAAAAATCAGAATTCTTATAAAATTTAATTTGATATTTTGAGTAACGTTCCCCAATTGAACTATTAATATTTTTTATTCTTTTGATTAATTCCAAAACTCTTTCTTCGGTTAATGAATTTTCTATTTTAGAGAGATGATGTGTTAAATCATAATCATTTTGTTGCCATTTATCATACTCGTAAGCTTTCTTTATTATATTCATTATGTAAGGAATATCTTTTTTAGAAGAAAATGTTATTTCAAAGTCGCCAGTTCCATGATGTCCTATCCTTGAAACATCTTTAGCTATCTTTAGGGGATCTTCCATTTTGTCTTTTGGCACTCTAACCCATAACTTTATTTGTTTACTCTGAATCTTAATACTCGCAAAATTGTTTTTTCTCCTAAAGGCACTATAATATTTATGTTCGTTAAACTTTATATCATTCCCAATAGATAAAACCTCTTTTTTAAGACTCTCACAAATATTATTTACATCTTCTTCCATGTCTTCAACGTTCTCTTCAATTTATACTCTTGAAATTCTAAGAATTTTTCAACTATCTCTCTATTCTTAAGATTAATAGATTCGTCGGCTAAAAGCTCTTTCTTCTTTTTAATATATCTATCCTTAAACATGTATAAATACTATACATATTTAGTATATAAAATTTGCTATTTTATTTAGTAACTTTTAGTATCAATTATGTGTAAACGAGTCGTTTTACCACTAGACTATGAGGCCTCATAATCTAGATTATCTAGAGGGAAGTGTTTTTAAATATTAGGTTTTTACAAATAGGAT
>PFCU01000005.1:3230-28258 GCA_002763155.1 Candidatus Pacearchaeota archaeon CG10_big_fil_rev_8_21_14_0_10_30_48 | reverse complement strand
CAACCTTTTTTAACCCCTCTTTTAATAAAATGCCATGGATAAACCAAATCAATTTGTTTTATATGAAGGAGAAGCATACTTAGATAGCATGAATTATCGTTCTATAGATCCTCTTCCTATCCAACCTATAAAAAATACTCCTCGGGAAATTTATAGAGGATCCTTATCAAAAGATTTACAATCTGTTTTTGGCCGTTATGTTATTACAAGATTAGAAACTATTCGAACATTAGATGAAACCGGAAATTTCAAAACAAGGAGCGGAGTAAACAGTGTTGCGGAAAAATTTAATTATGTAGTTCCAGAATTTGCATCTGGAAGTTTTTCAATTCCCTTTAGTGAGTATGAAGCCTTAGGAAGACCGGAAGTCTTACCAATAAAAATTTTTGGCGAATATGGTTTACCAGAAAGAGAATAATTTATCAGTTATAATATTCCAATACGATATTTCCATAATTATCTAAAAACTCATCCTCTCTTCCATTATTCTTTAACCAATGATTTAAGAAACAAGTTGAAGAGCAATCAATTCCATCAATTTTTTCTTCTCTCTCTTCATAGGATTCTTTAGGTTTGTCTCTTCGGCTAAAAGGAGTTATAAAATTACCATGGTCAACTTTTGCAAATGAAACAAATGAACGTGGACCAACACTATCTTCATATCCTCTAAAAGTATTAGGATAAAATTCATCTAAGTCTCCAGTTACCCATCTAGTCGGTTGTGAAAGTTTTTTAATTAAACTAAGATTATTTGCAGGCGATAATAAAAGACCTGCTTTGATAGAATCATCTCCAGAATTTTCCGCTTCTGAAAGCATTTCAATAACTGGTACTCCTCCAAGAGAATGCCCTGATAATCCAATGATATTTTGATTAACATTATCAAATTCTTTTGCGAAATTCAAAGCAGTATAAAGTTCATCTTTCCTATATCCAATAAAATTATTGAATATATCAATTATTTGTGTATTATTCGTTCCATGTGGAAGAATACCATTTAAAAGTAAATTAAGTGACCCTAGTACAGTTATGTTTTCATAACCTTGAATTCCTCTAAGCGCATCAACAATCAAGTCAGTATCGTCTTCAATTTGTCCAAAATTTTCTAAATTAATTAATCTACTATGGGATAAAAAATTAACATAATCATTGTGTTCTGGAGCAATAACAAAATAACCCTCTCTTGCAATACAATCTAAAGTTTTAGAATAAAGAGTTGGAGATGCCCCAAAACCGTGGGAAAAAGCAATAATCGGCAAGGGTTCTTCATTTAACGAAGGATAAATAATTTTGACTGGAAATTCATTCAATTTATCGCCCAGAGAATATCCAAGAATATAATATTCCCTTGTTAAAGGATCTTTCAAAGGACATCCTGCAGTCAATCCCCCTAATGCAACAATTCCCGAAGATTTCAAAAAATCCCTTCGAGATAATTTTTTATTTAACATCTATAGAAAATAAAAAATTCATTTAAAAGGTTATTCGTCATAGAATACATATCAATATATTTATTCAATATTCTAAAGATACTTCACAAATTTATTATCTTTATCTACTAAAACGACTTTAGGATTTATTTCTTTATCACTAAGTTCAAAACCCATTATAATAATTTCTTCACTCTTCTTGATTAATTTACAAGCAGCTCCATACATTGCTATTTTTCCAGAGCCGGCCTTTTCGGAAATAATATAAGTCTCAAGTCTTACTCCAGAAGTATTACTAACAACCAATATTTTTTCTCCAATCATAAACCCTGCTTTTTTAATCAAATCCTCATCAATTCCCAGACTTCCAACATAACCTAAATTCTCATCTGTCACAATCGCTTTATGAATCTTGGACCTTAATAAAAATCTCATTCTTTCACAACAATTTTTGACTATTTAACTTTAACGCGCTAATAACCTTTATTAATATTGAATATTATTAATAAATATGAGAGATAAACTAATCGATTTCCTTTACAAAAAAACAAAATTAGAAAAGGAAAAGATAAAGGATTTTTTAGAAACTCCTCCGGATGTAAAAATGGGAGATTATGCCTTCCCCTGTTTTATTCTTTCTAAACAACTAAAAAAACCTCCAATTGAAATTGCTTTAGAATTAAAGAGAGACTTAGAGAAAAAACTTCCTGATTTTTTAGAACGCATTGAGAATAAAGGTCCATATTTGAATTTTTTCGTCGATAAAAAAATGCTCGCCCAAGAAGTTTTATCTAAGGCATTGGAAACAAATTATGGCACACAAAAACAAAAAGAAAAAATTTTAATTGAACACACAAGTGTAAACCCAAACGCCTCACCCCATGTTGGAAGAACGCGAAATTCAATAATCGGAGATTCAGTTGTAAGGATTCTAAAATTCTTAGGAAATAAAGTTGAAATTCATTATTATGTGAATGATGTAAGTAAACAAATCGCAATGCTCGCGCTTAATTTTAATAAGAAAGATAAATTCGAAGACATGCTGGCTAAATATATTGAGATTTCTAAAAAAATAGAGAAAAATCCAGAATTAGAAAAACAAGTATTTGATTTATTAAAAAAATTTGAATCAAAGGATAAAAAAACAACTCAATTGTTTAACAACATCGTAAAAATTTGCGTTGATGGACAGAAAAAAATATTCAAAAAAGTTGATATAAAATTCGACTCTTTTGATTATGAATCTCGTTATGTTGGAAAGGCTTCTCAAGATTTATTAAAAAAATTGGAAAAAACAGGAAAATTATTCAAAGATAAGGACGGGCGTATGGTTTTGAATCAATCAAATACAGAATTAATTAGGAAAATGAAAGCCCCGATGTTTGTTTTAGCAAGATCCAACGGAACAGGATTGTATGGTCTAAGAGATATTGCTTACACAATAGACAAATCAAAATTCGGAAGAAATATTATTGTGTTGGGCGAAGATCAAAAACTTTATTTCGAGCAAATTTCCGAAGCTGTCAAACTTTTAGGATATAAAGCCCCAGAAGTGATTCATTATTCTTTTGTTTTACTTCAAGGAGATAAAGGAGCAACAAAAATGTCTACTCGTCGTGGAGAGTTAGTTTTATTGGAAGAATTTTTTGAAGAAGCAGTAAAAAAAGCCAAATATGAAACTGAGAAAAGAAAAACAAAAGGTTCGCCGAAAAAAATTGCAATCGCCGCAATAAAATATTCTATGTTGAAAAACGATAATGATAAAAATATAATTTTCGACTGGGAGCAGAGTTTAAGATTTGAAGGAGACACAGGACCTTACTTGCAATATTCTTATGCCCGAGCTTCAAGTATAATAAAAAAATCAAAAATCAAAAAATCAAAAAATCAAATTCCTGAGTTATCTGATGGTGAAATTAAATTAATTAAAAAAATATTAGAATTCCCGGAAGTTGTTGAAAAATCCGCAGAAAAATTAAACCCGAGTTTCATCGCAAATTACTCTTTCCAACTCGCGCAATCTTTTAATGAATTTTATCATTCAAATAAAGTCATAGGCGAAAAAGAAGAACATTTCAGAATAAAATTAGTTGAAGCTTTCAGAAATACATTGAAAAATTCTTTATATCTTTTAGGAATTGAAGTTATGGAAGAAATGTAATCCTATTTTATCAACTATAAAAACAAATAATTTATATACTCTAAACACCCTTATTAGAGTATAAAATTCAAATTGAAAGGAGGTTAATATGCCAGTAAAAAAAAGAGCAGGTGGTAGTTCTGTGCGTGCATTGCTTGGGTTTGTAGCTTGGTTGACAGGAATAATTGTTTCTCTTTCAGTTGCTTTCGCAATGATTGATGGAGTACTTGGATTGCCAAATTGGTTAGGGGGATCTCAAGTTGCATTAGTTGCAGGATGGATTGTAGTAGTTACAACAATAGTTGGAGTGATCCTAGCAATTGTAGATTACTTTAGTTAATCCCACAAATTTAATTTATTTTTAATATATACCTTTTTCTTTATTTTTTATTTTTTTTCATAAACGGGTTCTACATAAAAGATAATATGTTGTTATTATACCTAAATTTATTTAAAGAAAAAAAATCCTAATCAAATATGGTTCAAACTGTCGGGCTAATTGAAATTTTGGGACAATCTGGTTTATTAGAAAGATTAGATGAACCAACTAAGAGTCAAGCATGTCTAGACTATCAAATTCTAATTGATTTAGTAAAAAATAAAAAAGATAAAAGAATCCAAGGAATTGGAGATGATTTTATTCCCGATTCTGATTTATATAATGCAATTGGTTCAATTTATCCTCTCCTAAATAGAGAACAAAAAAATAAAGTTATTGAGGCTCACCTGAATCAATTTGATAGACTAAATTATCCTGCCGTTAATTTAAATCATACCCCTAATATTCGAGAGCCACTATTATTGGCAGATATAACAATTATAAGACCATTATATTGGCCTGGATTGAATGACGAAAAAAGATTATGGGATGGAAAAGAAGATTTTACAAAATTGCAAAAAGAAATTATATCTGAAGAAGGATTATTTGATTCTACTAAAGTAAAAAACGATTTTTTAGTTGCTTATGCTTTAATAAGAAAAGATCTTACTCCTTTTGGAGAAGAGTATATACAAATAGCAAATCCTGATTTTCTGAATAGGGTGGTTAAAGGAATTGTGGCCTTAAGATTTGCTGGATCAAAAGTAGAAGAGATAGATAGTAGAAGAAATAGGTTGTATGAATTATTGCCAAAGACTATTCACCCTAGAATAGACCCTTTAAGACAAGAAGCCGATTGGGCATATTCAGAACAATTTAATTAATTCATAAACAAACTTTAAATAAATCAATAAAATTATTTTTCTCACAAAATTTAATTTAGGGAATTAGCACCTGTTTGTGTCCCCTAATTTACTCAGTGATTTGAAAAAGTGGATAGAGTATAAGACTTAGGAGGAAAAGCTAATCTCTTTTTCTTTTAGCTACAAGTCCAAACTCCTCACGATGATTGTCGAGGTAATAGTTATTCACCCATTTTCTTTCAGATTCTTCACCTTTATTAACGTCTACAACTTCTCTAAATAAATGCCCATAAGTTCTTTTGAATTGCTGCTGAGGGTCATTTTCGTAGTTCTCTCTTTTCTCCCAAGGAACATTGTCATTATCAAACAACAATCTATTTACCATGTTTGTTTGCGGACAAACAAATTGAATCTCTCCTGGAAGCCAATAATCTCCACCTGTGCATCCATGAGGTTGGACGTAAAAATGTGTTTGAATTAATATAATGTCTGCTATTCTGTGGGTTGTAGTACAAGATTGGCATTTTATAGCTCTTTTCTTATTTCTTCGATCAATTTTACTTAGAGTTTCTCTTTCCTCTTTTCGGATTCTTTTAAGCTTCTCCTCTAAAATTGCCACCATATGATACTATTCTAAAATATTCTTTAAAAAGATATGTTCATTAAAGTATATAACTGCCTGTTTTAATTCAATCGAAACTAATTCTGTAGGAGATAAAATTAACACTAATTTTTACCTTAGGGTACAATTTTAGAATATGTTAAAATAAATTACACCCCATTTTTTGGGCTGATATTATAAAATTATTTTTTCTTAATTCCAGCTGATGCTGAGACTGGTTTAAAATCTTTCCAAGCAAGATTAAACATATTTTCTAAAGATTGAGCAAAGTAAGGAGTGTTAAGCCAAACACCTACATCATAATTTGGATGAACTGTTGCATCATCTAATAACATAAACATTATATTTTTACCGTCGATTACAGAGAATCGAGAATTGAAATCTTTAGCACTTCTCATTTCAGCAACCTTCGAAAGTTTTTTTGCAACTTCCGTATTTTTATCAGTAATAGGCGCAGCAATTCTTATTTTTACTCCACGCTTTCTTGCTTTCTCTAAAGAAGGCATTAGCGCTTCTATTTTTCTATTAAGCCCATCTTCTGTAGTTGCAAGAGTGATAGATTTCTCAGCTCCATTAACTAACATGTCTAAATGATTATACAAATTTCCTCTTCCCTTCAAACTTCCAGATAAATCAGAAGGCTCAATAAATTTAACACCTTGTGTGAATAAAGAAGTTAATTCTTGTAATACTTCATCTTCTTTCAAACTATCTAATCTTTTATGTCTTTCATTAACATGAGTAACTAAATTTCTTTTAACTCTGTCAATAACTTCTTCAGGTTTTAACGCAACGAATTTTATTGGCTTTCCTAATTTCATAACGATAAATCCTTTTTTCTCCAAAGATTCTAAAATGTCGTATGTTCTTGACCTCGGTACATCAGAAATATTTGATAATTCTCCAGCAGTTGAAACACCTCGAGAAAGCAAAGCAGTCCAAACTTTCACCTCGTATAAATTAAGATCGAAAATCTTTCTTAATCTTCCTAAAAACTCATCTTTGACAATCATTTTATTTTATACTCTCTTTAATTAAATCTCATATTTAAATGTTTTGCTAGTGTACTTCCATATAATGACGATTTTTTCATTTTTTACTAAGGGTGAATAGCAAATTAACATACCCCTCTACGAAATATATTTTATTTTATTTTTTTCAAATAAATGTGGAACCCTTTATTTTTTATTTTCAGCTCTTCACCGACGAAGTTTGCATCTTTGAAAGAGTTTGAAATGGAAAATTTTTTCGCATTAGTTCTTTCTTTCAAAAATTTTTTCCAATCTTTTATTATTAATTCACTCTCTTTATCCGAAACAATTACTAATTCAATAAAATCTTCCTTGACTAAACCAGTTTTTTTCCTAAGTGCTTGTATTCCTCTTGCAATATTTCTTGCATAACCTTCTGCCTCTAAATCAGGAGTCATATTTGTATCAAGTTCAACATTAAATTCTTCTCCAATTACAATTTCAATATTCTTAAGGTTCAATTGGTCTTTAACAATTTCTTTTAATTCGTTATTAAGAGATTCTTTACTATTTACTTTTGCATTTGCCAAAGGCCACTTCAAACCAATTCCTGCTTTATCTCTCGCCCTCAAACCAACCTCAATAACTTTCAATGCAGATTCAAATTCTTGTTCTAATTTAACATCAATTTTTTTCTTATCAACTTTCGGCCACGAGGAAAGGTGCACAGATTTTTTTGAAAAGTTCTGATAAATATTTTCAGAGATGTAAGGTGCAAAAGGAGCAAGTAACAATGAAATTTTTTCTAAAACTTCTCCTAAAATTTCTTTTGTATCTTCTCTATCTCTTGTAAGTTTAATATATCCTCTTGAAAAATCATTAACTACAAATTCTAAAATCTTTTTGAAAGGAATATCCAACGAATAATTTTCTAAATCTTTTGTGACTTCTTCAGTTAAACTATTTAATTTACTCAATATCCATTTATCTTCTATACTTTTTTTGTTCTTTTTATTATCGAGTTGTTGATAATAAGTTTCGCAATTAGAAAGGACTGTTAAAAAAGGTATAACTGATTCTCTCATCAAATCATAAGAAAATCTTTTTGAATTTCCAACATCAACCGTGCAAAATTGTAATCTCACTGCATCAACTCCTGTTTTATTGATTATTTCTTCTGGTTTGATTATATTTCCTTTACTTTTACTCATCTTCTCTCCATTTTCATCTACAACATGACCTGCACAAATTACATTTTTATAAGCTGGTTTGTTAAATAATAGCGTCGATAAAACATGTAAAGTATAAAACCATCCTCTTGTTTGGTCTATTGCTTCAGAAATAAAATCATAAGGAAATCTTTTTTCAAATTCTTTTTTATTTTCAAACGGATAATGGAATTGGGCAAAACTTGCACTACCTGAATCATACCAACAATCAATTACATCCGGTACTCGTCGGTATTCCTTTCCATTTCTTTTAATTACAATTTCATCTATTTCCGGTTTATGTAAATCTTTAATTTTTCTCTTTGATAATTTTTCTAATTCCTCAACACTTCCGATTACAATTATATCGTTTTTATCTTTAGTATTTCTCCAAACAGGTAACGGCGTTCCCCAATATTTGAATCGTGAAAGTGCCCAGTCTTTTGCTCCTTCCAACCAATTCCCAAACCTCCCCTCTTTAATGTGTTCAGGATACCAATTAATTTCTTGATTCAATTTAGAAAGTTCTTTTCTTACTTTACTTACACTAATAAACCAAGAAGTTATTCCATAATATAAAAGAATAGAATCACATCTCCAACAAAAAGGATACGAATGAGTTATTTTTTCTTTTTTTAATAATAAATGTCTTTTCTTTAAATCTTCTATAATTGAAGGTTCAGCGTCTTTAACAAATTGCCCTTGCCATTGTTTAACTATTGACAAGAATTTTCCATCTTCTCCGACAGTATGGACTGCTGGGAGACCTTTTTTAATTCCAACCCTATAATCATCTTCTCCATACATCACTGCAGTGTGAACAACCCCTGTTCCATCTTCAGTTGTAACAAAATCGGCAGAGATAACTTTGTGCGAATTTTTATTTTGAGTTTCCTTAATATCATACAATGGTTCATATTCTAATCCGATTAAATTCTTCCCTTTCATTTCTTCAATAATTTTATATTCTACATTCAAAACATTTAGTCTATCTTTTCCAAGAATTAATGTATCTCCATCTGATAATTTGACTTTTACATAATTTATTTTTTCTCCGACTGCAAGCGCAACATTTCCAGGCAAAGTCCATGGTGTAGTTGTCCAAGCTAAAATATAATCTCCTTTGCCATTTTTTAATTTAAATGCAACATAAACAGAATCATCTTTTACATCTTTATAACCTTGAGCAACTTCGTGGCTTGATAAAGGAGTTCCACATCTCGGACAAAAAGGCACAACTTTGTGACCTTCATATAAAAATCCTTTCTTATGTAATTCTTTCAAACTCCACCAAACACTTTCAATATAGTCATTGTCTAAAGTTACATATGGTTTTTCTAAATCAATCCAATAGTCTAATTCTCTTGTAGATTTTTCCCAATCTCCAATATTTGAAAAAACACTTTCCCTAGCCTTTTTAATGAATTTATTTACTCCATATTTTTCAATATCTTTTTTTGAATTTAATCCGATGGCTTTTTCGACTTGCACTTCTACTGGAAGTCCATGACAATCCCATCCTCCTTTACGAGGAACAGAAAATCCCTGCATATATTTGAACTTACAAATAATATCTTTGAAAGTTCGAACTTCTAAATGATGCAAAGCCGGAGGCGCATTCGCTGTTGGTGGCCCTTCCAAAAAAGAAAATAATTTTTTCTTAGAATCATTCTGCACAGCTTTAGCTATTTCCTTTTCATATTTTTTCCAAACTTTTCGAGATTCATCTTCAATCTTTTTGAAGTCATACATACAAAAAAACAGCGAAACATATTTATTAAATCTTCGCTAAGCATTAATTTTCTAAAACCTATAAATCCATCAAACAAATCTTTATATATTTCTAAAATGAAATTTTACCATGGTTGAATATAAAGTAAAGATTGAAGTAGCAGATAGCAATCATAGATTTCACAATTTTGATCTTGGATATATGGGATTTAAAGTTCCACTCACTGAAGGCAATTGTGTAAGGATTTCGTATTCTGATGAAGGACTCGAAAGTTTGGATCTGGGAGTTGTTAAAGAAGTAACTCATTACCCTATTATAGCGAGAGATAATAACCAAGAAAAACCAGATGTTAGTGTTCTTTTTTATCAAGATAATCCACAGAGCTTTAGTAGAATAAAAGAATTAGCTTATCAATTGACTAATAATGATTCTCCTTTACCAAAAGATCCTCGGACTAGTTGGCCTCATGAAAGACCTTCGGGATTAACTGAGCAAGTAAGATGGCCTCATGATAAACTTGATTAAATCTTCGCCAAACTCTCTTCTTCATAATCATCTAACTTTCCTAGAACAATTATACAATAAGGTGCTTTAACTTTTCCAGCAGGAATTTTTTCTAAAGAATCATAATAAAACTTTGATCTAACACCCAAACGCGAACAAACAATAATCTTCCCTTTCAAATCGCTTTCTTCTAATTGTTTTTTACAATCTAAAAATGAAAGACCGATATCAATTAACAATAAACTATGCGCTCCGATTTTTTGATTGTCTTTAATTATTTCCATAAAACTCTTTGGATTAAAATTTCTCTGCCATTTCGGAAGCGAAGCTGTTTTACCAAATTTATACAAAGATAAACCAGATTCTGCAACAGCATCAAAAACAGAACCAGAATGTAAAATATGAAAATCGACTTTTTTATTTTTACAAGAATTAATCAAACTAATGTGCGTTGTAGCACTCAAAGGACTTCCATAAATCAACAAGACAACATCTTCTTTTTTTGCCTCATCAACAATTCTTTCAGATTCAACAAATTCTCTATCAGCAGAAATCAATTTTATTTTAAGCTCTTTTTCCAATTCTTTTTTTGTATAAGGAAATTCAACAGTATAATTCTCCAAATAAACTTTCTTAACGTTCGCACTTTTCAATATTTTTTTCCCGTGCAAACTAATTCCGCGCTTATCAAGTCCAAGTCCGATTAAGTAAAGTGCCATAGATTAAAAAAGAAGATTAACAGATTTAAAACCTTCGGATTTAATATTTAATTTTGCGGAGAGGAAATATTTATATAATTTGTTGCCCTATATTTTACAATGAATTTAAGAGATATTGTTCATAAAATTGGATTCCATAGTTGGGATGATTGGGAATATGTTAGTCAAAAATCTTGTGAGCAAATTAGAACCTGCGATTATGATAGAGTCACACAAGAAAGAACAAGACATAAGTGGTCAGATCCAGAATATAAGTCATTGGATTCTTGCGAACAAATTAGAAAATGTTATCATTGCGAAGAAATCGAATCTTTAGGAACTTATCATCCTTCAGCAATTGGAGGAGGCTGTTATACAGATCAAATTTGCAGAAACTGTGAAGAACAACTTGATGACCATATGAATGGTTAGAATATTTCTATGAAAAAATTACTCAAAACAAATCAGAAAATAATTACCGTCTCTATCTTAATTGCCATATTAACAACATTCATTTACATTAGTCTTAAGATTGAAGATAAAATCCTCGGAGAATGCCCTACTTCTTATTTGAACCCCGGACAATATTTTGTTAGCTGTAATTTACTTTTTCACGGACTTCATTATTTCATTGTTTTTATTTCTATTTTCATTATTTCTTTTTATATTATGAAGAAGTTCAAAATTCTTAAGAAGTAATTATTTCAAAACAATCCCTGTTTTCATATACCACATATACAAATCAAGTTCTGCCGAAGACATTTTCAATCTTTCAGCAATTCGATTAAATGTCTCCTCAATTTTCTTGTAAACTTTAGGAGTTAGAGTTTTAGGTTTTTCTAAAAGATAGCCTTCTTCATACAACAAATTCAAAATATGCCTATCTAAAATTGCAAGATTTTTCCTTCCAACATTCCGAAGAAAATGCGAAGCTTCTTTCATTCCTAAACCCTTAACATTTTCAACAATAAATTCTCGCGCTTCAAAATCTTCTTTATCCTTCAAAATCTCTTTAATATTTTTAAACTCGCGCGCGCCAACAATATATTTTGCTTTATTATTATGGAACCGATGTTTATTCATTTTTATTGTTTGAGCAATATTTTCCTTCGGAGAATTTAAAAAACCGCGAGCCCCAATCTGATTTTGTATTTTAATTGCACTTGATGCCCGAGAATTCGCAGTAAGCAAACAAAAACACAACTCAGAAAACCATTCGTCATTTTCCTTTTCCCTTAACTCATCAAATTCCTTCAATCTTTTTTCAACAGTTTCTCTAATCGGAGTTTCTTTCAGCGCATTAATTTTAGTAATTAAATCTTCCATAAACTAATTAAAAAATAAGGTTTGATAAATGTTTGTTTAATCAGTTGTTACTAGACCTAATTCTTTCATAACTTTTTTCTTTACAAAATATGGAATATGATTTCTAATCGGAGCATCATCAAATCTTCTAAGATTTCTTTGATAAATCTCTCTTATCTTATGTGCATGTCCTTCACCATATGCTTCACATAATTCAGAAATTATTTGTTCATGAATTTCTTCTTCATTTTTTCTTATTGAATACATTTTATTTTTTCTAATAATTTATCTTTCTCTTTTCTTGAAGTATACTTTTTACCAAACTTCACTAAAATATAATTGATACTTGTCCAATACTTTTTCGGAAATAACTTTTTTAAATCTTTCTCAACATTTTCTTGATTTTTTCCAGTTGTCCAATCTAAATAATGAGAAATATAATTAACGTGTGTATCAACTCCAATTTCATCTTCTCCAATTACTGCGAGAAAAACATTCGCGGTTTTTCTTCCAACACCTCTTAATTCAACCAATTTATCAAAATCCGTTGGAACTTTTCCCCTATACCTTTCAATTAACTCTTTAGAACATTGAATAATATTTTTAGATTTATTTTTATGGAAGTTTATCGAACGAATTATTTTTTCAATATCTTTTAGTTTTGCTTTAGAAAGAGTTTTAGCGTCAGGATATTTATTGAAAAGAATTGTAGCATGTTTTATCGTCGTTTCATCCAACGAGCGAGCAGATAAAGCCGTCGCAATAAGCGTTTGAAAATTACTTTCCCATCCTTCAGCCGCCAACCTCATACTCCCTCCAAGTTTCTTTAATTCATTCAATTGTTTGACTGCTTTTTTAGAATCCATTTAATTAACATAAAATCAGAATTTGTTTATATAATTTATCTTAATTGAGAGATTATTATATTATAAAATAGTTTACCCAAATATTTAAAAATATGATTAAATCTAAATTATAGGAGAATAAAATGTCTGATTTATACCATATAGCACAATTTGATAAAGATCCCCGGGTTAGAATAGCTACAGTAAATAGGATGTCTGATTGATTATAGTAAAAATTCTTTAAGCAGATATACCCATTACATCCCAATAAACCTTAAAAATACTTCTTATCGAACTCTTCTCATGAAACGAAGAGAGTTTTTAAAATCAATGGCATCTATGGTTGCGGGCCCGTTTTTTTATAATCCTGAAAGTGAAAATAAATCAGTTAAAATTACTTTTGGAGGAGATGTTTGCTTAAGTAGTCCTCAAAGAAAACCAAATCATGATAATTTTGAATCAGTTATGGAAAATCTCAAGAATAAAGAAGGAAATCAAATAATGTATTCTTATTGTTTTAATGAAATGCAAGATATTTTTAATGATTCTGATTTAGTAATGGTTAATTTAGAGTGCCCAATAACTGAAAGTAAGGATCTTTTACCAAAAAAATTTAATTTCAAAGCAAACCCTGACTATGTTAATATTTTGAAAATTGCAGGAATAGATATTGTAACACTTGCAAATAATCATATTATGGATTTCTCTTCTAAAGGTGTTGAAGATACAACTGATTTATTAGATAGTGTGGGAATTGGTTATGTCGGAGCTGGAACGAATTTAGAAAGAGCAAGAATTCCTAAAATATTGAATATTAAAGGATTTGATTTTGGATTTTTAGGATATAGCAGGATTGGTCCCTCATCAATTTTTGCATCTAGTTCTAGGGCAGGCACTGCAAATTTAGATGAAAAGATATATTGTGAAGATATAATTGAACTAAGAAAACAAGTTGACTTTTTAATTGTAAATGTTCATTGGGGGGTTGAAAGAGATTTCTATCCTGCAGATTATCAAAAACATCACGGAAGAAACTTTATTGATTATGGAGCGGATGTAGTAATTGGCCATCACCCTCATGTTGTCCAGCCTATAGAAAAATATAAAGATGGATTAATTTTTTATTCTTTAGGTAATTTTATGTTTGGAGGAAATAGTACAAGAAGTCTTAATAGTATAACTGAGACATTTACTCCCACACTCTCCTTTTCTTCACAAGACATAAATTACCGTATCTCACCAATTAGAATAACTAGTCATGAAAAACCTTACCAGCCTTTTGAACATAACAATCCAGAAAGAATAACTAAATTATTGAGTGTATAGATTTACTTCTTGTTTCGTGGTTGTTATTTCCGTGGTTGCAGGACTCTAAGAACCCGTGACCTAAAGCTAGTAAGCTTTACTTATTGTCTTGTGGTTGTTATTTCCGTGGTTGCAGGACTCTAAGAACCCGCTGGTGGTTGTTATTTCCAACTAATAAATGCAATATTTGCAATAAACAATAATGTGAAAATAACAGCTTGTTTGTAAATTAAATCTTCCGTCGGATAAAATAACATTCCTATCGCGATTATTAAAGAAACAAACCAAACCATTTGAAAATATTTCCTCCCAGATTTCAATTCTTCTTTAGTCAAATATTTTAATAAATATCCTATTGGGAAAGAACATGCCAAAATTAAAAAAAGGATTATTGTGTTCATAAATTATTTAAACGAATCAAGTTTAAAAATTCTTTTTTATTGTTTAAAACCAACCAAAAACCTTAAATATGTGTTATCACATAAATGAGTATGGTAAATATGACACTATCAATTCCAGAAGAGCTTCATAAAAAAATGAAGACACATAAAGAAATTCGTTGGAGTGAAGTAGCTAGACATGCAATTGAACAAAGAATAGACGATTTAGAGGTTATGAATAGAATCACCTCTAAAAGCAAGCTTACTAAAAAAGACGCCGAAGAAATAAGCAAAAAAATAAAAAGATCGGCAGCCAATAGATTTGATGAATATAGTAACAGACACTAATATATTAATCTCTGCTTTGATTAAAAATGGAATAACTCGAGATTTTATAGTTAAATCAAAAAATAATTTTATTATTCCAGAATTTGAAGTTTATGAAATATATGAACATAAAAATGAGATTATAAAAAAATCGAAATTATCTGAACGAGAATTCGATACTATTTTTTTAAGATTACTTAGAAATATTAAAATTATTCCAACAGATTTAATAATTGATAAAAAAGAAGAAGCCGAAAGAATTATTGGACACATAGATAAAGACGATGTGCAGTTTATTGCTACTGCACTTACTTTTAATTGTTCAATCTGGTCAGATGACAAACATTTTAAAAAACAAAATAAAGTTAGAATTCTAACAACTAAAAAAATAATAAATTTAAATCAAAAATGAAACCTATAATCCTCGCATCAAAAAAAGACCCCGCAGGAATGAATATAGTTGAAAATTTAAAAAAAATTAATTGTCAAATTCCAATTCATTTAGTCGAAACAGAAATCATTCACGCAGAAAATATAGATAAAAAATTTGATACTGATTTCATCATTTTCGCATCTAAACATCAATCACAAATCCCAAACAAAACCCTCTCTGTACACACAATTGGAAATTTCAAAGAAGCAGAATACGGAGGAAAATCAAATACTCTTTCTCCAGCCTCAGCATTATTATCAAAACACTTTTTTCAAACCCTAAATAAAAATAATAATTCGGATTATAAAGTAACTCTTGAAGTAACACACCACGGCCCATTAATAGAAATTCCCAGCATCTTCATTGAAATAGGCTCGACAAAATCTGAATGGGAAGATAAAAAAGCTGGAGAATTAATTGCAAAAACAATTATAGAATCAATTAATAGTTTCAAGAAAGAATCCTATAAAATTGCAATAGGAATTGGCGGTCCGCATTACTGCCCAAGTTTTAACAAAATTCAACTCGAAGATAAATTTGCAATTTCTCACATAGTTCCAAAATATGGTTTACCTTTAACAAAAAATTTAGTTAAACAATTAATAAACAAAACACAAGAGAAATTAACTCACGCGATTATTGATTGGAAAGGTTTCACTAATTCCCATGAGCGACAAGAGGTAATTGAAAATATAGAATCGTTTGGTCTTCAAGTCTTACGAACGAGCGACGCGAAGTAGAATTTTTTCCTCTTTGAGATTTTTCAAATAAATTCTTCAAACTAGAAAAAGTATGGATTTTGCTTATTTTTTTATCTTCTTTTGTAAGTATTCTTTCAATAACTCCTGTTTCTTCCCACCTTCTCAAATAGTCTAATTTTCCAAGACAAACATATACTCCGGCTTCATATGGACTCTCAATAAAAACTCTATTCGTAGCATGTTCATAAAAAGATCCAATTGAAAGTGTCTCATCTTCTAAAAAACCAACAGAAACTAATTTTCCACTATTTCGCGTTTCATACCCTGTTAAATCCATACTCTTACTAAATATTTAGCTATTTATTTATTTCTATATTAATTAAGGAAAAAATCTCCTTCAGAATTATCTCCATTACCTTTTTCATTTTCCAAATTTTTAATAACATCTCTGAAACTAATCGCTCCAACTAATTTCCCATTTTTTACGACCGGTAATCTTTTTACTTTTCTTTCTACCATAATTTTCCCAGCTTCAGAAATTTTAGCATCTGCAGAAATAGTGATAACTTCTTTACTCATATAATTTTTAAGAGGTTTATCAAGATTAGATAAATTTATCAATACATCTCTTTCTGAAATATATCCGCTTATTTTTCCGTCTTTAATCACCACAACATTCGCGATATTTTTTTTCGACATAATTTTTGCAGCTTGTCTTAAGGTGATATCTTCATCTATTACCACCGCTTTTGACATTACTTCAGAAACTTTCATATAATAAAATGTTTAGTTAAGTTTATAAATATTATTGACAATAAATAATTAGATTAGTTACTAAATCTGATTACAAATTACAATGCCGAAGAAAAAAGAAGAAAAATCAATTGAAGAAGCTTTAATCGAAGTAGGATTAAGAATTGCAAAACGGGGCGAAGGCGCATTATTTGTAGTCGGTGAAGCAGAGTATAAACCTCTCGTTGATCAAAATGTTCCTCCTTTCAGGGTAATAGATAATCCTAAACTTTTAGAATCATTGGCTTTAATGGATGGTGCAGTAATTATCAATAAAGAAGGTGTAATGACTGCTTATGGTGTTATGATTAAATCTCGAAGAACATTTAAAAATTTTGGAACAAGACATAGCGCGGCGATGTCAGCTTCTTTGGTTAAATCTAATTTAGTAGTTATTGTTTCTGAAGAAGATAAAAAAATTAGAATCATGAAAAAGGGTAAAATGGTAATGCAAATTGATGCGTTGCAAAAAAATGTTGAAGACTCTGTTTCAGCAGCTGCAGATGTTTTAGAATCAGTCGGCGCAGGAACTTTAGGTGCAATCGGAACAGCTTTGTTAGCTCCAGCAGTAGGACTCGCACTTCTTCCAGGAGTTGTTATTTTTGGCTCAGCTTACTATTTAACAAAATTACTAAGAAGAAAAAAATAAGAATTCTTTTAATAAAATTTCTCTAATTCGAATCATTGAAAAAAATACGCCACGGCAAGGATTCGAACCTTGGCGCCCAAAAGGGCACGGATTAGCAATCCGTCGCGTTAACCACTCCGCCACCGTGGCATATGAATATTATTTTGTTGTTTGTTTTTAGTTCTATCAACCATGGTGTGGATAAGGATTTAATCCGCTTCCGCCACCGTGGCATATGAATATTATACAGGAAGAATCCCGTATTCTAATATGAGAAATTCTATCACTTATAAATTCTTCCTATTCCTTAATTTTTCCAAATTTTGAACTATAATAAAGTATATATTTGATTATGATTTTGTTTTAATAGATAGGTGAATAGAGAAATATATGGTTTCAATAAGGAAATCTAAAAAATATGCTCCAAGAGAAATAGTTTTACCTATGGCTCATTATCATTTCTTACTCCCTCAAAATACTCCTCCAAATGTCCGAACAATGTATCTAAATTATTCAAAAATTTTTCCAGTAGTTTATGATGTTTTTGAGGGTTTTATTGTTGAAATTCAAAAAAGAAAAATGGCCATTTCTCAGATGGAATCAACAGAAAATCCCAAGTTTTGTTTAGATAGAATTTTAGTTGAATTGCCTGAAGAAGTTTTTAATGACGCGAAGTTTTGTGGAAATATTAGAAATGTATCTTATAATCGTCTAACTGGGAAATGGGCAAGGGACGTCAATATGGAAATTTCTTCAGCTTGTAGCGGATTGATTAATGAAAAATATATTGCCAAGGAAGTAGGTTTAGCAATTGATAAATATTGTGCTGAAAATAATGCTAAACTTAACCAAGATTTAAGAAAACAAATTATTAGGACTATTTCAAATGGATTTCTAGAAAAAGTTCCAGATAAATTGTTTAGAAAAATTAAACAGAAGGAATTTTAATCGTGAGGAAAATAGCGGAGAAAAATTTTTCAAATCAATATAGCGGAGGTGGGATTTGAACCGCACGATCTCGAGGTTATGGGCCTCGCGAGGACTCCAGACTCCTCTACTCCGCTTTGTTTATTACATTAAATTCAGACTTAGAGTGTTTTTAAGGGTTTCGAATAGTATGTTTTTGAAAAGTATAATTTTTATAAACTCTTAATTAGAAATATTTTGATGAGAATATTTTCAAGATTTTATCCTTCAAGGAATCATCAAACTACTATTGAAAATTATATTAATAACTATGAATTAAAAGAAGCACGTCAACTTTTAGATAACATCCCTTCTGGACAAAATCCTTTAGAAGTCGTTGAAAGAAGTATTACTTTGATTGAAGGATATAGAGCAATCGTAACTAAATATGAAGATAGTTTTATGAAAATATCCTCTGAAGAAGATAGAAATGATTCAATAAATCCTCAAGAGGCATTAGATTTACTTCGAGATTATCGCTAAATTTTTATACCCCTTTCCCTAATTTATTATATGTTAATACTCGGAATTGATGATGCAGGCAGAGGACCAGTAATAGGGCCAATGGCTTTAGCAGGAGTTTTAATCGACTCACAAATTGAAAAAGAATTCATTAAATTAGGTGTTAAAGATTCAAAAGCATTATCTCCAAAAAAACGTGAAGTTCTCGCAAAAGAAATAAAAAAATTAGCCATATCCACAAATACAGTTTTAATTTCTGTAGATGAAATAGATAATAAAATAGGAGATAAATTAAATTTGAATGACCGCGAGGCAATTGCTTCAGCGCAGATAATAAATAAAATAAATAAGTCTCAAAACTCATTAAAAGAAATAAATGTGACTATTGATTGTCCAAGTGTTAATCTCAAGACATGGCACGAATATTTGGAAAAATTTTTAATGGCGAAGACCAATTTAAAAATTTCATGCGAACACAAAGCAGATGTAAATCATGTTGCTGTTGCAGCTGCAAGTATTTTAGCAAAAGTATTAAGAGATTCAGAAGTAAAAAAGATTAAAGAAAAACACGGAATAGAATTCGGTTCAGGATATTCTGCAGATCCTCAAACGCGAAAATTTCTCCAAGAACATTATGAAGATTACAAAGACAAAGGAATATTCAGAGAATCGTGGGCAACAATAAAACAATTCAAATCTTCTAAAATTCAAAAAAAATTATTTTGATAAAATTATCTTTATAAATTACTTTAAGATTCCTGTTTCACAGAATTATTAGTTAAGGAAACTAATAAGACAGAGATAAAATTAATTATCTTAAAATTATGTGAGTTGTTTTCAGATTTACAAAATAAAATTGCGAAGTATTGTGTCGAAGGCCAATACGTAGCATTTCAATAATAAAGTAAACTTTATTCTAAACTTTCAAATTTAAAAAATCTCCAGTAAGATATTCCAGATACCCCTTAGACTCTCTCCACGAATCTAAACTTTCTGGAATTACTTCCAACCTATGAATCACTATCCCTCTCTGACGTTATTGCTCTTCTGTTCTAACAACATCTTTTACCCTATTTTGCATAGCTATTTGAGAACTATATATAGTTGGAATGATCATTTCCGCGTACGCTCTTGATATTAAATCGTCCATTTTTACTATAATTTTATTAAATAAACCTTTAAAAAACTTACTAACTTAAATTAATTATGACCTATATTAAAAAATTGGTGATTCATGGATTTAAGAGTTTTCCGAACCGGACAGAACTTCCTTTTGATAAAACAATCAATGTAATAATTGGCCCCAATGGTTCAGGCAAGTCAAATATTTCAGATGCCCTGTGTTTTGTTCTTGGAAGGTTATCGAGTAAAAGTATGAGAGCTTCAAAAGCGGCTAATTTAATTTTTCAAGGGACAAAAGAAAAAAAACCCTCACATGAAGCGTCTGTAGAATTGATTTTAGATAATTCAAGTAAAATATTTAATAATGATGATTCTGAAATAAATTTAAAAAGAATTGTAAAAAGAACCGGACAAAGTCTCTACAAAATAAATAATGATACAAAAACAAGACAAGAAGTCTTAGAATTATTATCTAAAGCAGGTATAGACCCGAATGGTTTCAATTTAGTTTTACAAGGGCAAATTTCTCATTTAGTTAAAATGTCCCCAGAAGAACGCAGAGAAATAATCGAAGAAATTGCAGGAATTTCGATTTATGAAACAAGAAAACAAAAATCAATTAGGGAAATAGAAAAAACCGAACAAAAATTAAAAGAGATTAGCGCTGTTTTAAGAGAAAGAACTTCCTACTTAAAAAATTTAGAACAGGAAAGAAAACAAGCGTTGCGTTATAAAGAACTTGAACAATCAATAAAAAAATGTAAGGCATCTATATTGAAAAAAAAGGCCGATGAAAAAGTAAAATCACTCACAGATATAACAAAAGAAATAGAAAAGAACAAAAAATTTAAAGAACATATTAAAACAGAAATAGAAAGAATAAATTCAGAAATTTTGGAATTAGAAAATAAAATCTCCGAGACAAATAAATTTATTCATAAAACTACAGGTTTAGAGAGGGAAACTTTGAATGAAGAAGTTACTGAGCTTAATGTAAAAATTGCTTCAGATAGAGCACGAAAAGAAAATTTTGAAAAAAAATTTTCAGACAATGATATTAGAAAAACCGAACTTGAAACAAGCATTTTGGATTTAGAAAGTGAATTAGAAGAATTAAAAAAAGAATCACCAAAAATATCAAAAAGGCAAGAAGAAATAAAAACAAAGAAACAAGAACTTGAAAAAACAGGCAATGAAAAGGACAGACTTTCTTCAATCCAAACTGAAATAAATAGTTTAAAAGATAGAATAAGAGACAAAGAATCTTTATTATCAAGGACAAAAACTGAATCTAAGGCAATTTATGCGCATATAGAATCTCTTTCAGGAAATTTGTCAGTTCAAACTTTGGATGAATGCAACTCTGAAATTAATCTTATAAAAAAACAAATTACTGAACATGAAGATAAATTAACAAGTTGCACAAATAAAGAATTAAAATTAGAGAAAGAACTTTCTGTTTTAGAATCAGAAATAAATCGTAATGAGAAACTTAAAAATAATCTTCCAAATTCAGAAACATGTCCTTTATGTCAAATAAAACTTACAAAAGAACACAAGTTAAATGTAGTTAATGAAGCCGATAGTTTAATTGAAAAGAATAAAAAATTTATAGAAAAACTAGGGGAAGAATTAATTGAATTAAATAATGAATATAAAACATATTCTGAAGCTAAATCAAAATTATCATTAGAAATAACAAAAAAACAAAATGAACTAACAATTTTGAATACTATTGAAGAAAAGAAAGAAACTATTACTCGTTCAGTTAATCATCAAAAAGAAATTGAAACAGAAATTGAAGTTTTGAATGCTAAATCAAAAGCATTTGAAAAACAATTAAATGAAAAAAATTTAATAGAAGAGCGTTATAATAAACTCTTTTTTGAATTGCAGGAATTGTCTTCAATGACTGATAAAAATTTGAATACAACAATTTTGTATAAAGAAAGAGAGATGGAATCAATTGTTAATATAATTAGAGGAATCGATAAAGATAGAGTTCAATTGAATTATGAAATTTTGAGAATTTCTAAAGACTTAAAAGAAAATGAGTTAGCCCTTTCTAAAAAACAGAAAAACTTGGAAGAATTAAATAATAAATTTAAACAGTTATTTGATGAAAGAACGCGAATCCAAGAAGAGATAAAACATAAAAATATCAGCTTGGTTGAAAAACAAAATATTGTCTCAAGATTCGACGATGCAATTAATAATCATAAGGTAAATGTGGCGCGAATTTCTGCTGAAAAAGAATCTTTAGATTTTGAGATGAAAGAATTTGGAGATGTTGAAATTTTGTCAGGAAATATTGAATCTCTACAAGAAAGATTAAAGAAATCAGAGCAAACTCTTTTTTCAATTGGAAATGTTAATATGCGAGCTTTGGAAACATATGATGAAATTAAAAGTGAATACGATAAAATCGCGGAACGTGCTTCTAATCTTGAAACCGAAAGAGATGAAATTTTGAAAATTATCGACGAAATAGACAAAAAGAAAAAACGAACTTTCATGAATACATTTAATGAGATAAATGAACTTTTCACGAGGAACTTTTCGCAATTAAGTGTCAAAGGAAAAGCTTTTTTGGAACTTGAGAATAAAGAAGATTTATTTGCAGGCGGAGTTACTATTACTATAAATGTTGCAAGGGGTAAATATTTTGATGTTACTTCTTTGAGTGGAGGGGAACAAACTCTAATTGCACTCTCATTAATTTTTGCAATTCAAGAACTGAAGCCATATGCATTCTATATTTTAGATGAAATCGACGCTGCATTAGATAAAAGAAACTCCGAGCTTTTAGCAGACCTTTTGAAAAAATACATAAAATCAGGGCAATACATAACCATTTCTCACAACGATTCAATTATTTTAGGAGCTTCAACTTTATATGGTGTAAGCATGAATAACGGAATCTCTAAAATTTTAAGTTTGAATGTCAATGAGAATCAAGAAGTAAAAAATCTAGAAAACATTAAACCTTCTTAATTTTACTCTTGGAAACCCCTGTTTAATTCTTTTTCTCTCTCTAACTTCTGAAACTTGGGTATCTCTCACAATTACCTCAAGGGTTACATTTCCAAACTCTATTGTATGAACCTTTCGTTTTTCTTCAGGTCTTATTTGGCCATCAAGAGTTGTATATCCTATATTACGAAGATTTGTATATATTTGCTTATTCAGATCATCTTTATCAATGTTTAATCGTTCTAAGAATTCATAAACCGGTAATTTTTCATTAAAATAATTATATGTCTGAGTTTTATCATTTATTTGCCATCTTCCCCTTGGATCCAATGTTTCATAGTCTCTATTCATTTTCTACTTTTTTAATTAGTAAGAAAAGAATTATTTAAATTTTGTTATAATAGAATTAAAAATAAAAAAAAGAAAAGGAGAAAAATAAAAAATAAAAAAAAGAAAATTAAAAAAAATTAGTAATAACTTTCTCCGAATTCTTCAGATTTTTCTGGTCGTCTTGTTAGCAAAACAATCAAAATAACTAATAGTACAACAAATATAATTGCTAATACAACAGTAAGAGCAACTACGTTGTTACCTGCACTAGAGGTTACCGATCGTCCTTCAACTGTAGCTGAGTAAAGAGCTTTTTCAGAGAATCCATCACTTACAGCTGTAACGCCGAAGTTAAATGTTCCTTCTCTGTTAGCTTTTACATTCACAAGTATTGTTTTACTTGAACCTGCAGGGACAGTAGTAAGTGTATCACTTAATGTTACTGTCAAAGCATCGCTCGCTTCTGGAACTAAGTTGTAGATAGCTATTTTATTTCCAGTGTTTACCAAAATCATTTCGTAAGAAACTGTTTGTCCAACAGCGAATGTCTTACTTGTGGGGTTTGATAAAACCTGTCCTTCTACATGAGATCCAACAATACTCAATGGTTTGATAACAGTTGTTTCTGCGTCATCACTTGTAGCTTTGATTACAACGTCATAAACACCAGGTGCAACACCGCTAGGGATTGTTAAAAACAATCTTCCTTCAACAGTGTCTTCGTTGTCTTCAAAATCGTTGTGATCACAGTTTGTTGCTGATGAAAAATCATCATCACAGTTTTCAACTGGATACAAGTCATTGAAGAAAGCAACTTTAGATACACCAAGTTCAGGAATACTTACACTAACGAAAGTATCGTCTGCTTTATGGCTTCCTGTATTCTTAAGTACAACAGTTACTGGTAATGTAGAGTCAGCTTTTGTAACACTGTCAAAATCAGCTAAAAGGACATTAATAAGGTTAGCTTTTCTTTGAGCTTCCAAATTAAAGTCTTGTTCATAGCTTCCTTCATCACTTTCTACTCTAACAACTAGAGTTAATCCTCTGTTGATAGCTTCATCATCATCTAAATCAGATGGGACGAAAACAGAAAGTGCAGTATTATACAAACTTCCATCAACTAAATCACGGTTAAGTGATCTTTCAACTGAAGTTTGGCTTTTAGCACCTTCGATCCACATAGAAATATCTAATGGACCTTGGGAGTTTTCATTAGCTGTAAATTCTACTCTTACTGGAAAAGTTTCTCCAGCAAAAACAGCAACTCCTGTATTAACAGCTCCATTAGAACTTACAGCAACTTCTGTTCCATCAATTGTAATTTTAGTTACATCAATGTTAAGAGTTGTCGCACTTACTAATGTAACTGCTATAGCTACAGTAAATAATGCTAACAATAAACCAAATATAGGTTTCTTGTTCATTTTAGACTTTTTTAAATTTAGGTTATGTTTTTCCATTTTTGGGGAAAATATGATAATTAAAGCAAAGATAACCTGTTTATAAACTTTCCGGTGACAACACAAGATAGGTATCGGTAAGTAGTAACAACTTTTTAAAAAACGAAATATTTATAAAATAATGTTATAACATAGTTATAACATGGTTCAACAACAAAAACAAAAGATATTTTATCGTCGGGCAATTCGTGTAGGTAATAGTTCAGGTATATTACTCCCTAAATCGTTGCTCGGAGCAGATGTAAGAGTAACTTTAATCAGTCCCCCAACAAATATCAAAAGAGATTCCATGTCTATTTTATCGCCTATTTTAGAAAATATTTTAGGAGTTTATTTAATTTCAAATGAAAAGAACAAAATTGAATTATTAGCAATTTCAACAAACATTAATAGGCATATGGAAAAAGGAAAATATGCGATTGATGTTTCTCCTTTGCAACATTTAAGAAAATCTTTAAAAGAAAAACCAGAAATTAAAATAAAGTTAGCTAAAGCAAAAACAATAATTA
>PFCU01000005.1:0-3223 GCA_002763155.1 Candidatus Pacearchaeota archaeon CG10_big_fil_rev_8_21_14_0_10_30_48 | reverse complement strand
TTTTCAACGTTTCAATACTATCTTTCAAAGGCTCAGGCGATTCATTAATTATTGTAATTTCCTTATTCTTCGGAAGAGCTTTCAACAATTTTTTCAATTCTTCTTTAGGTGTGACTTTATGATGTTTCTCACCTTTGTCTCCATAAACAATTCCAGAAAAATGACAATTCCAGACTTTGAATTCCTTAAACTCTTTAATCATTTCTTCATAAGTCATCTTACCATTACTCCTAGCTAAAAGATGCGCAAAATCCAAACAAAACTCGCAACCTGTTTCTTTCACCAATTTTTTAATTTCTTCAATAGAACCAAAGACATTAACCTTACCCATTGTCTCAACAGCAATCTTAATTTTCCATTTATTTTTCTTAATTTCTTTTAAGATATCTAAAATATTTTTCTTTATATTCTCAAATGCCTCTTCCTTAGAACCTTTGCCATAATAACCTGGATGAAATACAACATACTTAACTCCAAGTAATTCCCCAATTTTGCAACAAGCCAATATTCTTTTCTTGCTCATTTCAACTTTTTTTGGCTCTTCAGAATTAAGGTTTATCCAATATTGAGCGTGAATACTTAATTGAATTTTAAATTTTTCAGCAGCTTCTTTAATTTTTTTACACTCTGCTTCTTTAATATAAGGGCCGTAAGTAAAAGAAATCTCACAAGCATTAATTCCTAATTCATGCATCTTTTCTAAATTAGAAATCGCCTCTTTAACTCCACCAAGTCCAGCCGGACCAAATTTAATATTTACCATAGAATAAATAATCAAATATAATATAAAAAGTTAATTAAGTCTCGCCACTCGTTCTTCTTTAAAAAATGCTTTGGCTTTCTCACCACAAGGAGGACAATAATTTCCATTATCAATAAGTTCTCGGTTAATCAATTCTATATAATCGTTTCTATCAACAATTTTCCATTTATCATCAATTTTAATTCTAGAACATATACCGCACACAGTTACTCTATAATTTTCCATAAGATTCTCCTAAGCAGAACTATTAACCACAATTTCTCCAGCATTTACATTTCCAACACCTTCAATTTGTGCTATTTCATTAGAAATTTCTCCTAAATTCTGCACAATATATTCATGTAATTTTTGAATAATCAAACTCTGCATTTCTTCTTTTAATTTTCCCGTACAAATATTTGGATTATTTTCCGGAGTCGCCACAACTCCTAAAGGCAAATAACAAACCATGTCTTTTCCTTTAAGTATTTCGGTTTTTTTCAAACCTCTTTTAATATCAACAGCCAACACATGAACCTCACATTTTTCAACATTATCAATAGTTGTTTTACCTAAAATTGTATATTTCCAACTGACATCTACAGGTTCATTAAGATAGCTGGCTCGTGAACATTCCCTTAATTTATAATCCCAACACGCGCGGTCATTACATTTTGGATAATAGAAAAAAGTAAGATATATCGTCGCAATTACAACAATTATCAATATGCTTAGAATAATTGCCCTCTTTACCATTTAATTACATGTTATAATTATTTAAAAAAGTTTGCTAATAGAATAATTGTCTAAAAACTCACAAATTCAATTCCTTCAGCATAAGAATCCGCGAAATTCTTTGCAGCAATAATTTGCACGCCCATTTTCTGAGCAGATTTAGTTAAAGAAGATGTCGCTTTTCCGTCGACAGCAACTACTTTAATATCATAAGAATTTTCCAAAGTTCTTGATGCTTGTCCGTTAGGAACTTTTTTAATTACATCAAGATTTTTATTAAATAGATAAGTTTTTTTTGTTCCATTAACTTGTTCTAATTTTTCCATTAATTTATCATTGTCAATTTCAACACGCATTGATTTCATTTCTTTTTTTTCAGTTTTTTCTGAAAAAGTTTTTTCTGAAGAAGAGGAAAAAGAAAATTCCTTGACAGGAATTTTCCTTCTCAAAGCCGCAAGGATTTCCTTACCACTTAACTCTTCAACTTCTTTGCCATCAGGGGCAAAGGCGATAAATACTATGTTTGCATTGTCTATTACATTTTTTGCAATAAGCTTTCCACCACGATCTCCGTCAACAAATAAAGTAATTTCTTTTTCTTTACTTAATTCAATAATTCCTTGAGGAAGTTTAGTTCCATTCATTCCAATAACATTGTTAACTCTATTTTCAAGTAAATTAACAACATCTGCTCTTCCTTCAACGACGATTATTTCTTTATCAGAAAGATCTCCGCTAGGAAGTTTTTCGCTTCCGTATTCTTGGATTTTAGAGGCACGCGAATCTTTTTTTAGATTCTCAGAGATTTCTTTAGAATTTCTGCCGTCCATACCTTCAAGTAATTTTTTGGCTCTTTCTAAGATATAATCTCTTTTATTGCCACGAACATCTTCAATCTTCTCAATAGTTATTGTAGCCTCTGTAGGTCCGATTCTATCAATTGTCTCAATCGCAGCTGCAATTAAACTAGTTTCACTTTTATCAAGAGCTGTAGGAATTTGAATTTTCCCTTTAGTCTTGCTACCATCTCTTTCGGTTTCAACTTCTATTCGACCGATTTTTCCTTCTTTTTGTAATTCCCTTATTTCAAGTTCATTACCTAAAAGGCCTTCAGTCTGTCCGAAGAGAGCTCCGATTACGTCCGGTTTTTCAACTGGCCCAATTGCTTCAAACGTAGCATGTATCATATATTTTATTGATACAGGACTTATTTTTGCCATTTTGTTATTTTATTTAATTTAGTTATAATATTAGAAATATAGAATCCACAGGCTTAACCTCGTCATTCAATATAAAGGTGAATGTGATGTGAACGTGATAAATAATAACACAATATATCTAATATCTTTTATATAAAATAAAGGCGGTTTAAAAGTCTTGCGGTTGATCTAGTTTTTCCTACCAATTTGTAGCGAGATAATTCTATCTAGAAAAATAAGAACCTTTAAAAATAGAGATATTTGGGTATTAGGATGAATAATACTTCCATAAACCAAAAAATATCTCTAATAGCCCAAGAGGTAAGTAAAAGGGGAAATATAACTCCAAGTCATTATAAAAGTTCAAAAAAACATTTATTAGAAGATGGGAGTTTTTTTACTCCAAATTTTGAAGAAGGGATAACTCCTTCCATTGATAAATGTTTAGATTTAATGGCTCTGTCCGGAGTTCAACCGAAAAATAGTTATTCTCGAGAAATTTAGGTAGGATATGATACAACAAATTATCCTACCTAAATATAATTCT
>PFCU01000007.1:441-5006 GCA_002763155.1 Candidatus Pacearchaeota archaeon CG10_big_fil_rev_8_21_14_0_10_30_48 | reverse complement strand
TTGAATCTTCTGTTAAAAAATTTGAAAAAGAAAAAGAAATTTTTGGAGATGTTTATTTATGGATTTTTTCTGGAAAGTTTCAAATTAAGGGAATTTTATCTACGATAATTAGTGTTAAATATCCAAATAAAACAATTATTATTGTTAAGAAAAATCAAGATTTTTATACTTTTTCTGCGCGAAGACAGGATAAAAAAATTAATGTTTCTGAATTATTAAAAAATGCGATTGAAGGATTTGAAAATGCTTTTGCTGGAGGGCATATTCCTGCGGCAGGTGGACAAATTTTGCATAAAGATATTGAAAAGTTTAGAAAAAATTTGAAAAAATTGGCTTAATTTTCTTTAATTCTTGGTTTTGATTATATTTTGAATAAGAATAAATTATATAAACAGGGTGTTTGTTGATTTTAGATATCGATTATAAGAACCTACGGGCTTCAATTATATTTGTTATGATTATATAATTGAAAGAACTTACGGACTTCAATCATATTCACATCATGCTCACATCAATTAAGATTATATAATTGAAAGAACCTACGGACTTCAATCATATTCGTCAAGATTATATAATTGAAAGAACCTACGGGCTTCAATTATATTCGTCAAAATCATATAATTGAAAGAACCTACGGGCTTCAATTATATTCGTCAAAATCATATAATTGAAAGGAGGTATAAAAAAATGGTTTTAGATTTTGCAAAAGAGGCTATTGAAAACGCTGAATCTCATAGTATCAATTTTAGTGAACTAAAAGCTGGAAAGGCTAATATTAAAGTTGTGGGCTGTGGAGGTGCTGGATGTAATGCTATTACTTGGTTGTATAACAAAGGTATTTCAGGCGCGACTGTTTACGGATTGAATACTGATGCTTTGCACTTAAGTATTACAAAAGCCGACGATAAAATCCTTATTGGTAAGGAATTAACAAAAGGTCTAGGTGCCGGTGGACACCCTAATCGGGGACGTGAAGCTGCTAAAGAATCACTCGCAGAAATTAAAAGAGCTGTTGGTGGGGCTGATATGGTTTTCGTTCTTGCTGGTCTTGGTGGAGGTACTGGAACTGGTTCTGTTCCTGTTGTCGCACAAGTGGCTAAAGAATCTGGTGCTGTAGTTATTGGTGTTATCACAATGCCTTTTGAATCTGAAAAATCACGAATTGACAAAGCTGAATTTGGTCTTCAAGAATTGAGAGAAGCTGCAGATACTTGTATTGTTATTGATAACAATAGATTAGTAGACATTGCTGGAAATCTCCCAATTGAACAAGCTTTTGCGGTAGCAAATGAACTAGTTAGTATAATGATAAAAGGAATCGTGGAAACAATTACCTTGCCTTCATTAATTAACTTGGACTATGCTGACGTTTCGAGCATTATGAAGAACGGAGATGTTGCAGTTATTGGTATCGGAGAATCTGATACAGCTAACCGTGTTGACGAGGCTGTAAGAGAAGCTTTGATACATCCTTTATTGGATGTTGATTACCGAGGCGCAACTGGAGCTTTAATTCACATAACTTGCGGTCCGGATATGAAACTGGATGAGTTTGACAGTATTGGAAAACTTATCACAGAAAACTTAAATCCTGAAGCTCAGGTAATTATCGGAGCTAGAATTAACAAAGAGTTTAGTGGAAAGATTCGTGTCGTAACGATTATGACCGGTGTTAAATCACCTTACATTCTTGGAAAACCTCAATTTGAATCAACAACATTGAGACCCGAAGTTTCAGATCTTGGAATTAGAATGTTCCGTTAATTAGATTCACGAAAATTTATTTTTTCTTTCGTTTTTCTTTTTCTATATAAATTTTTATAAATCCCCTTTCATAGTATTCTTGGTGGTTAACATTAGATTAATAGGTGAATCTTTTTTAAGAAAAGATTATGAAATTCCTATAGGGGATAAGTATTATCTTGTTTTTCCTTCTCTTGATGTTTGTGTTGAAGGCACTGAAGGAGTAGGTGTGAAGAGATGGAATAAGGCTAAGCTTGAATTACAAATAACGAGAGAACAATATGAAACTCTTGAGAAAATGTTGAAAAATTCGGAAGCAAAAGAACCTCTTTTACGGGTTGAGGGTTCTTTAGAGATATTTTCTTCATATAATTCTTATATTTAAAGTTTCCGAAAGAAATCCTACTGCTTTAGCTGGAAGATGAATTTCGGCAGTTATTTATTTCTAAAATAATTATAAACAGTGAGCGAATTACCGCTCACTGAAACATCAGATGTAGTGGTAACTAGTTCTAACTAAATAAATCTTTCTGGAGGAAGAAAATGTACAAACACAATAAAACATCTGTTGGAAACAATCTAAAACATATACAAATAATGACAAAATATTGTTACAAAGTTTTGAATCAATCAAAACTAAAAAGCTTTTGCAGAATTGCTATCGAGGAAGCCTGCAAAAGACATAAAATACAAATTGAAATTATTGAAGTTCTCGAAGAGCATGTGCATATAATTGTTGTTCAACGAAATTTTTTCTTCTGCTAAAAATTTAAATCTCTTATTTGCCAACCCCCACCCGACGGAAAAAGCACGAAAGGTTTTCTTTCAGAAAACAGATAGCAAAAACTTTCAGTTTTTGAGATTTCGATTATTGGGGGGCAGACGGACGAAATAAATTTTTTTGCGAAATCTTTAAAAACTTGTTCTCTAATGTATATATTAAGATGAAAACGAAAATACTTTTCGGAATTTTATTTATGTTTGTTTTAGTAAGTTTTGTTTCTGCTGAAACATTTACTTATGATTGTACCGATTCAGATGGGGGTTTAAACTCGGCAGAAAAAGGTATTGTTAAATTTGGTGATTATGATTATCGTGATTCTTGTGCTTCTGGTGGAGAGGTTTCGAGAGTAAATGGAGTAGAAGCCTCAAGAGGAGATGTCATAGAATATTCTTGCACTGCCGAAGATGGTTCTCAAGTTTGCAGTTCAAGTGCATGTCTTTATTCTGTGTTGAAATGTCCTTCTGGACAAACTTGTGATAATGGAAAGTGTGTTTCTCAAGAGGATAATCCATTTTATTTACCAGAGGGTATAAATTGTGAAGATTCCGATGGTGGAATTAAATATGATATTAAGGGGCTTGTAAAATATCGTGTTAGCGATGGTTCTGTTAATAAGGATGAAGATTATTGTGTAACAGATACTGAACTTAGAGAATGGTATTGTGACCAGAGCAAAAAACAGCTTTCAGTTACACAATGTGAAAGAATTTGTGCTTGCGGAAAATGCTTTGCTAAAGAAGAAAAAGTAACTTGCGAGGCAGATTATAAAAAATACTGCAACGATGAATCTTGCTTTATTGTCCAAAAAGATTTTGGAGATATTAAGTTTATTAGTCAAACAAAATTAACAGAAGGTTGTATCGCGTCAAAAGATTGTAAGGTTTATGTTGGCAAGTATTCTTTTAATAGTTTTCCTATTATGAGTTATATAGAGTTGAATGCGAATATTAATTTTTTAAAACTAAATACTGTGTTAAAAAATAAATTCGGCATTGAGCCGACAATTGGAGATTACTCTTATTCTGTAGATGATGGGAATACTATATTTATATACTGGATTTCTGATAAAAAGATTGTTCATCTAGAAGTTCCTAAAAGAGTAACTGACAAAGGCGAAAATGACGATTTTGATGAACTCTCTGGAGAATATTTTAAGGTTCATCCTTCAGATGTTCAAAAAAATTTGAATTTCTTTGATAAAATAATAAGTTGGTTTGAGAGATTATTTGGTGCTGACTAAAAACGAACTACTGCCCCCATCTCAAACTCTTCTTTTTAGGAAAAAGAAGCAAAAAGCTTTTTCCGTCCCCCGCCCAAGATTGAAGATTTAAATTTCTTAACGCCTCAGAAAAAACTCTCCTCATTTTATTCGTCGGGACATTGCATTTTTTCCTTCGGGAAACCTCGTTGAACAGCGGATAAACGGTTCGAAGGTTGCACCTTCTCACCCAAATTCCTCGCCACTCGAGGGCTCGGAACTTTGTTTATCCGCGATATTGTCCGAGAACTTTATCAGATGCAAAAATGTTGCAATTGATAAAAGGATTTTCATCTAGAATTCTTTTCTTGATTTATCCACAATTTCGAGATGTCTATCCGCGAGGACATTTTTGGAACGCTGGATATTTCTGCACAAACGTTGGAGAGGATTATGATAGAGTTTTTGATTATGTAAAAAATCAATAAGGACGCCTAGCCCTTTAGGGCTAGGAGGATGTCACATCTTAACATAATCTTTAAAACCTTGTTTGAATTGTAGAAATTATGGATTATGCTAAAGAGACGCAAGAAGAGTTGGATGATGCGAGGGATATTGAGAACTTGAAAAGAGTTGAGGCCGCGCTTTTTGTTGCTGGGAAATTTTTATCTCAAGAGGAACTTGTTTCGATTACTGATTTGAATCCTATTTTATTAAACCGCGCTTTGAGCGCTCTTAAGGAAAGATACGACGATAAATCTGCGATTGAAATTGTAAATAATGATAATCTTTGGAAAATGGATGTTAACTCCGAGCATCATGGTATCGCGACAAGAATTG
>PFCU01000007.1:0-418 GCA_002763155.1 Candidatus Pacearchaeota archaeon CG10_big_fil_rev_8_21_14_0_10_30_48 | reverse complement strand
AGCATATGACCACGTAAAGAAATTTTTAGAGTTAGGACTTGTTAAAAGTAAGAAAACTGGAAGAACAAAAGAGTTAACTTTGAGCAATGAATTTTATGATTATTTTAATGTAAAAGACAGAAATACTTTTAAGTCTGAAAATATTGAAAAAGTTGAAGGTGATTAAATGGATAAAAAAGTAATGAAACAATTTTCAAAATTTGCGATTATTGGAGTTATTAACACCGCAATAAATCTTATTTCCTTGTTAATTCTTACAGAAATTTTTAATATTTACTATATGACTTCAGCTGTTTTTGCATTTATTCTTGCAGTTACGAATAGTTTTGTATTAAATAAACTTTGGACATTTAATGAATCTTTTAATGAGAATTTTGTTAAGAAATATATTAAATTTATAGTTGTAAGTACAATTACT
>PFCU01000002.1 GCA_002763155.1 Candidatus Pacearchaeota archaeon CG10_big_fil_rev_8_21_14_0_10_30_48 | reverse complement strand
CTCCCTACACGCGAAGGAGTTTGTTTCTTTCCACAATTTTTGCAGACAAATATTTGTCCTTGAGGAATTAAATCGCCTGCACATTCGCAATTTTCGGACGGTACTTTCATGACTCTTCTCCCTGTTTGTTAAACTAAATTAAAAATATAAAGCGAGCCCTGTCCAGGAGAAACGTAACTTAAACCTTAGACAGGACTCGCCGAGCTCAACGCATAATCTCCGAGTTGATTTAGCGGAGCTCAAAAACAAATAAGCAAAGCTTATTTTATTTTCAAAGATGCTCTGGCAGGTTTGGGAGTCATAGGAGGGCAATCCTATGCTTAATTCATTCGGGGTAAAATGAATTAAATCCTGCCAGAGCTAACAACGCGTTATGTGGGGTTACGTGGGTAAACGCGTTGTTGGAGGGCAAAGAAGAAGCAGAGAGTTTTGATGAATGGATATGAAAATAATTTGCTCTCTGCTTTTATGTGATGAGGTTATGAATTATAGAATTAGATTATGATTGCTGGGCGAGTCAACGATATGTAGTAAAGCTTAGCCCGTTGCTTTCAAATTTCGTGTTGACTCACCGGTGTGAAACTGGAGACAGAGAGTAAGCGATACCGATGGTGCTGTCCAGGCAATCGGCAGGTCAGCGCAACCATAAAGGTTGAGAAATGTGACGAGTGGGTTGCTTACTCTCTGCCATAATGACTAATCGTCGTATTCGTCTTTTGGGGCTGCGGCGACAATTCGCAATATTGTAAATATCACTGCGAAAATCGTTACTGCTAAAAAGAATAAGAGTATATTCCCTAGATTCATGACTTTTCTCCTTGTTAGATTAATTGTCTTCCTTGTCGCAATTACACTTTTTCGAACAACATTCATCGTCGTTCTTCTCGTCGTTCTCGTCGTTCTTCGAACCCATCCGCTCAACTTGACTTTGTATGAAAAGAAAAACGGCTGAGACAACTAAGATAGAAATAACTACGCTCAATAACATTAACCAATTCATAATATTTTTCCTTCTTCCATAGTGGAAGTTTTTGTTAATTAAAATATTTCAAACAATCTTATTGATTGTGTTATTTTCAAAGAAAACCTGCTACTCTGTTTGGGGGGCGTGGGCGTGGGGTGGGAAACACAGAGTAGCAGGGTATAAAGGCAGACTGAAAATTTGACAGGAGGTAATTGTCAAACTAGACTTCAGTTTGCCAAAATCAGCTTTTCTTTCTATAGAATAAGAATACTAACTTAAGTAAGAATCCCAAACCCAAAAATGTAGAGAGTTTGAGAAGTGTGGATATCACTTCTATCCTTGAATGAGGATGAGTTTTCTTTTTAGTGTGGTGCACTACCATCATCAGTTACGTTTCTCCTTCTTACTCTTTCAAGTGTTAATGGTTTTTCAGTTGTTAATGGTTTTTCAGTTATTGTCTAGTTATTGTATATAGAAACTTGTTCTGGGAACAAGGTATTTCGCGCGTATTTCGAATGTAAATTCGGGTATTTCTAAGGTATTTCAGTAAAATTGTGTAATTCTGGCTATTTCAACTTATTTCTAAGTCGAGGTATTTCAAGTTATTTAGTTAAGGTATTTCACGAGGGCAAAGTCTTAACTTAAAACAACTTATGAGATCAAAACGAGGTTCTTTCATGCACTTAATAAATCGGGATTGGGTGTGGAAGGGTGATTTATTGAATGTAGTCTGGAGTTAGTCGTTTGATATTGTTGTAATTGTTTTATGTTTATTTGATGAATTTGAATTGTGATTTGTTAACTGTTGAATCTGAACGGATTTATCAGTAGAGGTTTGTTGTTTTATATTCTTTGAATTTTTTGGTTGGTTTGATATTGAATTTCCATTAAGGTTAGGTCTAATTAATTTCTTCCAACCTTTATCATTTTTTTCCTCTTTAATAATTATTAAATCTTTCCCTAATAGTTCATTTTTAACAATATTTCCTTTTCTTGAAGATAGCCCCAAATTCTTATAAAGATTCACAGTGGTTAATTCATGGTTTGGATTTTCAATTAAAAATTTTAAAAAAGATTCTTGCTCTTTTGTTAAGTCTGGAATTTGATTAAGGGAAGGTTGAATTTCTATCTCGTTAACTTTGAAATTAGTAGGAGATTGAGATTCTTGGTTTATTTTTTGTTCTATTTTATTTTCTTGAATCAGATTAGGTTTAAAATTTGCCTTCGGGGCGAGCATTATTTCTTCTGTATGCACTAATTCTTTCCCGTTCAATCTTGCCATATATTTGTCTAAAACTAAATTTATGACTTTGGAAATATCTGTATTTGTGTAGTATCTTCTATCATAGTAAGATTCCATAACTTCATTAATTTCTTTTAATTCAACTCCTTGGGCAAGTTTCTTCTCAACATAATCAAAAAGTATTTCTTGTGTTTTTGTAAGAATTGACGATGGTAAATTAACTGGTTTCAATGTTGGAGTCGCAAAAGTCTTACGGGAAATTATTTCTTGAGGTATTTTAATTTCTTCAACGATTTCTTTCTTAGAAGGTAATTTTCCAGTCATCAAACCATCAATACGTTCTTTTACTTCCATATCTGTAATAATTTCTTCTCTTTCAATATATGGTGCTCTAATTAAAAAAGGTTTTGGGTATCTTTCAGAAAGTCTTACTATTGCCGAGCCGACAGGTAATTGGGAGAATGCTTCTTTATTTGGTCTCATTTGCATCAGGTCGCTTATATCGAATATGTCTTGAGGTAATTGCTGTTGGAATGCAATATGGCAAGCAGAGTTACCTTTTACTGTGTCTGAAAGTTTTGAAAGATGCTGGTCTAAACAAATCAAACTTGTGCCGTACTCTCGCATTTCTCTATATACCATATCTGTTACAGATTCTTGCAAAAATGAAGTTTTGTCTTTTAGAAAAATATTGTGCGCTTCGTCGACGATAATTGCGTGGTCAAAGTTTTTAGTTTTCTTAAAATCGTAAGCTTTTTTCATTTTGAAAATGTAAGTTAAAATAAATTCACAAAAGAATTTTTTCTCTATGTTTCCTAAAGAGTTTAATTCAAAAATAACTTTTTTGTCTAATAATTCTTCGATAGAAATTCCTTTTTCTTTTTTGGCGTTGATTATTTTTCCGAACGAGCCGAAAGTCATAACTGTTGCAATTCTCAAGGCCGATTCAATCCATTGAGATTCTCTGCCTTTTGCTTTTTCTGCTTTGTGTTCTAGATAATCTTTAAGTTGTTTCCACGTCGGATAATTATCTGAACCATCGTAAACGCCGTTAACTTCATAAGCATAATCTAGTGTTTCTAATAAAATTTTGTGAACTCCATAAGACACTGAAAAACTTTCTGAAATAAGGTCTGTTAAAACAGTAATCCATTCTTTTGGAGGAACTGCTTTTGGCGGACGATTAATATTAATTTTAAAATAATTTCCGATAACTTCGTTCCCTATCGAGAATAAAACCACTTCTTCGTGTTTTGGCAATAAAGGTCTGAATGATTTTTTCCAGTCAAATACCATAAATGGTTTATTTTTTTCAAGTAATTGTTCAATTATACCGAATGCTAAAGTTGTTTTTCCGCTTCCTGACATTCCTGAAATGCAGATGTGTCTTGAGAAATCTTCTTCTCTAAGTGCGAAATCGTATAACTCTTTATTTGCATAAGAAACTTTTCCTAAAACATATTCTCCTGAAACTTCTTCCTGTTTTGGCGGTTCTAAAAGAATATTTTTACTTAATAGTTCGTTTAATTTTTTGTGATAAAGTGATTTTAAAATGTTCTCTATTTCTTGCTGTTCTTCTTTTGAATCCGCTAAAGAATACCTAAGATAAATTTCATCAATTTTACTTCCAAGTAAAGGTTTTAGTTTTCTGCAAATTTCTTCGACGCTAATTGATTGATTTATCATAGTGATTAACTCATCCCTTCCTTGAACATTTCTTCTTGAACCTCTTCCTCTATGATTTCCTTCACTTCTTCATGAGTAATATAAAAAATACCATCAGGATTAACAACATGAGCATAATCGTTTAGTTGCATAGGAAGAGAATGATAGGTTTTTCCAGAGGGAGTTTTAATTTCAAATATTGCATAAACTTCTTTGATATCTTCGGTTCTTTGATGTGTCCATGTTGAATTTAAATCTTTCCAGCCAGCAAGAAATTCATCTTCTTTTAAGCCAGTTGCATAATTTGCATGTCTCGCCATAATTTCTAATGCTTGTTTTCTTTCAGGTTCTTCTCTATTTGATTCCATTTTATTCTAGAATATCGCTAATTGCTTTCATACGATCTAACTTTTCAGTTAATTCTTGTTCTTTATCTCGGAGTTCTTTTTTCAATAAAGCAACGTCTTTCCAGCAAGTAACTTTTTCATTTAATTGTAATTGAGTCATATCGACTTTTTTTTGTCTTAATCCAATAAGTGCGTCTTGTTTTTCTAAAGAATTATCTGCTTTTTCATTCGCTAAAAGAAAGTTATTAATTTCGGTTTTTGTTTTTTCTCCGTCATGAAAAATATCTTGACTAAGTTTCTCCCTTTCTCCGATTAGAAATCTGATTTCTTCTATAGATTTTTTAAGAGCTTCAATTTTAGACTTACCTACATTCTTAAAATCGAATTCTCCTTCTTTCTCTACCACTTTATTTCCTAGTGAAATACCTGAAATATCTTGGAACTCCATGTTTTTATATTATTAGATGGTTTATAAATCTTTTTATTGTAACTACTAAAAAGAGACATCTAAACTAGAGAAATGAATGATTGGAATGATTGGAAAAGAGAGAAAGAGGAAAGAGGAAATAAAAATAAAAACTTGAAGTTGCACTAAAAAGTAGTCATAAAGTTTTATAAACTTCCTAGTTTTCAAAAGTTAGAAAACACAATAGATTGAGGTTTTTCAATAAATAACTACAAGATATTGTATATACCCTATATTGTAGGTTAGTCAAAAAAGAGTGATATGGGGCAATAATCTTTAAATAATAATAAAATGAAAAGAGGATATAAGGTTTACAACCTAATTATAGGAAGGTTGAATGTTAAGGAAACCTGGGTTTCCTTACAA
>PFCU01000016.1:715-20831 GCA_002763155.1 Candidatus Pacearchaeota archaeon CG10_big_fil_rev_8_21_14_0_10_30_48 | reverse complement strand
TCTTATTCGAAAACGGCGAGTAAAATATACTTTCAAATTCTCTTTCTTCTCAATAAATTAGCATTCGCAACAACACTTATTGATGATAAGGCCATTGCTAATTCAGCAACGATAGGATTCAATAAACCTGCTACAGCAAGTGGAATTGCAATAACATTATATCCAAATGCCCAAAATAAATTCTGTTTTATTTTACTAAATGTTGCTCTCGATAAATTGATTGCTTGAACTACTCCAATTAATGACCCTTTAACAAGAACAATATCTCCAACTTCAATTGCTATATCGCTACCTGATCCCATAGCAATACTGACATTACTTTGTTTCAGTGCAGGAGCGTCGTTTATTCCATCTCCAACAAATGCAACCATCCCTCTCTTCTGTAGTTCTTCAATTTTTTTTGCTTTTTCTTCCGGAAGCACATTCGCAATAACTTCCTTAATTCCAACTTGTTTAGCAATAGCTTTAGCCGTCACTAAATTATCTCCTGTAATCATCACAGTTCTATATCCTATTTTATTTAAATCACTAATTGCTTTTTTTGAATCATCTTTAATAGCATCTGCAACAGCAACAGCTCCGATAATTTTAGAATTTTCTGCAACAATCATAGTAGTTTTGCCTTCTTCTTCCCAGTTTTTAATCTGTTGTTCTATTAATTTGAAAGAGATATTTTTTTCATTCATCAATGTCCTATTTCCAATTACTATTTTTTTATTTCCGAGTTTTCCCTCTAAACCTCTACCTCGCACTACTGAGAAACTATTGAACTTTTTATAATTCTTAAGAGATGCTTTTGCAACAATTGCTTTTGCAATTGGATGTTCACTTAAGTGTTCCAAACTTCCTGTAACTTCCCAGAAATAATCTTCTTTAACTTTGCTGATAAAATTAGTTACTTCTGGTTTTCCTTTTGTTATGGTTCCTGTTTTATCAAATGCAATTATTTTAACCTCTTTCATAGTTTGAATTGCTTCGCCCTTTCTAATTAATATTCCTTTTTTTGCTCCCATCCCAGAACCTACTGTTAAGGCAATTGGAACTGCAAGACCTAAAGCACATGGACAAGCAATAACAAGAACAGAAATTGCTGCTCCAAGAGCTCTACTCCAATCTCCTGAGAAAACTATCCATCCAATAAATGTTAATAGTGTTAGAATTAATATTGCAGGAACAAAAATATTTGTGACTTTATCGGCAACTTTTTGAATAGGTATTTTTGTTCCCTGAGCTTCTTCAACAAGATTAATAATATGAGCTAAGAAGGTATCACTTCCTATTTTAGTTGCTTTTACATAAAGAATACCATCTTGATTAATTGTTGCCCCAATAACCCTATCTTTTATTTTTTTTTCAATAGGCATACTCTCGCCGGTAATCATTGATTCATCAACTGCACTTTGTCCTTTAGTAATAATTCCGTCGGTGGGAATTTTTTCTCCAGGCCTGACAACTATAATATCTCCTATTTTAACTTCTGTTATTGGGATTTCAATTTCTTCCTTCCCTCTCAAAACTCTCGCCTTTTTAGCACCTAATTCAAGAAGTTTTTTAATTTCTTGACTTGCTCTACCTCGAGCTTTTGTCTCTATATATTTTCCTGTGATAAATATAGACATAATCATAGCAGAAACACCAGAATAATCTTGTATCTCAATGAAAAATGCTAAAATTCCCGTTGCATATGCTATAAGAGTTCCTAATGCAATAAGAGAATCCATACTAAAATAAAAATTAATAAAACCCCTTATTCCTGATTTAATAGTTCCCCACCCAAAGAAGAATATAACTGGAAATCCCATAAATAAAATAATAAAAGAAGTATACTCACCGAAGAGCATAATTTCAAAAAATCTTTCTAATACCATAATTATTGCAATTGGAATTGCAAATATCCATGAGCCAAAAAGTCTTCGTTTCCAGAGACGCATTTCTTGTTCTTCAAATGATTCTGTATGATGTTTATGTTCCATGATTATCCTGTTTGGATTTCTACCACTTTATACCCTGTTCTTGCAACTGCTTGTTTTAATGATTCTTCAGAAACATTGTCTTCAACTTCAACAATGCTTTTATTAGTCATCAAACTTACTGAGACATTTTTTACACCAGAAACTTTCTTTAAACTTCTTTCTATGTTTGAGGCACATGAAGCGCAGTGCATTCCTTGAATTGTTAATTTAACTTTTTTCATTTTTCCTCCTTGGTTTATTTTCTTTAGATAATTCTTTAATTAACCATAAAATAAATAAAACAAGAGCTACTAAAATCAAAGTCATAAATAAAAATCCAAAAATCCACATTCCTTCGAAACCATAATTCCAGTTTCCCATCATACCATATCCGCCCATCATTCCACCAAAACCAAACATTCCAAATAGTAAAAATACAACTACAACAATTATTATTCCAATCAATAAATTATTATTATTATTATTATTATTATTTTTCATTTACAAACACTTCCTTTAAGAATATGTATACAATTTCCAGTCATATGTTCATCAATTAATTTCATCAAGGGTTTAATTGTTTTTTCATTTAATTTATAATATCTAAATTTGCCTTCAATTTCTACTTCAACAAAACCGCATCTTTTTAGTCGAGATAAATTATGTGAAATAGCTGTTTGATTCATTTCTAATTCTTCCATAATTTCTGAAACATTTTTCTTTCCTTCTCGAAGTAAATTAATCATTTTAAGTCTTGGTTCACTAACAAGTGTTCCAAAAAATATCTTGTAAGCTCCATAAACTTCTCCTTCATTAAAACCTTCTTTTTTTGTGCTTTTTAATATGTTTTTATTTATCATATGATTATATCGCCCATATTACTATTTAAATATTTTTGTAGGATAATAGCTATTTAGAAAGTTGTTTATAACTTGCAAAAAGGATTAAGGCAACTAAGACTTGAATCTCAATACCTTGAAATGGAAGCGATCCAAGACTAAAACTTATTCCAATTAATCCTAATATTAAAGGAAAAATTCCTGTAACACATAACGGACAAACTCCAACAATTAAGCCCCCTATTGTCCCAGCACTTGCTGTTCCAACTCCTTTACATTTTTTTCTTTCCTTGTATTTTATATAAACCAAAACTCCATTAAGAGATACTAAAAACCCAATAACAAGAGTTAACACCAATGAAATACCTAACTTCACCCAGTTAACTGTTTCAAGATAGACTATAATCAAAGGAATCGTTTTATAAAAACCACTTAGTAAAATATTTAAACCAATATAAAAAATAAATATCGCAAGGAACCAATAAATGTAAGGTTTCTTAAAAATTTCTCTCATTTTACTGTACAATTAGTTTACCGTAACCCATACCCATACTACATGCAAAATTGTAAGTCCCTTTTGGGAGAGCTGGCAACTCTAAAGTATCTTCAGATGTTCTCAAATATTTTGAGTATCTTTTACCTTCTATATTGAAAGATACAGATCTTAAACACCCTCCAACAGAACTATCAGCACTTAATGATATTGGCTTTCCTGCTTGTGCTGTAGCATCTTTGTAATTGTATCCATTTTGGCTTAAAACAACTTGTTGCATTTGTCCCTGAACTACTTGAGCATCATTAGAAACAACATTTGCAGTAACACCATTCTTTCCATTTACAAACACAAAACCGCCTACTACCAAAACAAATATTGCAATAGCGAAAAGCATTGTTGAGTTTTTCATTTTATTATCATCATTGTTCTATTTATATATTTATCCAAACACTCCACTTCTTGGTCCGAACATCATTAACCAAATAGTTAAGGTAATCAAAATAAAAGAGATGACTAAAGTCCAAAGATGATCATCTTTTATTTTTCTTTCTTCAAACTTCATTTCCTTGTAAACCATATAATTTAAAGAAAATAAAATAACTGCCGAAATAGAAAATACAATTACCATTGAAGCAATTAAATGATCGTTAAATAACATAAATGCCGTCATTGCCCCCATTAATCCGCCCATAAAACCAGACATCATTCCTTCCATTACACCCATAACGCCGCAACATTTTCCGTTCCAAATTCCAAGAGCCATTCCTACAGTCATTCCAAAAACACTTCCAATAAACATCCCATTAGTAGAAGCTAAGAAAAATCCTGGAAGAAAACCTGCAATCATTCCAATTGTCATTCCTACCATCATACCAGCCATACATAAAAATTCTTTGTAAGCTCTAACTTGTCTTATCGAAGGTAAAATAATTGCATAACTTAAAGCTGAAAAGAATAAGAAATATCCATGTGTTGTCATAAAATTTTCAATAAATCTAAACTTCAAGTAATATAATAAACCTAATACTATAAATGAAGTTATTAAAGAGTAGAAGATTGTTTTTATTAACTCTCCTTCAACTCTGCCTCCATTTAATTCTTTTATAAATTCTTTGAAACTCATATTATCATTAATAAATTATTTATTTATTTTTAAACTTAACTACATTTTGATATTATCTCAAATCACACTTAGCATTAATAGATTTAGCAATAAAATAAATTGATATTCCTAATAGTAAAATACTTCCTAACTGTAATTCAAATCCACGAAGAGGAAAAGACATTAATGCTAATGGAGCTCCAATTAATCCAAATAACAAAGCTCCACAAGTCGGACACCCAACACCGAAACCACCAATTAAAGCGCCTAAAATCCCAAAGAAGCTTTTTCCTCCGATGGCAATACTATTTGTAATTTTGAAAAATAATAAAGAAGTATAAGTCCCAAACATTGTAGAAATAATCATTATTGAAATAAAAGTTTTAGTAATATACCAAGAACCAGACATCATTATTGCAATTCGTAAACTATTGTCTGCAATTTTCGCAACCATAAAATAATATAAAATTCCAAACATTACAATTCCAACGCCTAACATTATCAAAAGATACTTCTTATTAGATAAAACACTTTTCACAATTTCCCAATTTTCCTCAATATTTTTTTGAAGAGACATTTAACTTAAACACTCCCTATACATCTCAGGATGATGGCTCATATGTTCTTGCCATTGTTCTACTGTTTGGCCTTCTGGAACATCACACAAATCGCTTCCTGTTTTTCCAGAATCTTTTATTACATAAATTATATTTGGGAAAAGAGTAAATAATAATAAAACAATAAGAACAATTCCAATTAAAATATATAAAATAATCTTCTTATCCATTATGACATATTCCTCTTTTCATTTTTTGTTTGTGTCTTAAAATTAAACTAATTCCGACAATATTGAAAACTATTCCAACGGTAAAAAACGAAGTTTGATATTTAATTAGGAAAACAGCTAATCCGGAAACTCCTGCAATAGGCAATAAATTAATAATAAAATGACTGCAACAAGCAATCATACTTCCTCCTGAAATTCCTCCTGTTCCAGCGACGATTCCAGTCATTTCAGCTGTATGTTTAATTGAAAAAAATAATCCTATTTGGATTCCAAATCCTATTGCCAAAGGAACAATCCAATACCATAAACTTCTAAAATTTAAAATTGCAAATTCAAAACCTTGAAAAAAACTCACAACTGAAATATAAAATACCAACAATAAAGTTCCTGCTAACAAACCATATAAAATTGAATTATTTTTTTCCATTACCATTTTTTGCAACACTCAATTAATTTTTTAACCAAACTATTGTTTGAACTTGAATAATTGTAAATTATTAAAAATGAAATCCACAAAATTGCTAATAAAATAATAACGGACAAGACTCCTTCAATACCTTCAATTAAAATATATCCTATAAAAATTAAAGTTAAGATAAACGGCAATCTGAAAATTTTTATTTTCTCACTAACTTTACTTTCGACTAAATAATAAACTCCACTAATAGAACTTCCAATTAAAACAGCCAATATTAAAATATTATCAAAAATATTGAGGTAAAATAATGTTAAAAGGATAAACCAAGTTAAACTTATACTTGCACAAATAACACAAAATCTTTCTTTAAATTTTTTAGACATAAATTGTTTAATTCCTAAAAGTATGAAAAATAAGATTATTATTCCAAAAAAAACATAAATTAAGTTTTCCATGTTAAACTATTGTAAATTGAATTATCAAAGCAATTATTAATAATAATATAAAAGTAAGAATAATTCCTTGAAATGGAACCATTTTTCCCTTACGTAATTTAGTTATTCTTTGACTAATTGAAGGAGTTGAAGTAACAACTAATCCTCCAAAAATACTTCCAATTAATGCATAATTAATTGCATAAGTTTTCCCATATTCTCCAATAAATGGAAGATAAAGTGGCCCAATAACATTAAAAAGAGGCATTAATGGAATAACTGTTAGTAAAAAACTTCCAACAATTAAACTGGTTTTTTGAAAAGGAATATATCTTTTCTTTATAATATTTCCGAACCACCAACCTATTGAAACAGCAAAAGCTCCAATAAATAATGCAACTATAATTTTACTAACGCCGAGATAAACCGCCGCTCCAGCGGCCACTCCAGCCCCAATTGTGCACAATGGACAATGGGCACTAACAAAATTAATTAAAAAAATTAAAAAAACAAAAATTAAAAAAATTTTTTTATAAACCATATTATATCCTCATAAATTCTTGATAACTGCCGTCGTGGTTTACAGAGTAAATAATAAAATCTCCATTTTTAGTTCCAGGCATTCCAGGACTCCCATTAGGCATTCCGGGCATCGCAATCCCAGCAATATCTGGTTGTTCTTCAATTAATTTATTAATGGCTTCAACAGGAATATGTCCTTCAACAAAATAATCTCCAATTTTCATGGTATGACAACTTTCTAATTCTTTTGGAATGCCTAAATTTGTTTTAACATCTGAAATATCATTTTGAGTTACAATTTTTGTATCCAGTTTTGTTTTTCCATTAAAATATTGAGTCCAAACACCACAACATCCACAACTTCCGGATTTGTAAATAATTACATCTCCATCAAAATTTTGCAACGCTTCTACACTTGAACTACTTCCTATAATAAAATAACTAACAGTTCCCAATAAAATTACAATTCCCATTATCCAAAAATATTTATTATTAATTTTAATACTATTATTTTTACAACAATCTTCCATTTTATTTATATATTGGATTAATTAGCATCCGCCAACCATTCCTGAAGACGCACTTTGTGCAACAGTTGTAGCCGATTGTGCAGTTGCTGAAACAGTTCCAGTAGTAGCTACTTCAAATGTTAGATATAATACTGCCACAAACATTATTGCAATTACGCCCCATAAAAGTGTGCTTTTTTTTATTTCCATTATTTAACCTCCTTATTATTTAGATTTTTTATCACGAGTGCTATCATTAGACCAAGCACTACGATTATTAAAATTTGAATCAATCCTCCAACAATTCCGCCACCTATGAGATTAAAACCCATTAAATTATCTCCCACAATCTCTTCATGTTCAGCCCCGCAAGCTGAAACAAAAGGGAAAAAAGATGCCAGAGCAAATAAAAAGAAATTAAGTTTTCTCATTAGCATCCTCCAACCATTGCTCCACCGCTTGATTTGCCTTGTTCAATTCCACGATATTTATTGCTCGCTAAATTAATGTAGTTCTTTGAATCAATCCCTTGACTTTCTAAAACTTGAGCCTTTTGTTCATGGATTCCTGGAAAGAATAATACTTTCCATTTTCCAAGCTCTGACAAAATTTCATCATCACTCATATTTGGATATTCGGTTATCAAGTATTTACCTAATCCCCTCATAGCGTAACTATGAGCACAACCGCAAGCTCTTTCACCATTTCCAAAGATGATTGAATCAGCCCCGCAACAATATTCACATGAAATACTTCCTGCTATATTTATATAACGAGTCATTTGTGCATCATTAAGTTTTATATCTTCATACTGGCTCAATTTCTTAATAGTTGTGTCAGCAAGTCTTGCATCATTTGGAGATACATCATTATAATTAACTCCTAAAGATTTCCCATAAACTTCTGGAACGCCTGTAGGAATTATATCTGAAGCTGAAACAGTTCCAATTCCTGTAGCAACTGCATTTCCTGTAGCAACCACATTTCCTTTAATAGATAACTTTCCAATATTAAATACAAGCAATATCGCTAAAACACCAATTATAACAAGCTGAATATAAAATTCAGTGTTGGTCTTTTCCCCTCCTTTCAAATGTTTTTGATGTTTGATTGGAGATTTTTCATCACCTTTCATTTTTTCATCTTGATTTTCCTTTCTCATGTCTTTTCTAAGAAACCTTTTTACTTAAGCGCTTTTGTGAAACTAGTTTCACAGTAGTTTTCTATTCAATTTTAGTAACATTCTTAAACCATCTTTTCTATTTTATTAAATGGAAAACAAAAATGTCGGATATTTAATCATCGGAATTGCGATAATTTTAATAGCAATAATTTTCATTTTCAATAGTGCATTACAAGATATCGTCGGAGCGAGTTGCACAGCAGTAGGTCACGGAGATTCATGTCCGATGTATAATACAATAACTCAACAAACTTACTTGGCTTTAGCAATCGTCGGAGTTTTAGTTATCATCGGTTTAGTTTTAATCTTTACAAAACCAAAAGAAAGAATTATCATAAAAAAGGTTAAAGAAAAAACAATAAAAAAACATATTGATATTTCTGGTTTGAGACAAGAAGATAAACAAGTTTTGAAATTAATTCAAGAGCAAGGAACAATATTTCAAGCAGATATAATTGAAAAAACAAATTTTGGAAAAGCAAAAGTCTCACGAATAATTGATAGATTAGAAGGAAAAGGAATTGTTGAAAGAAAAAGACGTGGAATGACTAATGTTGTTGTCTTGAAAGATTAAATTTATTAACCGAAAGAATTATAAGTCTTTCTTTTTTTGTTATAATAACATAATCCCAGGTGATCCGTGAGGGTTGCCTGATGTTTTCAAATGAAATTTACTATCGTATTTATTGATGGAGGTTATCTTTCTTTTATTTCTAAATTCTTTGGGATGGGAAAACCCTTAAAATATAAGATGGAAATATTTGCAAAAAATCTTGCAAAATCAAAAAGATTAGAATGTAAGAAAATTTATTTTTATACTGCCCCTCCTTATCAAGATTCAATTCCAACAAAAGAAGAAAATGAAAGAAAAGCAAATTATGATAAATTTATTTCAAAATTAAAAGAAGTTGGAATAATTGTACGAGAAGGAAGATGCCAAAAAATTGATAACATTTACCAACAAAAAGGAGTAGACACTTTATTGACAATTGATTTATCAAGAATTCCTAAACAAGAAGGGATTTCAGATGTAATAGTTTTAACTTCTGATACTGATTTTGTTCCAATCATAAAAGATTTATCTGATGATGGAATAAATGTAATTCTTGCTTATTTTACAGACAAAAAAAGAAAATCCGGACTTTCCCTCTCAAATCACTTGTGGAAAGTTTGCAAAGATAAGATAAAAATAAAAAGAGAACATTTTTCTTAATCTATAAAAGTTTTTAACCCTTTCCCAACAGCCTCACCAATATTATCATAACCATCTTGCTCTAATAATTCAACTAACTCTTTATTTATTTTTTTAATAACTGTTGGTCCTTCATAAATCATTCCAGTAATTAACTGAACAAGATTCGCTCCGCTCTTTATTTTTTCATAAGCATCAGCTCCATTAAAAATCCCCCCAACTCCTATAATTATAAACTCTCCCTTTGTTTTTTGATATACATATTTAATCATCTCATTTGATTTTTTTCTTGTAGGAAGACCGCTAATTCCTCCTCGGTATTTTAATTTAGGGTCTTTTTTTATTCCAGTTCGATCTTTTGTTAGATTAGAAATAACGAATCCATTAATTTTATATTTCTTAGCTAAATAAATTATCTTATCAATTTTACTCTTGGACAAATCAGGAGAGATTTTCAAAAAGATTATTTCTTTTTCTCTAATTTTCTTTATTTTAATTAACAAGTTCTCTAAAAGTTTTGGGTCTTCAAAACTCCTCCCATCTCCAGTATTAGGACAACTGATGTTTATAGTAATATAATTCCAAAGTCCTTTCAATTTCTCAAAACTTTCAAAATAATCATTAACACTTTCTTCACCTTTAATACTAGAATCATTTGTCTTCGCAATACTTAATCCAATAGGAATTCCAAAATTTCGTCCTCTAATTTTTTTAGATATTTTATCTGCACCTTTATTTGCTAAACCATAATTAACAATAATTGCTTTTTCTTTTATGAGTCTGTGTAATCGAGGTTTTTTATTGCCTAAACAAGGTTTATTAGTAATACTCCCAACTTCCATAAATCCAAAACCAATATAGGGCATTAAAGAAGTTAACTCCGCATTTTTATCAAAACCAGCAGAAAGACCAACAGGATTATCAAATTCTATTCCAAGAATATTCTGTGAGAGCTTTTTATTTTTATAAATTAAAAACAAACCTAATAATTTTGAAAGTCTTGTAGCTGATAGAAACTTTCCGAGAAAAATAAATCTATTATGAACAAACTCTGAATCAAGTTTAAACAATATAGGGCGTAATATATTCTTATACATTTTTCTCTAAAAAATATGTCCTATTTAAATTATCTTATTTCTTTCGATAATTTCCAATTAAAATTGCAATAATAAAAACCAAAAATGCAATCGCTAAAGCCCCGAGCTGATAATAGATGTTTAATCCTCCAGCATATGCAAAGACAAATGCAAAAGGAGTTATTCCAATTATCGTCGCTAAAGTATATGATTTAAAAGATATTTTACTAAATAATCCTAAAAAATAACTAAGTCCATCGACGGGAACAACCATTCTGAAAAATACAATGGTTAAAAATAAATGTGTTTCAGGAATCATTTTTTCCAATTTGTAAATCTTTTTCATCGGAATAAATTTAGCTACTAATGGAACCCCATATTTTCTTGCTAAAAGAAAAGCAATGACAGCTCCAATTGTCCAACCAATAATACTAAGCAATCCTGCTAAAGGCCAACCCCAAAGTTTAGAAGCCAATGGAATTAAAGGCATTACACTCACAGGAGCAATAACAATAGATAGAATTACGAGGATTGTATAAATAATCATTCCAATAAAATTATTTGTTTCATCAAGGTTAATAGAATTCAAAGAATGTTGCGCGATATAAGATGAACCAATAAATAAAATAACTATCAAGACAATTCCTAAAAAAGCGTTTAATTTATCTTTATTCATTAATTAATATGTAAAATAAGTTTTAAATAGTTGTCTTAAGTTAAGAAAAGTTATAAAGAAACATGCTGGAGGTTTGTTAGTAGTGGTTGCTGGAACTCTAAGAAACCCGCTGGAGGTTTAACACTTTTGAGGCAATCTCAAGGGAAAGTTATAAAGAAAACCGTTAGGTGTTCTTTAAGCCCTCATAGTTTAGTGGATAGAATGTCTCGTTGCGGTCGAGATGACCTGAGTTCGATTCTCAGTGGGGGCATAAAATTTCTTACATAAATAAAATTACATTTGTCTCTGGAAAATTCCTGCTAATTTGTCCAACATCTTGCGAATTTTAGACATCTTTCTATAATCTGCTCGTGTTACCAGGCGGGACTTGCTTTTATCTTCCTCAAAAAACTTTATTTGCTCAGCAGCAAAATCTGCATCATAAATATTTAGATTTGCCTCATCATTTAATCGGAAAGATCTATCATCAAAATTAGTAGAGCCAACAGACACTCCCAGATTATCTACAATGAGAACTTTGCAATGATACATAGTTGGTTGATATTCATAAATCTTAACTCCTGCATCTAACAAACTACCCCAAAGTGACCGGCTGGCCCTCTGTACGGTTTTTGAATCCATGTAAGGTCCAGGCACAATTATTTCAATATTCACACCCCGTTTTTGCGCAGCCACAAGAGTTTTAATAGTGAGTTCATCCGGCACAAAATATGCTGCCTGTAATCTAATGTTTTTAACAGCTGAAGATATAGCTAGCAAATTCATCAGACGGACATTCTCACTGGAATAACGGGCGCTTCGAATTACCTGAGCCATAATACCCTTTACTCTTGGTTTTAATTCTGGGAAATAATTGTTGCCTAAAAGCACTTTAGAATGTGTATTAATCCAATTATCATTAAATGCCGCTTGCATCTGGGCAACTACTGGGCCTTCAACTTGATAATGTGAATCGCGCCAGTGATCTTTAGATTCAGCATTTCCCTGCCACTCATCTGCAATTCCAACACCGCCAATAAAACCTATCTTACCATCAACTATGAGCAATTTACGATGTGTACGATTATTCATTCGATTGAAATTATACCATCGTAAAGGATGATATTTTTCTATTTCTATGCCCGCAGTTTTCATAGAGTCTATATATTTTTCATCTATTCTTTGAGTGCCCCACCAATCAAGTATTATATGGACTTTTACTCCTGCTTTGGATCTCTCGATAAGTGCATTGCAAAACTTCTGGCCAATATCTCCTGCCCAATAAACAAATGTTTCAAATGAAATAGTTTTCTCAGCTCTCTCAATCGATCCAACCATAGCAGGAAATATTTGATCGCCATTCTGCAATGTTTTAACTTTGTTTCCAGGTATAATACTTGGACCTAGCATATGCCCCATACATCTTAGAAACGCTTCGTCTTTTACAGCAAAGCGATGTTCAAGTTTATGCCTAACATGTTTTTCTCCGCCAAAGTGAGGCATTATAAGAGCGGTTTTTGATTTAACCGATTTATCTTCCTTCGTTTGTTTAATTACAGTTTTCTCCATGTATTAAGATAGCAAAAATGTAGATATATAACTGAGTAGTATAACTACATACAACCTATATTATCAATAAATATTATATTAATTAGCAATTCATAACATTAATTAGGTTGACTTCGCAAGAACCGTGCCTAGTTAGAAATAATTTAATTCTAGAGGAAAACGAGAGAGATTTAATCCTTAAGATTAAATAATCGTGGGGGGGCGTTCCACATAAATTATCACATTCCTGCCATTAACCAAATTGAAAATTCATCCATTACATGGTTCATATGGACTTTCTCCCTTACACCAATTTTATTGAGGTTAATATATGGAAACATTAAATAAAGAAACATTCTATCCTCTTCTGTCATATTTTGAGTTTTCAATTCTCTTTTAATTTCCTTTCTCCAATCTCCATATTCTTTAAAATCCTTTTTTTGCTCAGTCGTAAGATGTTTAGGGTCAATTTTTTGATAATCCTCATAATTATTTAATACCTCCTCCAACAATGAAAAAACTCTAACATCAGAGTCATTCGGATTTTCAAAATTAACAAAAGAAAAATTATTTTTTATATATTGTTTTGTTTCATTTGTATAAGAATCAAAAGTTTTTAACATTTTATCTCTCTCTTCTTTATCAAGTTCCCTATATCCTCCCTCTTCATATACTCCGGAGAAATATCCTTTTACATATGATTGATGAACTTCATATTTATAATCTGGTATTAACTCTTTGTTTTCTAAAGTATTACATCCCAATGAAACTAACATAATCCCTGCAATTGCGGTATTTTTTGAAATCTTCTTAACTAAACCCATTGTTCTCAAAGAACAGATTTTATTTAAATAGTTTTCGCAGAGCAAAATATCAGAAACTTAATCCTTAAAATTACCCTATCCTAAGTGCATCTCTTAACCACCAACAATCATCGCATTTAAAACAAAAGCAAAACTAACCCAAACCAAATAAGGCCATAATAAAACCGACGCTTTCTTATTAAACTTCCATAAATAAATGACAAGTAAAACTGTTGTAATCCAAATAACAATCAAGCCAATAATAGCTAAAACGGGATTCTGCATTCCAAAAAACAAAATCGTCCATAAACCATTACCAAAGAGATTTATCCCAAATAACCAAATTAATTTTCCTTTATTCTTTCTTTTAACATTTAGGAAAGCATAATAAATTGAAAGGGCAATCATAAAATACAAAATCGGCCAGACAACTCCAAACACCCAATTCGGCGGAGATATCGACGGTTTAACACTTTTATACCAATTATCTGAATAATTCACAAAACTTCCAGCCAAAGAAACAACTATCACAACTAAAAAACTAATTCCCAAAAGTTTCCAATTAATTTTTTTCATTTCCTCTTTTTAGTTTTCCTCTTAACTAACTTAACAATTGAATAAATTCATCAATCTTCACCATCTTCGAATTTCATTTCATGTCTGTTCTCCCAAGCCTTTTTTCTTTCCTTAGAACAATTATCACAAAATTTTCTTTGATAACGTGGATGAACTTTGTAAGTAAACTCCTCGCCACAATCTTTACACTTCATTGTCTTTTCTGCCATGATAAAAATAGATAATTGGGATTTAAAAGATTAACTGAACCCAGGTAATATTCCAAGTCGATACAATGCGCAACCTATCCAGATAACTAATAGCAAATACCATCCAGCCCAAGTTTTTGTCAAAGGAAGAAATTTATGCCATTTCTTAAATTTTTTCTTATACCATCCTACAAAAAACCAAGCAATTACATTCGAGAATAAAGAATCTATCAAAACTAAATACCAAATTGTCGCTTCAAATGATACCATAGTGAAATTAACCAAATTAACTATTTAAAGTTTCTTAATTAAAATTAAACAATCATTTTCCTTTTTCCAAAAATATTCTCGACAGTAACATCTAAAATTCTTTGCTGAGCCTCTCTCGTGTAAAAAGCCGAATGTGGAGTAATTAAAACATCGCGATCTTTCAAAAGTTTAAGATTTTGTTTCATAATTTTATTTTCATAAGCAGAAAGTTTCCTTTTAGATAAATGCCTATCTTCTTTCAAATCTTCCTCTTCTTCTAAAACATCTAATGCCACTCCAGCAATTATTCCTTTATCTAATGCAGATATCAAAGCCTTTGTCTCTATCAAACCGCCTCGCGCAGTATTAACCAAATAAGCCCCTTTCTTAACCAAAGAAATATTTTTCATATTAATCATATGTTTTGTTTCAGGAGTTAAAGGCACATGTAAAGTAATAATCTCTGATTTACTCAAAAGTTCTTTCAATGAAACATATCGAAATTCAAGTTCTTTAGCAAGTTTTTCGTTTTGACTTCTATTCATTACAATCACATTCATTTCCATAGCCTTAGCAATTTTAATAACCTGCTGTCCAATATTTCCACAGCCAATAACTCCAAGAGTTTTACCTTTCAAATCAAATCCTTCTAATCCATCCAAATCAAAATTTCCTTTCTTAGTGTTCATAACTGACTGAGGAATTTTTTTACTCAAAGACAACATCAAGCCAATAGTATGTTCTGCAACTGTGTTCTCTCCATACGACGATACATTGAAAACCTTAATTCCTTTTTGCTTACAAGCATTAATATCAATATGATTAAATCCCGTCGACATAGTGTAAATAAATTTCAAATTAGAAAGTTTATCCAAAATCTCTTTATCAATCACAGAGTAGATAAAAATAACAATCGCTTCGGAATTTTTTGCTTTTGATAAATTTTTCAAAGTTAATTCATCCGAAACAAATGTAAGTTGATGTCCCTTTAATTTTTTCTTAAGATATTCTTTCTGCCAAGGCTCTACTTCAAAAAAGGTTATTTTCATTTTAATGTTTTAACCAATCCTTTCACTCTCTTTTCAATATCTCTTGAAATTTTTTGAATGCTTCCTGTATCACTTTGTTTTGTATCAGGAATTTTCCAAACAATTAATTTTCCCATTTGTTTTTTATACTTATCAAATAACTTTTTTGGAACATCATCTGCAACAATTACAATTAAATCAGATGTAATAATATCTTCATAAGTCATTCCTTTTGGGTTTCCTTTGATATTATATCCTATTTCCTTAACAGCATTTATTGTATTTTTCAAACCATTGTTTAATGGAAAAGTTCCTCTGCTTTTCACCTTCCATTTTTTACCTTTGTAATGTTTTTTAAAAACCGCTTCTGCAACTCTACTTCTAAATACATTATGTTTACATATAAATATTATTTTCATACTCTCACCTTTACAACCTTAAAAGTTTTATTCTTTAATTTGTTTTCTATTTCCTTCCAAGATAAAACTCCTGTATTTGCCCCTCTTTTGAGTATTACAGATTCAGCATTAGCCATTGCAACTTTAATTGATTTAGCAATGTCTTCTGTTTTTGCATAAGCTGCAACAAAACCAGCGGAAAAAGAATCTCCGGCTCCCGTGCATTCAGTTACTTTTATTTTATTAGGATAAAATTTATACAAGTCTTTCCCATCATAAATTTCCCCCGGAAACTCTCCATTAGTAATTATAACAATTTCCGAACCAAGCGCGTGCAATTCTTTCGACAAATTTTTCTTTTTACCAATAAGCTCTTCAGCTTCTTCTTTATTCATACTAATTATAAAACTCTCTTTTACAAGATGTTTAATTTGATTTAAACCTCCCTGAACTTGATAACTCGACGGATTAAAAGAAACTTTAATTTTATTCTTTTTAGCATAATCTATTAATTTTATTTGCGTCTTAAAACTCTCACCAGATGTCGAAGTCAAATGAAACCATTTAGTATCTAATTTCTTGAAATCAATTTCACCAAATCGCAAACTATCACTCGAAGCCTTGTAAGTTAAAATCGTTCGATGTTTTTTGTCAGTTTCTAAAACAATTGAATAACCAGTATGTTCCTTATTTGTCTGAACTCCTAAAAAATCAATTTTTCTTTTTTTCAATTCTCTTAAAATTATATCTGCATTATTGCCCACACCTAATTTTCCTAAAAACCCTGTTTTCAAACCAAGTTTTGCAAAAGTTGTAGCCGTATTTATTCCCCCTCCACCGACAGAAAAAATTATATCTTTAACTTTTATTTTTGTGCCAGAAGGAAAACATATCCCTCCTTTATTTTCTTTTACGCCTGTATCTATAAATGCGTCAACTAATCCGCTTCCAGATGTAATTATGTCGTATTTCACCATCTTTTTTCTTGATTTAAAGAACAAAGAAGTTTTAAAACTTCCTAAAACGTTTTTTCAAATTTCATTTCAAAACTTCCAACCCTAGTAATTTCTTCCCCGCAAGATAATACACTAAAGCGCCTCCTGATAAAGAAACATGCCCAAAATTTTGCTTTCCAAGTTTAAATTTTTCTATAGCTCCAGAAGAAGAACCGCCGGCAACAACGCTAAATGCTTTTGATTTTGCAATCGCTTTCAATAATTCTCTTGTCCCATATTGGAAATTTTTATCTTGAGTATAACCTGCAACACCTTTGAAAAAAACAGCGTCGGCATTTTCAATTTCTTTCTTATATGCCTCAACAGTTTTTTCCCCAATATCTAAAATCAAATAATTAGAGGGAAGTTCTTTAATTAAAATTTCTTTTCGGTTATTATTTTTGTTAACCGCCAAATCAATAGGGACTTTGACATTTTTATATTTTTTAAGCACATCAATAAATTTCAAATCTTTTTTCAATGCATTTTCTTCTTTACCTAAATTATAACCTCGAGATTTTAATAAAATTAATGAAATGGTTCCAGTTGTTAAAACATTTTTATTATTTATCAAAAGAATAACATCATCAGGTTTATTGCCCCCAAGAATATAGACTAAATTTCTAGTTTTTAATTTTAATTTATCTAACATTTTTAATTCCTTTTCTATAGACCTTCCGATTACTGAACGTAATACCTTTGGAAAACTTACAATACTTGTTTGATTTCTATGACAAATAGAAAATGCGTCATTAACAAAAAAATCAAATTCCTTTGAAAGAGTCTTAACAAATTTATTATTTCCCGGATTAAATTCTTCTTTTAATTTTCGAACATTATCTAAAAGCAACGCATCACCAGATTTTAATTGTTTAATTTCATTCAACGCCTTTTTACCAATAATATCGTCGACAAATTTCACATTAGAATATCTATTCAAGATTTTAGCATGTTGTTTTAAACTTGTGAAATCTTTTTTCCCAGGCCGAGATTGATGCGCCAAAATAACAACTTTTGCTTTTCTTCTTTTTAGCTCATTAATTGTTTTGCTATGCTCGACAAAACGCGGACTATCTTGGACTTTTCCATCAATAATTTCACTATTAATATCAATTCTTAACAAAACTCGTTTATTAGTTACATCAATTGAATCTAGGGTTTTCATTTCACCCTCGCCTTAAATTTTTTCATAAAATTAATAACCTTCGTAGCATATTCTTTATCAAATATCTTTCCATAATAAAGTATTCCATTTCTAAAATATCTTAACTTATTAACAAACTCAATTTCTTCCTCATTAAATTTCATCTTCTCAAGATAAGAAACTTCTGCTTCATGTGCTCCCTTTCCAGATGCACTGAATCCTTCTATAAACATCTTAGCTCTTACTAATCCTAAAATTATGTCATGACAATCTTCAATAATATCATTAGAATTTTTATCATCGATACCAATTTTAGTTATTATTCTCTTAAGGTTTTCTAATTTTCTATCTGCTTCTTCAATTAAATCTTTTGATCTTGCTCTGTCAGGATGTTGTTTTCTAACCACTCTTTCTTTAATAAATTCCTTAAATTCCTTCATAATCCAATTCTCCCAGATAAAATAATTCCATTAAAAATATTACTTCTTAGATTCTTATTTATTTCATTAATATTGTTATAAAAATTTATTCTTATTTCCCTATCCAAAAACTTTTCAAATTTATTCAGCTCAACCTTTTTTTCTTTGGAACCTATAATGGCAATGTCTATATCTGAGTTAATAGTATCTTCTCCATAAGAATAACTTCCAAATAAGATAATTATTGATCCAGGAAATTTTTCTTCAAGAAAATAAGACAATCCAGATTCATAAACTGTTTTCAAATTTTCAACTCTCTTTAAATCAATTGTTTTTGAATTATCTCTATTAAGTTCAATCGCCCATCTACCAGATTCTTTATCTTTTTTTATTTTTATCAATTCTTTTTTTTCTAACTCAGGAAGCGCTTTTATTATTCCAGCCTGAGTTCTTTCTAAGGGGATAGCTAATCCTCTAGCGTTAAAAGATTTTCCAGATTTTACAAATAAATATTTTAATATCTCTTGTTGCAATAATGTAAACTCTAATTTATATACCTTTACCATAGTTTATATATGTAAACTTCAGTTTATAAAACTTTGTTTTCATTTCACTCTCTTAACAACATCCAATACTCGATTAGAATAACCCCATTCATTATCATACCAAACTAAAACTTTAACTAACTCTCCTTCAACTTGAATATTTTTGCCGTCGATTATTGCGCTTCTTGTATCTCCAATAAAATCACTCGAAACCAAATCCTCCTCAGTATATCCTATAATTCCTTTCATTTCTTTCTTGGAAACTTTCTTGAAAATTCTTTTTAATTGATTAACGTTAGTCGTTTTATTTGTTTGTGCGACAATATCTACCAATGAAACAACAGCTACTGGAACTCTAATAGCCAAACCAGAAATTTTCCCTTTCAATTTCGGCAAAACTTTTTCAACAGCAATACTCGCACCAGTTGAAGTAGGAATCAAATTCAATGTAGCAGACCTTCCGCGCCGAGGTTTTTCATCGCTACTTTCAACCAAATGCTGACTCGAAGTATACGCATGAATCGTCGTCATTAACTCATTTTTAACACCAAAATTATCCATTAAAATTTTAGTGACCGGAGCCAAAGCATTCGTTGTGCAAGACGCAACAGAAATAATTTTATCACTTTTATCTAATTTATCCTCGTTAACTCCCATAACAACTGTGATATCAATACCTTCTGAAGGCGCAGTTACAATTACTTTTTTAGCACCTGATTTAAAATGCTGATTCAAAGATTTTCTGTCCTTGAAAACCCCAGTCGATTCAATAACTGTGTGAATTTTCAATTCCCTCCACGGAAGGTTTGTAATATCTCTCTGACTAATAACTAAGATTTTCTTCCCATTAACAATTAAATAACTTCCCTTTGTCTCAACTTTCCCAGGGAATTTCCCATAAATAGAATCATATTTCAATAAATATTCAGCGTCCTTAACCCCTCGGGGATTATTAATAACTGCGATAGGAATTTTTCTTTCAATCGCTGACCGAAATATCGCCCTACCAATTCTCCCAAATCCATTAATTGCTACCCTCATTTTCCTCTTTATAATTA
>PFCU01000016.1:0-694 GCA_002763155.1 Candidatus Pacearchaeota archaeon CG10_big_fil_rev_8_21_14_0_10_30_48 | reverse complement strand
AAATAAATCTCAAAAATTAAAATAAAAAAGATAAATTATCTTCAAACTTTTTTCCATCAAAAAAAAACCACCCCGAAAGACCTGCCACCGTTGTCCAAGCTCCAGTCCCCAGCGTCAACACCAGAACCGTAACATGGATCGTTGAACCACAGATAATTAATTAGTGTTTGATTATCTTCTGATTGTCTAAGATTATAAAATTTAATTTGTCCGTTTGTAAATTTGTCGAAATACTCTTGAGTAGTTTCTCCTAAAAGAAATACTGCTTCTTCATTTTCAAGAGTAAGAGTAAAATCTTTATTATGTGGAAGAATAATTGCTCTTCTTTTTTCAGGAGATAGTGAGCTATCTTCTATAGCTATTTTTCTTGCTTGTTCATAAATATCTGTTCCTTGAAAAAAAGGATATTTTGAATTTTTATGTTGAGAAACAGTATAACTTGCCATTAGAGGATTCATTAATGGAGAATCTTTAGAAAGAATTGTTGGCTCTCCTTTTATTGCAATAGGTGCTATAGATGTTCTTGAAAAATCATTAGAAAGTTCTGCAAGTCTTATTCTTGCTACTTGTTTTAAACTAGGTAAATAAGGAGCTTTAATTCCTACTTTTTCAAATGCTTGAATTTGTTTGTCTAGCGGAGCTCCAACTTGATAAACATCTCCAACTCCTTTAACATTTCCTAATTTAATTGCTT
>PFCU01000017.1 GCA_002763155.1 Candidatus Pacearchaeota archaeon CG10_big_fil_rev_8_21_14_0_10_30_48 | reverse complement strand
ATTTTCTTTTATTTTAGTAGTTTATTTACTAATATTAGATAAATTTACTTTTTAAATGTTTCGTGAAATTTTTCATGGAAAATCAAACCTTCCCATGAAGCATATGAATGGGAAGTTCCAATGTTGATTAATTTATTCCAAATAATTTTAATTATTGCTGAATTTGTTTTGTTTTTTTTTTTGAATTAATTAAAAAATCAATTTAATTCTTTTAGTTTTGGCCAATTTTTATCTTTTTCTGAAAGAATTGGATTTTTTATTGGCCATGGAATGTTTATTTCGGGATCATTCCAAATTAAACCCCCCTCATTCTCAAAAGAATAAAGGTTGTCATTTTTGTACTCCATTTCAACTTCATCACTAAGAGTTGCAAATCCATGTGCACATCCTCTTGGAATGTAAAGACAATGTTTATTTTCTTCAGATAGAGTTACTGCAAAATACTTTCCATAGGTGGGTGATTCTTTTCTTATATCCACTGCAACATCAAAAAGTTTTCCCTTTATACATCTAACAAGTTTTGCCTGAGCATATTTTCCTTTCTGAAAATGTAATCCTCTTATTACTCCTCCCTTAGATTTTGAATGGTTATCCTGAACAAAATCCCCAATTATTCCCTCTTTTTCAAAATCATCTTTTTTATATGTTTCAAGAAAAAATCCTCTTTCATCCCCAAAAACTTTGGGTTTAATTAAAATTACCCCTTCAACTGCTGTTTTTTCAAATTCAAATGTCATTTTCTTCTTTTGCTTTTTTTAAATAATCTCTTACTGTGTGAGTTAATGGAACACCTATACCTTTACACCAATAACTTCTTGCTATTTGATTACTTAAAGAATATTTTATCCCTAATTCTTCAAAGATATTTTTTAAAACTTCTTCGGTAATTATTTCTCCTTCAATATTATATTCTGGTTGGGAGTTTTTTTCTTCAATAATTTTTTTAATTGCAGCATAAAAATCATCAACATGTAAAAACTGATTTTTGAAGTGAACCATTTGAATCTCTTCATTTTTTTTCATTTTATTTATGATGATGTCTACAAAATTTCTTCCATACTTCCCATAAAGACTACATGGTCTTACTATAATTCCCTTGAAACTTGCAGAAGACATAATTTTTTTAAATTCTTCTTCTGCCATAACTTTACTCATAGCATAAGCTTCGAGCGGGTGATAAGGTGTACCTACTTCTGCAGGATATTTTCTATCCCCAAAAACTCCATAGGTAGAGATTAAATAAAAATATTTTAGTTCTGACCTTGAAGAAGCTTCTAAAACTTTCTTTAACATGGTTACATTTTTACTAAATGCATCATTTGCATTATAAGCTCCAGCAAAATGAATTAATTTTTCAATCCCATTTAAATCCTCTTTTTTAAAATTATTAAGGTCCATTATCTTCCATTCAATATTTGGATGTTCAAAATTTCTTTCAGATTCCTTACCAAATGCTACCACATTATACCCTTCATTTGCTAAATCTTTAACAAGATTGTTTCCGAGAAATCCACTTGCTCCAGTAACTCCAATTTTTCCTTTCATTTTAGTGCTTCCCTGTAAATTCTTAATATTTTTTTATTTCTGTTTTCTACACTAAACTTTCCCTCACTAACCAATTTAAATCCTTCTTCTCCCATTTTTTTCATAAGATTTTCATTTTTAATTAACTTTTCTATTGCTTTTACAATTCTTTTGGAATTTTTTTTAGAATTTTCTTTTATTTGATTAATTACTTTTTTGTTGACCATTGGAATATTGAAATTTTTTAATGCGTCTGTTTTTTCAGGATTTATCAAAATTCCATTTTGATAATTTACATATTCCTTGTTTGCCCAAAAATCATAAGTTACAATTGGAAGTTTAAACCACCTTGAAATTAAAAACATCATGGCTGGAGTTGAATAGCAAGGTTGTAAAAATATTTTTGATTTGTTTAAAATCCCATAAAGTTCTTCTATTGGAACTACTTCCTTTAGAATTATATTTTCTTCCTTAGAAATTTTTATGTTCCCTGGAATATCTCCTATAAAAACAAATTTATAATTTTTAAATTTCTTTGCTAAAATTTCAAAAGATAGAAGAGTCTCATACCCTCCCTTTGCGTAAAAAATATCCTCATTTCTTATATTGCTTGATCCAGCAAAAACTACAAGATTTTCCCTATTGACTGTCTTTCTAAATTTTTTTGGAATGAATGTAACCGGATAAATTACTTCTTGATTTTTCTTTATTGAATCACCAAAAAAAAGTTTAAAAGATTTTAAAGCCTCTTTATTTATTGGAAGAAAAAATTTAAGGTTCTTTTTATTTAAAATTTTTATGAGACTATTTTTAAATTTTTGATTATGAAAATCTGTTCCAATGAATGATCCAACTGTTTCATAATCTATAACAAAAATTTTATTGGTCTTTCCGAGATGGTTTGCAAAATGAATTAAATCAAAATTTAAATCTTTTCTTAGAGAATCATTTAATCTATCAATTACCTTTTGATGAAAAAAACCTAAATTTTTTAATAAATGATAAACTTTTTTAAAAAATCCAAATGATCTTTTATTTATTCCCCTAAATTCTGATTTAAAATATTCTACTCCAAAAGGAGGATTTGAAAAATAAGATTGATAAAGACTATGCATTTTATTTGTAATCTTAAAATCTAGTTGAATTCTCATTTTTATTTTTTTATTATCCACCAATCTCTTCTCTCTCCAAAATGAACTTCTAACTTTTTTTCTTTTGCAAATTCCAAAACTGCATTTGAAACTCCCACGTACTGAATATCATGTCCCGAAAGAATTCCTCCCTTATTTAATAAATCCCAGTATAAATTTAGATCTTTTTTTACATATTTATATTCATGATTTCCATCCACATAAATAAAATCAACTTTTTCTTTTATTGATGTTATTGCCTTTTCAGAATAATCTTTTATCCAAATTATTTTCTTTAGATATCTCTTTAAATTTGCCCTACACACTTTGAAATCAATATTTAGTGAATCTTGGGTCCTTTCTGGTTCAGATTTTGAATAATCCTCATAAGAAATCCAAGGGTCAACCAAGTATAAATTTTTTATTTTTAAGTTTTTTAAAATTTCTTTGGAATTCTCCCCCCTTAAAACTCCAATTTCTATGGCTGTGATCATTTTTCCTTTGAAATATTTTTTAGCAAATTTTATTGCTTCCTTAGGTCTTGTTTTGATAATCTCAATTGAAAGAGACCTATCTAAAAAACTGTTAAATTTTTGAATTATTTCCATTTCTTTTAAAAAGTCCAATACCTTTTAAATATTTATGAAAAAAAAGATAAAATATCAAAATTTATCTGAAATTGCTACCAAAGGGACAATTTATAATATGGTTTCTTTGATTATACTAAAATTGGGAGGACTTATCTTTACCGTTATTATTGCAAGATTACTTTTACCCGAACTTTTTGGAGTTTATGCTCTTGCTCTTTCAATAATCACAATTGCTCTAACTTTTACTGATTTAGGGATTACAAATACCTCAATAAGGTACATTTCTGACTCATTAGGAAAAAAGAATAAAAAAATGGGAAGAAGCTATGGGAGATTTTTTATAAAGAGAAAATTAATGTTAGTCTTAATTGCAGTTGTAGTTCTTCTTGGAATCTCAAAGTACCTCTCCTTTACAATTTATAATAATCCTCTTCTTTATTATCCCCTACTTTTTTCTTGTTTATTTATCCTTTCAGAATCATTTAGAGAATTTTTTGGAGTTTTCTTTGTTGCAAGAAAGGATTTGAAACCAACTGTCTTTTTTGATTTGTTTTCTCAAATTTCAAAAATTGGTTTTTCTATAATTGCAATTCTTTTATTTACAAGTGAACTTAAAATCTCTGGACTTTTCCTTGCATTCTTCTTTTCGAGTTTTTTAACATTACTAATCTCATTTTTAGTATTGATTAAAAGAGATAAAGAATCTTTAATTGGAAAAACTGAAAAAATCAATAAATCAAAAATAAACAATTATTGGAAATATATGGTTGTTGCAACGCTTTCGCTTGCTTTTTTTGGTTCAATTGATACTCTAATGCTGGGAGGATTTGTTGGAACTGAATATCTAGGTTACTACCGAGTCTCTATGAGTCTTATTCTTACAATTGCTTCCTTATTTCCTTTGTCCACTCTCTTTCTTCCAATTTTTACCCAAATCTATAAAAAAAGGTTTATTAGGGGATTTCAAAAAACAATAAGATATATTCTAATTTTTTCAATTCCTGCAACAGTTGGAGCAATCTTTATTGCAAAATACCTTATCTTTATAGTTTATGGGAATTTATACCTTCCAGCAATTTCTTCTTTTTACTTCCTTTCTCTTTTGATTATTACTACTCCCTTAATTTCATTATATTCAATAATTCTTGAATCAAAGGAAAAACCAAAAATTGTTAGTAATGCGGTTTTAATTTCTTTAGTTGTAAATGTTGTTTTAAATTATATTGCAATAAAACTTTTTATCTCAAACCCTCTTGAAGTAATCGCCGGAGTTGGATTTGCTACTGCAATTAGCAGATTACTCTTACTTGGGATTTTAATATTTTATTCTAAAAAAGATCTTGGGATTCAAACAAAAGGAATTGGACTTAGAAAACCAATTTTATCTATATTAGTTATGGGAATTTTTTTATACACCTTTAATTCTTATGTGGACATAAACCTCTTCGCGGGAATAATTGAAGTTATCTTAGGAATAATAATTTACTTTGGAGTTTTGATTTGGTCTGGAGGACTTAAAAAAGAAGATTGGAATTTGATTAAAGATTTAACAAAGATAAAGAAAAATTAAGATTTTATAGAATCTCTATAAATTTTTTCCAGTTTTTTATTCCTTTTTTCTATTGAGAATTTTCCTTTTTTAACTTCCATATATCCTGCTTCACCCATTTTCCTTCTTAAACTTGGATTTTTTATTAAGATTTCTACTTTTTTTGTAAGATCTGAAAAATATTTATCATTTTCAAAAATTTTTAGTTTTTTAATATAATCTTCGAATGAAGGGAAAATCATTTTGAAATTTTCATCATGCCACTTAAAAGGATGATCCACCACA
>PFCU01000042.1 GCA_002763155.1 Candidatus Pacearchaeota archaeon CG10_big_fil_rev_8_21_14_0_10_30_48 | reverse complement strand
AACTGATTAAGGTAGTCATTTATTTATCAATATATATTGGATTGATAGCCACGAGTTTTTACGCACTGAGCTTTTTTTCTAATCGGCGTAAAGATAAATTACTTTATGAGGATTCCGAATTGCCTTTTGTTTCAATTATGATTCCGGCGTTTAATGAGGGGAAATCTATTGCGAGAACTTTTGATTCTATTTTGAAAGTTGATTATCCTAAGAATAAATTTGAAATTGTGTTTGTTGATGATGGGTCTAGTGATAATACTTTAGAAATTGCTAGAAAATATGCCGGGAAAAATGTTAAGATTTTTCATAAAAAAAATGGTGGGAAAGCTACGGCGATGAATTTTGCCTTGACGAAAGTTCGAGGAGAAATTGTTGTAAGTATGGATGCTGATACTTTTGTTGATTCACAGGCTTTGAAAAAAATGGTTCGGCATTTTAAAAATCCTGAAGTTATGTGTGTTAGCCCTGGAATTACAATTTATCAACCGAAAAGTTTTTTGCAAAGAATTCAGTATATGGAATATTTGATGGGTCTTTTTTTGAGAAAGGCATTTGCTTCACTTAATGCAATACATATTACTCCTGGGGCTTTTTCTGCTTATAGAAAAGAATTTTTTGATAAGTATGGAGGTTATGAGGTAGGTAATTTGACTGAGGATTTAGAAGTCGCTTTGCGTATTCAGTATAATCATTATATCATTGAAAACGTTCCTTCCGCTCCAGTTTACACTATTGCCCCGACGAGATTTTATGATTTATTGAAACAAAGAAGAAGATGGTATGTTGGATTGATGAAAAATACTTGGAAATATCGGAAAATCTTTGGGCCAAAATATGGAGATTTGGGAATGTTCGTTTTTCCTATTGCTTGGATTAGTATTTTCTTCAGCGTTTTTGTAACGGTTTATTTATTTTTCAAAACAATGTTTAATGTAGTTGATGAAGTTTTATTTTTAAAAAGTATTAATTTTGATTTTCCTAATCTTTTAAACTTTAATTTGTATATTTTGGAGAGATGGGCATTTTTGTTTTTTACTAATCCTATTGTAATTTTTATTGGTATTTTTGTTCTTGTAATTGGAGCTTATTTAATTTATGCGGCTAAAAATTTGGGACCGATAAAAGGATGGCAATTTAGTCTTCCTTTGTTTTTTATGTTTTTTGCGTTGTTGTTTGGATTTTGGTGGACACTTTCAATAATTTATGTAATATTTAATCGTGATGTTAAATGGCGGTAATTTAACTCCAATAATTCTACTATCATAATTTATTTAAGCTAAATAATTTTTTATGACTTATGGTTAATCGCAGTATTCAAAGTGGTCGAAGATATGTTTTGGCATTTATTATCGGAACTGTTTTATTTTTTGGAGGGTTTCTTATAGTTAATAGTTTGTCTTATTTAGAATACCAGAGAATTTCTAATTTACAGGACCAATTGGCTTATAAGATTTTTGAAGATAAATTAGGATATAGTCTTTTTGGACAGGAGATATGTTCAGATGATGCTTATAGGAAGATTTCAGAAGATTTAGGATTTCAAGGAAGAATTATTGATGACTTGGAAAGAAAATTTGGAAAAGAGGATGCACGAGTTTTAGAGAGGAAGAAGTTTTATTCATTGATTCTTTTAGAACATTTTGAATTTGTTAATTTAATTAATCAGGAATGTGGAAAGAATATTCATACGATTTTATTCTTTTATTCTAATGACCTTAAATATTTAACTCATAGCGAGGATTTAGGAAGAATGCTTGGAACAGTTTATGGACGAAATGATAATTTGGTAATTTATTCTTTTGATGTTGATTTAGATAGCGAGGTAATTAAAGATTTGAAAGATAAATATTTTATTCAGGAGCCTTTGGAAATTTTGATTGATGGAGATATTAAACTTAGAGGTGTAAAAAGTATAGATGAAATTGAACAACATCTTTAGTATATAAAAGAATAAAAATAGGATTTACTGATTTTTTTTATGGTAGATTATTGTGAGCTTTGTGGGGAGAAAGATAGGCTGTTTGAAGCTATTACTGAGGATGGAGTTAAAAATTCTTGTAGAAGATGTTTGAGGATGAATAATTATCCAATTATCCAGAAAGTTACAGTTGAACAAATAAAAGCAGAACATCGGTTTTATGGAAATAAAGAATCTCAAAATAATAGGGAGAAAAAAGTAGATCCTGAAACAGAGGCTTTGGATGAGGAATTGGAAGATATTATTTTGACCAAGGTTAAAAAAAAGGATTATTCTGATTTAGTTGATAATTTTCATTGGACTATTCAGCAAGGTAGACGGATGAAGAAGTTATCTCCTAAACAATTGTCTGAGCTTATTGCAGAGCCTGAGATTTTGATTTCTATGGCTGAAAAGGGAGAATTGCCTGAAGGTTATGAAAAATTCATAAGTAAGCTGGAGCAATTTTTAGGTGTTCAATTAAGGAAAAATTTTAAGAAAATTGACGGAATTTCTGAAAAAGGTTTTGATATAAACAAGGCAGATTTGACAAGTGTTACAACTGGAGATTTATTGAAATTAAAAAAAGAAAGAACAATTGGCGACTTTTACGAAGATGAAGATGAAATTGGAGACGAAATTGAGATTATTGACATAGATGATGAAAATCAAAAGTTTTAAAAACCGATTCTTTATTCATATATCATGGAATATGAAGTTTTAAAGCATGATAAAAATGAAATTGAAGTAGCTATACAGAATCTTACTCTTGCTGAAATTTTAAGAGTTTTTCTTAATAAAGATTCTGCTGTTGAATTTGTTGCTTGGAAGAGAGATCATCCCAGTAAACCAGTAGTTTTGAAAGTTGAGACTAAAGGTAAGACTGCTAAAAAAGCAATAGAAGATGCGATTAGTGCTATTGAAAAAGAATCTGAGAAGCTTGTAGCTAGTGTTAAGAAAGCTTGAATATGATTTCTAACTTCTTTATTTAATTACTTTATGTTAATTGATGTGGTAAAATTAATATTGGTTTCAATATATTTTGATAGAAAGTAAATGATTGAAGAGATAACATTTAAAAGTATAAAGATAATCCAGTTTAAATGAGAAAACCTAAAGCGCAAATATTTTTTTATTCAAGACAAGGAGTCCCCATGTTTTATCGTCTTGAACCAAATATTAAAGGTTTTGATTTAGATGATTATGCCAAAAAATGTGATGGGAGTTATAATAATCTTTTAGAATTATTACTTGATGATGGAATTGTTGTAGGTGTTAATAGCCAGAAGAGAGGGTATGTATCTTCCGATGGAATTATTTACGAGGATTAAATTTTCTGTCTATCTAATTCATTATTGACAATTGTAACTACTTGGCTTGCGAAATATGTTAGTTTGCCGACGGAGATTGCTGTTCCTAGAGATTTTAATTTTTTGAGTTCTTTATGAGGAAAGCCGTCTTGATCTGCTAGAACAAATACAGGGTTGTCCTTGAATTTTATTTTTCTTATGTCTTCTCCTTTTGCATCTAAAATGTAAATTTCTTTTCCCTCTTCAATCAAATCATTTAATACTTTGAAAATTGATTTTTTTTCTATTTCATATCCGGGTTCAACAATGACTTTTTTGTCTCTCTTTGCTCGGAAAAGCATTTTTTTAATTAGTCCTGCTACATTTTTTTTACTTAGAGTGATTTCTCCAGATGATTTTCTTCCTTCGGGAAAGATTTCTAAATGTTGAGGAGGATTTGGAGGACCGTTAAAAAGAAGATGGATTTTTGTGTCTTCTCTGATTTTATGACTTAGAAATAATGCATTGATTAGAGTGTGAATTGCAATGTCCATTCTGCCAGCATCCATTAATTTTTCAGAATTAAAATTTCCGGTTGTTCTTGCACTATTTGAAAAATAAATAAATTCTCTCATCTTAATTTATTGAGAATTAGATTAATAAGTTTAACCTTTTTTGGCTTTGGTGAAACCTCTTATTTCTTTGAATTTATTTTGATTTCTAATTTCCCTCTAACATTTCGACTTCGTCGAAAAACCTGCCCTATTTTTTGCACTGAGTTTCCAAGAAGATGGAAATCAAAATGTTTTCACCAGAACCCCTTTTTTTGAGATTCTTTGATAGCTCGATAAATAACTCTTTCATCAATAACTGTTGCAAAAGTAGTTCCTTCTGCAATTATTTTTCCTTCTGAATTATAACTTAAATTAATATTTAATCCTCTTTTTCCATTTTTTTGAATATTTTCAAATGTGAGCTCTCCCATTTCATGAGAATTATGTCCATTGAATGATATTGATTGTCTGTTATAGATTCCAATTGTTCCTTTTGGAAATAAATCAGTTCCTTGAACTCTTCTTTGAACTGCTCCCGGAATTTTAAAAATAGCGTCTAATTTTTTTGAATTTGAAATTCTCGAAGAATTTTGATGAAAAATTGTGCAAGAATATTTTGCTCTATCTCTTTCATTCACAATTTCAAAATTTGTTCTATCCTCTAAATATTCAATTTGAGTTTCTAATGTTGCAGGAAATAAAGAAAATTTTTCAAAAATTATATCTAATCCGGTAATTGGTTTTGAAATGTATGGAGTTAAAAGATGTAATACATACATTCCTGGAAGGATTCTGTTTTCCTCATTATGTAGGGGATTTTCATCTTTAGTTCTATCTAAAAATTCTTTCACTCTTTCTTTACTTGTTTCATTTTCATGGAAAAGTTTGAATTTCATAGGTATTTTTAATTAGTGCTGTTTATAAATTATTTGATTGGTTGTAAAATAAATTCTGGTTTGGCAAAATTTCCTTTATTATTAGTTATTTCATAGATACCAATGAATGTTTGATTTTGGAAAGCTACAATTTTTTCCCCTTCGTTAAATTTTATGTTTTTTATGTCCTCTAATAAATATTCTTTAATTATTGGAAAACCATGATGCAATTTTTGTAAGTATTCTTTTTTGATTTGAACTATTGGAAGAACCTCTTTAATTATTTCTCCTGGAATAAGTATAGCTCTTAATTTTTTATCGTTGCCTTTTTTATATTCTTCAACCGCTTCGAGAAATTCATATATTTTTATCGATTCTTTTTCTTTAAATATTGATGCTTGTGTTCTTCGTAATTCTAACATATGTGCCCCTCCAATTTTTTCTCCTAAATCATGAATTAATTTTCTGATGTAAGTTCCTGCTTGAACTTCTGTTTCAAATAAAATAT
>PFCU01000046.1 GCA_002763155.1 Candidatus Pacearchaeota archaeon CG10_big_fil_rev_8_21_14_0_10_30_48 | reverse complement strand
TGGTAAAAAACCCATATAAACCATAAAAAGCACTTAAAACTACGCACAAGATGTATTATGCGAAGTCGTTATTTTAGCTGTTTTTCACTGGTTTTTGACTAAAAAAATGGCGTCGAAAAGATCATTAGGAATCCAGTAACTATTAACCCTAAGGCAATTATTGAAATAATTAATCCTAAGATAGCAAACCACTTTCCTTCAAATCCTTTCATATAAATTAAAGTTAAAGAAATTATCGCAGTAACTATCCCTATAAGACTTAAGGGTATAGCTATTCCTATTACTGCACCAATTATTATATTATTTATCTGTCCTTGTTCCCCTTAAATAAACCCTAATACTATTATTAATAATCCTATCAATCCAAGGATAAAACTACTTATTGCTAACTTACTTTTCATAAATATTATAATCCAATTTCATTAATAAACTTTTCTAAGACTTCAATCTTTTTCTTAAATTTTCTTTTACCAGTTAGCTAAAACTTCCTATCAACACCTAAAACTTTTAGCATAGATGATGTAGTGTATATAAACAATAAAAAAAGGATTGTAGTTAGTAAAAAATAAACATCTCTCTTTCCTAATTTCTAAAATATTCCAAAAATTTTAAATACCTCTTTTCTTTTGAATACCTATGAAAAAGAGTTTAATATTTATCTTGGCTTTGTTGTTAATCTCAACTTCTTTAGTTATTGCTCAAACAGCCGATTGTTCAAACAACATTTCATTTTCTAACCTCCAAGATTTAATAACTAATTTAGATTCCTTAAACACCCAATTAAACACCTGTCCAATCAACTTGCCTGGAGCAATTGGTTCATTAGTGGGCAACGGAAATATTGAAACATCTATTAAATTAAATGATGAAACAACTTCTGTATTTTATGTTATTATTTCAAATAAACAAATCTCAGGAATTTCAACTCAATCAACTGGAAAAGTAACCTATTTAGTTTCAACTTCTGAAGAAACTTTGAACTCAATTCTTAACTCTCAAGACCAACTAGCCTCTTTTTCATCTGCTTATACTTCAGACCAGATAACTATTAAAGGAAACACTTTTATCAATAGAATAAAGTTATTTTTCTCAAGATGGTTTGTTCCTTCAAATAAAAATTAAATTTTTCTTATTTAACAAATTTTTCTGTTTAAACAACTATCTAAACACTCCAAATATTATCTAAAAAGATAAATACTTCTGTTCTTTAAAATTTTATGGATAAAGAATCTCTTCAAAGATTAGAAAATTTAACAGATAAAATTAGTTGAGATATACAAAAATGCTTCTGAAGAAGATAGAAAGATTATCGCAAAAATAGCTAATTTAGATGGTTTGGATCAATTTAATTAATATTACTCCTCCAACAAGTTATACTTTATTGGAATGCACTCTAGCATTTACATATATCCCAGGAATTACTCTTGCAGGATATTTCCTATCAAACCTCATTTTTGATTAAATAAAAAATAAAAAAATAAAAAAATAAAAAAATAAAACCTACTTATTCTTCTCGAGGTTTTGCTTCATTAACTCTAAGTTCTCGTCCGTCAACTTCTTTTCCATTCAAAGATGATTCTGCTTTTTTTGCATCTTCATCATTTTCAAAAGTTACAAATCCAAATCCTTTCGATCTTTTAGAAAATTTGTCTATAATGACTACTGCTTCAGAAACTTCTCCAAATTCTGAGAAGATTTCTTTTAACTTAGCGTCATTAATTGACCAAGATAAATTACCAACATATAGCTTCATTTTGTTCCTCCTTACAATCTATTTAGAATTTTTTTCAACTTCCAAAATTTTTATTTTAAATATTAATTTCTTTCCAGCAAGAGGATGATTTAAATCAATCACAATTTTATCTTCTTCAACATCTACGATTTTTGCAGGAATTTGATAACCTTCTGGAGTCCCTATTACTAAGGTCATCCCTTTTTTAGGCTCTTGTTCTTTTGGTAAGACACTTCTTGCAACAGATTTTTTCAAATCTTCCTTATATTCTCCATAAGCGTCTTCTTTTTCTAAGGTAATTTCCTTTTCCTCTCTTTTTTCCATCCCTATAATTGCTTCTTCAAAACCAGAAATCACTTGCTTATCACCTACAACAAATTCCAAATATTTTCCAGAAGCTTTAGAACTATCAAATACCTCTCCACTCTCTAATTTTCCTTTGTATTCTACCTTGACTTTATCGCCTTTACCGATTTTGTTCTTCATTCTAATTCGGAAGAATAAGACTAATCCTACCCAACACTTTAATTTCAATAAATGATCCTTTTTAAGTGTTCCGATTTCTTAATTAAATCAAAACCATAACCTTTTTAACCTCTCTAGTTGTTTTCAATAAATGAAATCTAAAAAAGATAAACAAAATAAATCATTTCAAAAAAAAGATAAATTTTCAGGATTTAAAAACAAACCTGCTAAATTTTTTGATAGTTCAATCTCTAAAATAAAGATTTCAGAAATTACCTTCGAACATACAAGAAAGATAGTTTCTTTATCTGGAATTGTGGACAGAATAATGCAAACAGGCGGTCCAACTGTATTTTATTTAACTGATGGAACCGGCACCTTACCTTTAAAAGCATTTGAAGGGCCCGGAGCAAGAGCCTTTCCAGAGGTGGAAGAAGGCAATGCTATTGAGGTTATTGTTAAAATAGAAGAATTCCGCGACGAATTAGAAGGAGATATCTCAAAATTAACTAAATTATCTGATGAAAATACTAAATTATTATTTAAAGAGATAGCTTTAATTCAGCGCAAAAATGCAGAAGTTGATCCTCCAAAATTTTTAATTAATAGTCCTATTTTAGAAAAATTAAAAATGCCTTTTATCAAAGCTGCAACTGAAATTCGTTTAGCTATAGCTCAAAATCGACCTATTATAGTTAGACATCACAATGATACAGATGGGTATTCTTCGGGATTCACATTAGAACGTGCAATTTTACCTTTAATTGAAAAACAACATTTATCTAATAAAGCTGCTTGGGAATTTTATACTCGAGCTCCCTGTTCAGCTCCTTTTTATGAGATTGATGATTCAATTAGAGACACAGCAAATTCTTTGAGGAATGTAGCAAAATTTTCTAATAAAATGCCGTTAATAATTATTGCAGATAATGGTTCCTCTTCAGAAGATTTAATGGCAATTCAACAAGGTAAAATTCACGGAATGGATTTCATTGTAGTTGATCACCATCTTTTTGAAGAAGATGTTATTTCAAAAGAAGTCCTCGTCCATATAAATCCTTTTCTTGTTGGAGAAGATGGATCTCATTTCTCAGCAGGAATGTTGTGCACAGAATTAGCAAGATTCATCAACCCAGATGTAGAAAACATAGAACAGATTGCAGCTATGGCAGGTTTAGCAGATAGAATTGATATTTCTAATTTACAAGCAGTAGAAGATTATATAAAAATTGCAAAAAAAGAAGGTTACTCAAAAGAATTGTTGAAAGATATTTCTACTGTTATCGACTTTATTTCAGCCAAATTAAAATTTATGGAAGCAAGAGAATACATCGAAGTTCTTTTTGGAGAACCAAGAGAAAAACAAAAAGCGTTAGTAAGTTTGTTAGCACCATATATTAATAAGTTAGACAAAAAAGGACTTGAAATCGGAAAATCAACAGCACAAATAGAAAAAGTTGGTAAAACAAATTTACAAACGATAGATATAGATAAAACATTTCCCGGATTCGGTTTTTTCCCAAAGCCTGGAAGAGCAATTGGGATGGTTCATGATTATGCCAAAGAAGAAAAAAAATTAACAAGTTTAGTAACTGCTGGAATTATGAATACAGCTATAACTCTTCGAGCAACAGATGAATCAAATTTTTCAGTTCATGAATTAATTAACTATATTAATAAAAAACTTCCCTCTGCTTTTGTTGAAGGTGGCGGTCATAAAAATGCAGGTTCAATTACATTCCTTCCAGCTTCAAAAGAAGAAGTAATTAAATTATTAAAAGAATTTATTAAAACTCGTTAATTGAAATTTAATAAATCTCTTTTTTATTTCTCTATAAAAAAATTTATATAACTGTTCGCATAACCTATTTTATGGAAAAAGAGGATTTTTTAAAAAAATTACAAATTGAATTAAAAATCTCAAAAAATTCTCCTCACACTCTTAAAAATTATCTAAAAGCTAACGATTCTCTTTTAATTTTTTTAAATAAACACCCTCTTGAAGTAAAAGAAGATGACATTAAATTATATCTTTCTGAAAAGTTAGAAAATAGGGCGGCCTCTTCAACTATTCTTTTTTTGTCAGCAATTAAATATGCTTATTCAAATCTTTTGAAGTTTGACCCCACTATAAACATTAAACGTCCGAAAAGAGAAAAAAAACTTCCCACAGTTTTGACTACTGATGAAACTAAATCTTTATTGAATAGCTGTGAAACGAAAAAAAGTAAACTTATGCTTTCTTTACTTTATGCAACAGGCATGCGAGTTTCAGAGATTATTAATTTAGAATTAAAAGACTTAGTTTTTGAAGAAAATATAGGTTATATAAGACAAGCTAAAGGAAATAAAGATCGTATTTTTAATATTCCTAATTTTTTAAAAAAAGATTTATTAAAACAAATAAAACACCAAACAGATTTAAATCAAAATTTATTATTTTCCGGACCGAAAGGAAAACTTAGTTCAAGAAATCTTCAAAAAATTGTTCAATTAACTGCTAAAAAAGCAAATATAAAAAAAGAGGTTCATCCTCACACCCTAAGACATAGTTTTGCAACCCATTTACTTGAATCCGGAGTAGATATTAGAAAAATCCAAGAACTTTTAGGTCATGCCGATTTAAGCACAACTCAAATTTATACCCATATCTCTAAAGAAGAGTTAAAAAAAATTGCATCTCCTTTAGATAACCTTATGAAATCATAATTTTATCCCCAATATTAATTCCAATTTCTTCAGTTTGTCCAGAATTAATTTCTAAAACATATAATGCTTTTTTAGGAGAAGTATAAATTTGACAAGGATCTTCTTTGCAAGACAAAACATTCTTTTCTATAAAAACAATTTCTTCATTTTTTGAAATCCAAATAATATCTAGAGGAATTAGAGTATTTTTCATCCAGAAATTATAATTGTCTTCTTTTGGAAAAACAAATAACATTCCTTCATTTTCGCTTAAAATTTGACGAAACATTAACCCTTGTGACCTTTTCATTTCATTATTTGCAATTTCAACTTTAAAGCATTTTTCTTTAAAGCAAACTTTATTTGTTGAATTATTATTATTATTATGAAATAAAAAAGATAATAGAAAGAGTATTGATAAAACTATAAAAGAGATTATTAATATTTTTTGATATCCTATTTTTAAATATTTGACCATTTACATCCAACTTTATTGGAAATTGCAAATCCCTCTACTTCAACAATTTCCTTTTTATATTTACTCTCTTGTGGAAAACGCGCAACACAATATCCTTCTTTAACCATTTTGGAATTTATATTTTCTCCATTAAGAAATATGTACCTTAAACTTCTTCCATAAATATCTTTGTCTTCAGATTCTTTTTCCAATATAACTTCTTGATTCAAAAGAATCTCTTCAATTCTGTTTTTAGCTCCAGTATAACACTCTTTTCCACGTTCATCACAATCAATTCCAAGCAATCTTATTGTTTCTCCTCCCTGTACAATTACTGTATCTCCGTCAATAATCTTAGTTACAAGGACGTTTTCATTACTTAAATTTTGATCAGAAATTAGAAATATCAAGAATAAAAATAAAATAATAACTGCTAAAATAGATAAAACTTTAATTTTCATATTTTCTTAGTCTGCCTTCAGAACTAATAATTAAAATTTTTTGATCTTTTTTCGGAACCAAAATTTCATTTTTCTTTTCAACATGAAGTTTAACATAATCCAATCCAATTTCATTAATTACTCCTGTAAAAACTTCATTTTTCCCTTGTTTCCATGAAGTCACCATTCCAACACTTAATTTTTCAACATTAAATTTTCTTCCGTTTTTCAAAATTAAAACCTTTACTCTTCTATGCAAATCTATTGTAAAAATCGAGGTCCCAATTACAGTTAGAATATAAAGTCCAATTGCAATTCCACTTACAGAAAATAAAATTGTAAATATCTTTCCAATTCCTGTTCGAGGAACAAAATCTCCATATCCGAGGGTAGTAATCGTTACAGCACTAAAATAAATCGCATCAACTAAGCTCCAGCCCTCTAAGTTAGAATAAATTACTCCTCCTCCAAGAATCACTAGAATAAAAATAATTATCGCTCCACTCAATTTTTTTAAAGTCATAATAAAATAAGTGATTAACTATATAAAAACTTATTGAAAAGGAAAATTTAAATACATCTTTTAATATTGATTGTAATGGGTACGCTTAAAAAAATAGAGGAAAATATTAAAATAAATCCTTTAGGAAATATTTCTTCTAATAAATATTTTTTAGATTCAAAGCAACATAATTCTCCTGGGAAGAAAAGTAAGTTAACTTTTGGACAGAGATCAGCAGATAGACTTACTTCCTTTGGTGGAAGCTGGCCATTTATTTTATTATTTTTAGGTTTCTTAGTTATTTGGATGTATGTAAATGTAAAATTAATTTCTGAAGACCCATTTGATCCATTTCCCTTCATTCTTTTGAATTTAGTTCTTTCTTGTTTAGCCGCGATACAAGCCCCAATAATTTTAATGAGTCAAAATAGATCTTCTGAAAGAGATAGAATGAGAGCAGAATATGATTATTCAGTTAATCGTCTAGCTGAAAAAGAAATTAGAAATGTTCAGAAAGATTTGGAAATAATAAGAAAAGCTTTGAAAATTAAAAAATAATTATCTCTTTGAACTTTGTCTTTTAGCTCTTGCCTTTGAATCTCCCGGCTTGTATGCTTCTTTTCTTCTAACATCTGCAACAACTAAATGTCTATCATATTGTTCTAATGCTTTTTTTAATGAAGGAGATTTTGTTTTTTCAATAAGTGCTTTCGAAATTGACAAACGAGCAGCATCAATTTGACCCTCTCGCCCACCCCCAACTACTTTTACTCTAATATCAAAATTAAAAGATTTTAAATGGCTTTTAGCAATTCTTATTGGCTCTTCAATTGAGAGTCTATGAAAATCATTTAAGAGAGTATGAGGAATATTATTTATTGTTACAGTTCCCTTTCCTTCTGAAATTACAGTTTTAGCTATACTTGTTTTTCTTTTCCCACTCGAAATTGCTAATCTTTGATTTTTCATTTTAGTTTAATAATCTAGATAATTCTTTTAATAAAATAAATTTTCCCCGTTTTTCTTTTCCTGCCCGTATTTTTTTTACTTCTAAAAATTCTGCAGGAATTTCATTATAACATCTTATATTATTAAGTGCATCTCTTCCCCTCATTTGTTTATGGGGCAACATTCCTCTAATAACTCGTTTTAAAATTCTTTCAGGCGTTCTAATAATCCTTGGACCTTTTTGACTTGATCCTCCCTTTTTAACAAGAATTTGATATTTAGAAACAATATCTTCTTTTTTACCAACAATTACAACTTCATTAGCATTTACAATAACTACTTTTTTACCCAATAATGCTTGCTTAGCTACAAAACTACCCAATCTTCCCATCGTAGCATGTGTTCCATCAATTATAATTTTATCTTCCATTGTTTGTTAAAACTTTAATTCCTTTTCCTTCAGGATTAGATTTAATTTCTTCTTCAATTAAATTAAATTCTATTTTAGATTCTTTTAATTTTTCTTTAGCACTTTCAGTATATTTCATTGCAGAAATTTTAATTTTCTTTTTTATATTTCCTTTCCCCAAAACCCTTCCAGGAATAATCACTAAATCATTATCTTTAGTTTGATTATCAATTTCATCTAAATTTAATTCCAGACGTTTTCTTCGAGAACCTGAAACTTTTTTTATTATTTTTTCCCAAGCAGGATTTTTTTTACCTAGAATTATAGTTTCCACTAATATTTTATCTGTTTTCTTCTTCAAGTTTTTTTCTATTTGGCTTTTCATTTGAGTTTATCATGATTTTCTTATGTGGGAAGAAGGATTCGAACCTTCGTAAGCACTAAGCTAACACGCCCTTAACGTGTCCCGTTTGACCGCTCCGGCATTCCCACGCTTACTTTAGTGCCTTCAATAATCCCTTAAGATTGTGATTGAGTGTTTTAACTGATTCGTTAAAAATTTCTTTAGGGTCTTTTTGTCCCCACGATTCAATAAACATAACTACTTCTTTACCAGGTCTTACTTCAATATCTCCACCTTCAGAAAAATTTTCAAGATAATCAATATCTCTAGTAGATTTGTAAACCTCTCCAGATTTGATTTTTTCTTTTAATGGACTAGTTAAACTTTTTTCAATTTTCTTCAAAATTTCTATGGATTTTTCAGGATTTTTCACAACGATCTCAGAAATGTTTCTATAATAAACTAATCCTGGAGAATATTTTGCATGTTCTTTTCCACAACCCAATCTTGCAAATGCAATTAATTCTAATTCTTGGTCTTTACCTAAAATAACTAAAGGAATTTTGTCATATACTGGTTTAACTTCTCCTTTGATGTCTCCAGAATAAACAATCCCCGGACCTTGGATTTTTATATGAATTTGAGCTTGATTTTTAGTACTAGGTTTATCTCCTTCTTTGAACACTTCTAGTTTTTTAGTTGCTTGCAGTGGAACTAATCCCAATCTATGAGCCAATACTTCGTCATAAAGTGCAGAATCATTTTTATGAATTTCTACCTCATCGATAGCTAAAATTTCAATTTCATTAGCAGATCTACGGATTGCATTCGCCATTTCTTCATTAGTTTCTAAAATAAATTCTGCATTATTTTGGTCCATCTTATTTTTTTAATTTAGAGGTATTTAAACTCTTCTTCCTCTACGACCTCCTTTTTTCTTTGGTCCACCACGAGGGGATTTTGTTATATCATTAATATTTATTATTTTAATTCCATCTTTTGAAAGTGTCTTAATAATCATATGTGCTCCCGGACCTACACCTGTTCCGCCAGTTTTTCCTCTCATTTTAACATGTAAATTTGTAATCCCCATTTCTTTAAGTTCTTCTCCCATTTTTTTTGCAATAAACATTCCAGTAGTAGGATTTGCTTTTAATCTATCTTGTTTTGTAACCATTCCCCCTGTACATCTAGCAACAGTACTCCCAGATAAATCAGTTACATTTGCAATTGTATTATTGAATGAAGAGTAAATGTGCAAGATTCCAGTATGTTCCTTTTTTTTCTTAAGAACCTTTTTTGTCTCTTCCATTTCTTGAGTTAATTCTTCCATCTTACGCGTTTATTACAACCTCCATTTTAGTTTCATCACTCTCTTTTTGAGGAACATTTTTATTAGATTCTTCAACAATTAATTTTGATTTTTTATTTTTTTGTAACAACTTTATTTTTTTCTCTTCTTCAGTATTTACTTGATAAGAAGGAATATTTACAATTTTCCCTTCGATCATAGTATGCTTGTGAGTTATCAATTGTCTAGCTCCTTTATGAGTTGTTGCAATTTTCTTTTCAACAAGAACACTTTGTAATCTTCTTTTCAATATATCTTCTTCTGTTAAGGCTAAAACATCAACAACATTTTCAATTTTGAATCCCAATTTATTTAATTTATCTACAAATTCTTGTTGCACTCCTTGATCAGCATTAATTAGTTTTTTAGCTCTTTTTCTAATACGATTTAATTTTGCACGAGCTTTCCATATTTCTTTTTTATTTTTTAGACCATATCTTGTAACAATTTTATTTTCAGATTTAATTCTCACAATATCAAATGCTTTTCTTGGCCTTTCAAATTGTTTATGTTTTCTAATCATTTTTTCTTATTAACTCCTACAACTTTATTTTTACCTCTTTTTCTAAAGTGGCTTCTTGTTCTTTGCCCTCGCACAGGTAATCCTTTTGAATGTCTTAATCCCTTATACGATTTAATTTTTTTCAATCTTTTAATATCAAATTCTTTTTGTAAATCTAATTCAGTTGTTGAAAGATGTTTTGTTTCACCTGTTTCTTGATCTCTTCTTCGATTTTTAAAATAATCAGGTACATTCGGATTTTTTATTGCATCTTCAATTTTTTTAATTTCTTCTTTACTTAATTCTTGAACTTTTTTATTTTTATTAAGTTTAAGGTTGTGACAAAGAGCGCTTGACATAGAAAATGAAACACCTTTAATTCTAACTAAGCCTCCATAAATATTTTTTTCTCCAGGAAGATCAGTAGAATGAATTCTTACTAGTGAAGCAAACATTTTTCTTTCTTTCTCTTGTTTTTCTCTTATTTCTTGAGGGATTGATGCTACAGCCATTTTAGTTTATGAAAAGTTTATTTCTTTCTCCTCCTGTAAGTTCTTGAATAATTCTTTTTTGAATAGCATTTTTTGGATCAGGCAAGCTAGGAATTCTTTTTTTCAAATCTTCAAATGATTCGAAGTTTCTTTCTTTTCTTGATTCTAAAATTTCTTTCATATGTTTTTTACCATATCCTGGGAGCAATTCAATTTGATGCATTCTTGTATTGATTGCAGTAGATGTGTTAAAGAATTCAATAAATTCTTTTTCTTTTTCATCTATTGTTTTATTAATAAATTCTTCTAACTGATATTTTGCATTTTCAGTCATTTTCTCACTTGGCAATCTCCCAAGGATGTAATATATCTTTTCTCTCTTTCCTTCGCCAATATACACTTTTTCTTTCAATTGAAGTGTAATTCCTTTTCTTGGAATTAATTGAAGCAAAGTAAGATTTGTTTCACCAATAGCCTGCGCTATGGGCATCATTTTTCCTTCCAGAGGATAACCATATGGAAGGTAGTCTAGTATTATCGCATATTCTTCTTTCTGTTTCATTTTTGCTGTTATTTATATTTTGCAACAATTTCGTTAATTTGTTTAATTTCATTTTCGTCTAAACTTATGTCTATGAAGATTTTGTGGATATCTGACGCATCTTTAGGCAACATATCTATAATCTTTACTATGTGTTCATTTTTTATTTTATGATTGTTGAGACCTTCAAGTTCTTTTTTCATAGGCTCTACATCTTTTAATTTTACTTTGACAAACTTTTTAAAATAAGGTTGAAGATTTTCATCTCCTTCATGTTCTTTTACCATTTTTTCGGTTTCTACTATTGTAAGTGGTTTCATTTCAATTATCATTTTTTACTCCTATTTTTTTAAGATGTATTGGTTGAATTATGAATGTTTTTGCTTTATTTAATTCTTTTAAATTTACTATGTAACTAGCTCCTCGTTTTCCAGTAACAACTCCTGTCCGTCCTTGTATTCTTTTTGGAAAACTTCCAGTTTCTGATCTCTCTCGAACAACTGCAACTTTATCTCCTTCATTTAGAACTTTAAAGTATTCACTAAATTTGATTTTGCCACGCTCGCGTACAGGTTTTCGTCTGACCATCTTAAATTTAAGTAATTAAGTATAATCACTATTATTAATTTAGAAATAGTGCCTTTAAAAAGTCTTTGCTTAATTTATATTTCCTTTTTCTCGCTCTTGTTGCATGTTTTTTTTAATTGCATTAAACATGTTTGGGCCCCAAACTCCAACTCCGCAACGTTCACAAACTTCTATTGGTGCGTCCTTAGAAATTTCCTTGGAACAATACATACATTTAGTTACCATCTTCTTTTTTAATTATCTTAATCAGTAAGTTTACTTTTTAAATTTACTTATATTCAATTTACCTATTCATATCTTAATGCGTCAACAACATTTGTTTTTGATGCTTGCCAAGCAGGTAAACTTCCAGCAATTGAACCGGTTAAAAATGCAAAGGTTAAACAACTTATAATTAACCATAGGGGATAGGCAGTTTGTAATAAGGTTGTACCTAGTAAATTAATAGCAATATATTCAATTGCCTCTGATATTCCAATACCTAAACCAATTCCTAAAATTCCTCCAATCAATCCTATCATTCCACTTTCAATTAAAAAAATAATAAGTATATCTTCGTTTTTAGCACCAACTGCTTTCATAGTTCCGATTTCTTTAGTTCTTTCTAAAACACTCGTATACATAGTATTGGTAATTCCAATTGCTCCAACTAATAATGAAATCGCAGCAATCCCTCCCAAAAAGGCAGTAATAATTGTTAATATTGTATCGATTGAATTTAATAATTCTTCAGGAGTTAAAATAACAAAGTCTTGAGTTTTATCATCGACATTTCTAAATCTTTGAAGTTTCTTTTTAGTTCGTTCAGCAACATCTATAATATTTTCTCCATCATTTGTTTGCACCATAATAAAATCTACTCTATTTTTAGTATCAAAAAGTTCTTCCATATCTTTTGCAGACATCATTATAATTCTATCATCGTCTGGGTTCCCAATAAGTTCAAGAATTCCTTTAACTTTAAATTCCACACCATTAATTAAAATTGTGTCCCCTGTTTTTATTGGTTTACTAAAAATATTTTTTGATTTATAGTTATTACCGATTATAACTTCTTTAGCACCCTCTTTTTCAAAAACTCTTCCGTCTTCTATTTTTAAAGAACCTGTTTCAAAATAAAGCCCTAGTCCTTCTTGAGGTATTCCATAAACTGGAAAAAATCTTTCTTCATCACCAGATTCAACTTTTGCATTTCCAACAAGCAAATAAGTTACCTCTTTTACTCCATTAATTTTTTTAATTACATCTACATCTTCTTTAGTTAACATAACTCCTGCTCCTGCTTGAGGCGGTCCTAGTTGCCCTTTAGGTTGTATAAAAAATTTATCACTTCCTAACATTCTAAATTGTTCTTCAATAGCTCCTTGTAATCCTAGAGATAATGCTATCAAAGTAAAAATTGTAGCAATAGATATAATGATTCCAATAATTGTTAACCAACTTCTCATTTTCCGTTTTTTCAAACTTTTCCAAGCTAAACTAAAATAATCAGATATCATCTTAACTCCTTAACGCGTCCACGACATTTAATTTAGCTGCTTGCATTGCAGGTAATACTCCTGAAAGAATTCCTATAAAAAATGAAAAACTTATCGCTCCAAATAATAATGGATATGAAATCTTAACACCTAAATCAATTCCTCCCAATGCGGCTCCAGCTATAGATGCAACTCCGAATGCCATTCCTAATCCTAAGATGGCTCCAATTATTCCTCCAACTAATCCCAATAACCCACTTTCAATTAAAAAGATAATCAGAACATCTCCGTTCTTCGCACCTACTGCTTTCATAATTCCAATTTCTCCAGTTCTTTCTAAAACACTAGTATACATAGAATTCATAATTCCTATTCCTCCAACTAACAAAGAAATCGCAGCAATTCCTCCAACAATTAAATTAATAATATTTAAGACATTATTAACTCCCGATATTGCTTGCAAAGGAGTTTGAACAGCAAAATCTTCCTCGCCAACTTTTAAATTTCTATCTTTTAGAAAATCTTCCTCAAGACTTTTAGCAACTTTTTCAACATCATTTTTATTTTCTACTTGTGCAACAATCATATCAATTTCGTCGCCAATATCAAGCAAATTTTTCATATCTCCATCTAACATAAAAACAACACTATTAATTGTAAAACTACTTCCCTTTTCTAAAATTCCGATTACCTCATAATCTTTCCCATTAATTTTTAATTTTGTTCCAACTCTTATTTCTTTTTCAAAAACATTTTCATCTGTGAAATCATTTCCCACAACGATTTTTCCATAATCTCCGTTTTCTAATAATCTTCCTTCTTGAACATTTACACCTAAAGAATCATAAACAAATTTTCTTTCCTCAGAATTTTCTGGGACACTTCCAATATATTTGAATTCCCTAACACCATTAAACTCAACACTTACAATTCTTATTAATCGAGAAATAGCTAATTTGACTCCTGAATTAGATTCAACTAATTTCAAATCATGATTATTTAATTTTACAACAGAAGTACTCCCTGGAGGTCCGAAACCAGTTCCTTGATTATTTATTGTTAAAGTATCAACGGAAAGTGTAGAAAATTGTCCTGTAACTGCTGTTTGCAAACCAGTTCCTAGAGAAATTAAAGAAACAACCGCAGCAATTCCAATAAAAATACCAAGCATTGTTAACCAAGATCTCAATCCACGATACTTCAAATTTTTCAAAGCAAAACTAAAATAATCAGAGATCATTTAATCTCCTTACACCTTTCTTTTCTTTTTCAATTTTCGTTTTATTGTTCTGTAAACAAGCCATAATACTATCACTACTACAACTGAAATAATATAAATCATTGTATTATTTTTTTGAATAATTCCAAGTTCAATTCCTTCATCTTTTGAATAAACTTTTACTGCACGGTTTACATTTTCAGTGTGTTCTACATTGTAAAAATCTTTGTAAGTTACTATTGCATTAACTCTTGCATTTTCAGAGTTGAATATAACATCAAAAGTTGCACTTTCAAAATCATTACTATCCACTGTTCCAATATAATCACTATCACTCCCCATAATTGTGAATCCTTCTGGAATTATTTTTACAGTCACAAATTTAACATCCCCAAATCCACTATTAATTAATTTTAAATTAACTTGTCCGTTTTCTCCAACAACATTATTTTTTAATTCCACATCAAAAGCTAATTCTGTTTTAGCACCAACAACAATTCCAATACTTCCGGATTTTTTCAATATATCTCCATTTGAATCAACATAACTTAAAGTAAAAGGAACATTATAATCTCCCGGTTTTGCGTCTTGAGATGATTTAATTGTTAAACTAAATGATTTAGATTTACCTTCATCAAAACTATCATAACTTTTTTCACTTCCTCCAATAGGAATAAAGGGTAAATTATCAAAAACTAAATTAAATGAAACATCTTCAACATCTTCATTCAAGTTATTTTTCAAATCAATCTTAACTATTGCAGTTTCTCCCGGAAATAATTCTTCTTGAGAAACATCAGTTATTGTAATTGCAGAAGCAAAGTTTAAACTAAGTAAGAATAATGCTAGTACAATAAAGATCATCTTTTTTTTCATATTAATTTCAGATTTATTTGATTTATAAATCTTTCTATTTTGTTACTATTCCTAAGTTGCTACGTTATTACTATGAGTTAATAACTTTCCAAGAATTCTTTATTTTTTGGGTAACCTTTTCAATTGTCCCATCTTTTAACCAATAAATTATATTCGCATGATTTTTAGCTAAATCGGGGTCGTGTGTAATTATTATGATTGTTTTATTCTCTTTATTCAATTTTTCTAAAAATTCAATTACAATCTCTCCAGTTTTGGTATCCAAATTTCCTGTAGGTTCATCGGCTAAAATAATCTCTGGATCATTTGCTAACGAACGTGCAATGGCCACTCTTTGTTGTTGACCACCTGAAAGTTGATTGGGATAATGATTTATCCTATCCTCAAGTTCAACTAACTTCAATAATTTCTTCGCTTTTTCGACACGCTCTTCTTTTTCAACACCTTGAAAGGTCATGGGCAACATAACATTTTCTAATGCAGTTAGCGTCGGTATTAAATTAAAACTCTGAAAAATAAAACCAATTTTTTTACCCCGAATTTGTGCAAGTTCACTTTCAGTCAAATCTTCAATATTCTCTCCTTCCAAATAAATTTCTCCTTTTGTAGAATAATCTAAACTTCCTATAAGATTCATACCTGTAGATTTTCCAGAACCAGAAGGACCCATAATCGCCACAAAATCTCCCTTTTTTATCTTAATATTTATTTTATCAAGAGCTTTCACTATCTCTTCTCCCATTTCGTAGTATTTTGCAACATTTTTCAATTCAATCACATTACTCATTTAATTCAGGAATAAGACAAATTTTTAAACCTTTGCAAAAGTTTAAAAACCATAATTGGGTGAAATGAATATGATTATTCCTATTCGTTGTATGAGTTGCGGAAAACCAATTGCTCAATTGTGGGAGCAGTTCAAAGAAAGAGTTGAGAAAGGCGATGCTCCTGGAGAAATTCTTACTGATTTAGGTTTAGAGCGATATTGTTGCAGAGCAGCATTTATGGGTCAAACAGATTTATTAGAACTAACAACTAAGTTCAAAAAATCTTAATTCTTTAATTTTTGAAATAATATAATGTCTTTTTTTAGTCACATTATATTTTTTAGTGGTTTGAAAAGTTTTCAAGATACTAGGATTTTGTGGAACTATTAATTTTTACCTATTAAAAAATAACCAAAATCCGCCATAAAAAAGTAAAGGTATTGTTATTTGAATAAACAAGTAAATTATTAAAATCCAAACCCAAACACTTAATCCTTTCTTCTGTTTTCTTCCTGTTTGCATTCCACCAGCCAAGGTATTTTGTTCTTCTGGATGTTTATGCATATATAGTTTATAGAATATAATTACTAAAATACTCAATGTGCCGTCTATTATTCCCCCCGCACCTAAAAATCTATAATAAATTTCTCCTAAAACATTAAATGAATTATTAATGTAAATTACAGGCATTAACATTATAACCACTATTGCTATAAACGCATAATTCAAATAAATTATCATATCTAAGTAATCTTCTTTTTTCAAAGCTTTAGATAAGATGTCAGAGTGAAGAGAAGCAAAAGCAATAATAAAATAAGTCTGATATAAGTTTGCAACCATCCCTCCAGGAATTATTTCCCAAATTCCAAGTATTGATGTTATAAAACTAACAACTATTATTAAAAACAGCATGTTAGTAAAAAATGCTAGTCTTTCAAAGGTATTTTGTCTTGTATCATCCCATATAAAAATTAAAGCGATTAACGAATGAACAATTACCATCAAAAGAGTAAATAAAGCTCTCATCGCAGTTTCATTAAACTCTCCTATTAAAACCGTTATCACAGCAACAACTGCAGAAATGACTAACGCGCCTATTAAATTGAAGAGGAAAAATTTTTTGAATTCTGCAAAGTCTATCATAATAAAAAAAGGATTTTATTATTTAAAAACCTATTTTTATACAAAAATAGTTATTATAGGTGACAGCTTTCCGGTTTGGCTTCTTGCGAAACTACTGCCGGAAACGTATACAGCTTAACTTCTGTGTTCGGAATGGGAACAGGTGTGACCTGCATACTATGGCTGTCTAGAATTATCTCTTATTATAAGTTTTTAAATGTTTGGGATGTCTTCTTCATCACCATTTCTAAGAGAATTAAGAAGTTCCAATTCGCTTTCTTCCAATATTTCTTCCTCGTCCTCTTCAAATATTTTTTTCATAACTAAACTGAAAATATTTGATTTAAATATGTTTTGGTGATGAATATTTGCAAGATAAATTTTATTCATTAATTTTTTAAAAATTTAAATAGGTCAATTTGCTCGTTTTATTATTGCGGGAGTGCCGGAGCGGTCAAACGGGACAGGTTTAGGACCTGTTAGCTTAGTGCTTACGAAGGTTCGAATCCTTTCTCCCGCATAAATTGATTCGAACCGTAGGTCGATTCCTTCGTTCGGCTACACTTGGACGGACGAATGCTAATTCCAAAGGAATTTGCTTTTCTCCCGCATCATTTTTAAATCTATTAATTCTTGATAATTTATGCCCGGGTAGCTCAGCCTGGATAGAGCGCTTCCCTCCTAAGGAAGAGGTCAAAGGTTCGAATCCTTTTTCGGGCGTAGAAGATTCGAACCGTAGGTTTGTGTTCAACTTGTTTGAATGCAGTGAGGATTTATATCCGAAACCGAATCCTTTTTCGGACGTAGAAATATTTAAAACACATATAATATAAATACCTCTGGAGCATCGGTAGTTTAGTGGTAGAATAACTGGCTTCCAACCAGTTGATCTGGGTTCAATTCCCAGCCGATGCATTTACTACAATGGAAGAAAATCAAAATCAAGAAAAGAAAAAAGAACCTAGAGAGAAATTTAATTTCGAAAAATTTTATAATAAGAATTATAAATTAATCTTAGTAATTCCTCTTATTTTTCTATTAGCTTGTTCATTTTATTTATATAATTTTCAAAAAGTTAATGGAGACATTATTTCAAAAGATATTACTTTAAGTGGAGGAACTTCAATTCAAATTAATACAGATAGGAATATAGAAGAACTTAGAACAATTTTAGAAGCAAATTTTGAAGAAGTTTCTATAAGAGCAATTTCAGATGTTCTTACTGGAAAACAATTGGCTCTCGTGATAGAAACTACTGCTGATGTCGACGAAATTCAACCTTTTCTTGAAAAAGAAATGGGTTTTGTCCTTAACGAAGAAAATAGCAGTATAGAATTTACCGGCTCTTCTTTAAGTGACAGTTTTTATAATCAATTACGTTTTGCATTATTGCTCTCATTTATTTTAATGGCTTTGGTCGTGTTCATCATTTTTAGAACATTTGTTCCAAGTATTGCCGTAGTTTTTGCTGCTTTAGGTGACATCTTAATGACTCTTGTAATTGTTAATTTTTTAGGCATGAAACTTTCTACAGCAGGAATTGTTGCATTCTTAATGTTGATAGGATATAGTGTTGATACAGACATTTTACTTACCACTAGAGTAATAAAAAGAAAAGAAGGAGAAGTTAATGAAAGAATTTTTGGCGCATTCAAAACAGGAATGACTATGACTTTAACTTCGTTAGTAGTAGTTATCGTCAGTTTTATTTTAACTTCAGGATTTTCAAAAGTATTTAATCAAATTTTCGCGATTTTAATAATTGGATTAATATTTGATATTATGAATACTTGGCTGTTCAACGCCTCAATAATTAAATGGTATGCGGAGAAAAAATGAAACTTAGTTGGAAAATTTGGTTAATGTTAGCAATATTGGTCTCTTCAATATTATTTTTAATTAACTTTCAAGGGATATTATCTTCAGGAGTTTTAGTAGGAGATGTTGGAATTGATTCTCCTGCCTCTCTTTCTGGGTTAACTAAAGGGGATATTATTACTGCACTAAATAATAAACCTATAAAAAATGTTGAATCTTATTCTACAGAAATCCATAAGTTATTTGATTCTCAAGACGGAGAAATTAAAATTGTATTAGATACAAAAAAAGACCAATATGTTTTCTTTACAGATGAGATTCCAAAAATAACTGTCAAAGATTTGAAAAAAACAAAAATTCAAACAGGTTTAGATTTACAAGGTGGAGCAAGAGCTTTAGTAAAACCTGAAAAAGAACTTAACTCCGAAGAATTACAAGATCTTATTTTAGTTACCACAGAAAGACTTAATGTTTATGGAATTTCAGATGTGAATGTTAGACCTGTTAGAGATTTACAGGGAAATACTTTTATGTTAATAGAGATAGCAGGAGCAACTCCGGGAGATATTAAGAATCTTATAGCTCAACAAGGAAAATTTGAAGCAAAAATCGCGAATCAAACTGTTTTCTCTGGAGGAGAAAGAGATATAACTTATGTCTGTAGAAATGACGCAAATTGTGCAGGTGTAACAACTTGTCAACAATCTGCGGAAGAATGGTTCTGCAATTATGAATTTGTAGTTCATTTAAGTGAAGAAGCAGCTAAACGTCACGCAGATATTACTTCAAAATTAGGAACTGATCTTTCAAACCCTGGATATTTAGATAAACAAATAGAATTTTTTGTCGACGATAAATTTACAACTGCTTTATACATTTCTGAAGGATTGAAAGGACAAGTGGCTACTCAAATTCAAATTCAAGGTTCTGGACGAGGAGCGGACAAAGAAACTGCATATGGAAACGCGCAAGATTCAATGAAACAAATGCAAACAATTTTAATTACAGGAAGTCTTCCTTATAAATTAGAGATAGAAAAATTAGATACTATCTCTCCAGTATTGGGACAAAGATTTACTTACTTGATTTTTCTAACGGCATTTCTTGCTTTATTGACCGTTTCATTAATTATCCTTGTTAGATATCGTGATTTAAAAATTTCTTTTGCACTACTCTTTACAAGTTTTTCTGAAATTATTATTTTATTGGGTGTCGCATCTTTAATAAAATGGAATTTAGATTTACCAAGTATCGTCGGAATTTTAGTTATGATTGGAACAGGAGTTGACCACCAAATAGTATTATTGGATGAATCGCGTTCAAAGCAAATAGGAAGCTTTAATCAAAAAATAAAAAGAGGAATTTACATTGTAATGGCGACTTATTTCACTACATTATTTTCACTTTTACCATTATTCTGGGCAGGAGCAGGATTATTGAAAGGTTTTGCAGTAACCACTTTGATTGGATTGACAATTGGAGTATTTATCACTCGTCCAGCATTTGCAGATATTCTTAAAATCTTAAATAAAAATAATGCTACCTAAAACTCATGCCTTTTTTGGACTCATATTTTCTTTCGCAATTTTTCTTATTTTTCCAGAGATAGGATATTTTGGTTTTTTAATAATTTGGGCATCTTCAATTTTTATCGATGTAGATCATTATCTTTTTTATGCAATAACGAAAAAAGATTGGAATTTAAGAAATGCATACCTGTACTTCATAAAAATGAATAGTTTACATAATAATCTTTCACGAAAAGAAAAAAGGAAATTATCCTATAATGTTTTTTGCATTTTTCACGGAATAGAAGCAATTTTAATTTTAATTTTATTATCTCTATTCCATAAAATATTTTTATATATTCTAATCGGTTTTATTTTTCATGAAGGTTTAGATTTTATATATCTTATTTATCACGGATATAAATTAAATCATGTAGGTTCTCAAACCTATAATATTTTAAACTATAAAAAAAGATTTTGATTATGAAAAAAGTAATGATTTTTATCCTAACTTATAATCATGAAAATACTATTGTTTCAGTTTTAGAGAGGATTCCAGCTGATTTAATGAAATCATGTGCCGAAATTTTAATTGCTGATGATGAATCAAAAGATAACACTTACGAAGTTGCTTTAAAATACAAAAAAGAGAAAAAACTAAAAAAACTAACAGTTATTAAAAATAAAAAAAACAAAGGTTACGGAGGAAATCAAAAATTTTGTTATAATTATGCAATAGACAAAGGCTATGATATTGCAGTTATGATTCATGGTGATGGACAATATGCTCCTGAAGAGACTCCAAATTTATTGGCTCCTCTTGAAAATGACGAGGCTGATTTTGTTTTTGGTTCTCGAATTACTGGCCACCCTTTGAAAGGAGGGATGCCTTTATACAAATTTCTAGGAAATATATTTCTTACAACTATTGAAAATCTCGTCCTCAAAACAAGATTATCAGAATTCCATTCTGGATTTAGAGTTTACTCTGTTAAAGCTTTGAAAGAAATTCCGTTCGATAAATTATCTGATGACTACTATTTTGATAGCGAGATAATTTTACAGTTAGTTCTCGCAAAAAAAAGAATCGCTGAAAAACCTATCCCGACTTTTTACGGAAATGAAATTTCTTATGTAAATTCTATCCCTTATGGATTAAGTATATTAAAAATGTTAGGAGAATATTTGCTTCATAAAAATCGAATTAAAAAATCATACAAATTTGATATAAAGAATTTTAAAACTCTAAACAGAAAACCTAATGAAAAAATAAGATATGGCTATTTCCCTTCAGAATATTAGCTTTGGTCTGTTATTAAAACATCCTTTCTACCCCCAATATTCTTTTAAAATTAAATAATCTCCCATAATCATGTATAAATTAAAGCCATTCAAACATAGCAGTCATGATAAGATAATAAATTTAGTTCCTCCTAATGCAAGAGTGTTAGATGTAGGTTGTGCTTCAGGATATTTAGCCTCTTTTCTGAAGCTAAAGAATTGCCACGTTACCGGAGTCGATAATAATCCTGAATATATTCTTGAAGCAAAAAATTATTGTGATTCCGTTATTCTATTAGATATAACTAAAGAAGATTTAGAAGGAATTTATGATGTAATTATTTTAGGTGATTTAATAGAACATACTCCCAATCCAGAGTTAGTTTTATTAAAATTAAGGAAAAATCTTCCTAAATGGGGAGTAATTATTGTCTCAGTTCCAAATATTGCAAACGTTTATGCTAGGACAAAGATTATTTTGGGTAATTTTGATTATGAAGATAAAGGTATTTTTGATAAAACGCATTTAAGATTTTTTACAATTAAAACTTTGAAAAATCTTTTGAAAAACACAGGCTATAAGGTAGATTCAATTTCATTTACCCCCTTACCTGTTCATTTAAAATTTCCCAAGGCCAATAAAAATTTATTGAATTCAAGTTCTTCAATGCTACATTCTTTAGCAAATTTATGGCCAACTTTATTCACTTATCAAATAATAATAAAAGCAAGAAAATTAGAATAACTCTTTAATAATTAAGCTTATAAGTCTTGTTAACTCTAAGAAATAATGGACGACTTAATCAAAAGTTTGGAGCCACAAAAAAGAGAATCTTTTTTCGATAAATTAATTTCTTCAACACTTGCACTAATGTATTCAAAAAAAATGCGCATTCAGAGATATTTATTTGGATTATTAATTATTGGATTTATTCTGAGATTAATAGCCTCTCTTAATTTAACTGTTCTTGCAGATGATATGATTGAAGCTTCACAAAGTGCAGGAATTCTTGGAGCTAAAATGCTTTCAACATCATCTCACCCTGCCCTTTATTTTTATCTTACAGATTTAGCATACAAAACCATAGGCTATACTACTTTAGCGTCGAGATTATGGCCCCTTTTAACAGGAACACTAACTATTTTGCTTGTTTTTTTGATAACTGAAAAATTATTTGGAAATAAAAAAATCGCATTACTCTCCGCATTTTTTGTGACCTTTTCTTCATTTTTAATTAGAAACACTTTTGCAGAAATGTCAAATATGTGGCTATTTTTTGTATTCTTAGGAACATATCTTGGATTACTCTATTTTGATTCTAGAAAACCCTATTTCATTATTTTTTCCGGAATTGCATTTGGATTAGGCCTTTTAACAAAATATAATGCTCCTTTCTTCATTTTATCTTTCCTTTTATTTTCAATGATTTACTTGAAAAACAAAAACCAAAAAATATTCACAAAAACAAATATTTATTATCTTATTTTATTCCTATTCATCATTTTTATTTTTGCATTACCTCCTCTTACATTTAATTATTTATTATACAAAGACAGAGGAATTGTTGACATTTATTTTTCAAGAGTTATTCAAACAGAAGCAACTCAAAATCTTTATGGTAGTTTATCTGGACAAGGCACAAGTTTCTTCGGTAATTTACTAAATCCTATTAGTTATTCTCAATTTAGTTTACCTTACCATACTGATTTAGCAATACTCCTTTTTGCATTAATTGGTTTTGCTGTTTTATTATATAGAAAAAAATATTTCCAAGTAACATTTATCCTAATATTCCTCTTCGTCCCCTTTGTTTTACAATCTGCAGGAAGTTATTTAGCTAAACATTTTGTGTTTATACCTTTTGTTTTATCAATTGTCGCAGGGTTTGGCCTTTATGAGTTAATTAAAAGAATAAAGAATAAAAACCTAATATATGCTTTATTAATAATTTTGACGATATTTATGCTATTTAATTTAGGAAATGCTTATAGCACTCCTAATTATTTCTTAGATAAGAGTCCAACTTCTCAATTAAAGAGCTATATTGGGGAAAACGTAAATGAAAATGATTTGATTATTTATGATCCTCGTATTTATACTTCAAGGAGTTTTTGGATTGGAACTCCCCACCATATCATAGATGTGCCGAGATTTGCAGAGTTTTTCAACAAAAATCAAGAAATTCCGGATTCAATGAAAGCTCCAGTAGATATCTATTTAATTGAGTGTGCAATAGATGATTGTGGATGGGGGACGATAAAAAATCAACCTGAATTAAATCAATCTCTTGATGCATTCTTCGCACAATTTCCTTCTGAAAACACAATTAAACAAATTTACAGCGTAGAATATGGTAATAACGAATTCATAAATAAAAATCAAGGACCGATAGTCTATAAAGTTTACAAACAAACAGTTTTATTAAATCCTGGAGCTGTAGCTCAACTTGATTCCATCAACTCTTTTTACTTTACTCCTTATCTATACAAAGATCTTTCAAATTATATTTATAGATATGAAATTCATTCTTTACCAGATAGATTGTTAGAAGATGTCGCATATTTTGTAATTATCCTTTCAATGATTTTAACAATTCTCTCTTTTATCTTAGTAATTTACTTGGTTTTAAATTTAATACAATAATATTCAATTTATCTTAGGCAAT
>PFCU01000015.1 GCA_002763155.1 Candidatus Pacearchaeota archaeon CG10_big_fil_rev_8_21_14_0_10_30_48 | reverse complement strand
GATTGAACGATAAAAATTATTCTTGGTATATTGAATGTAAAGATAGTTTGAATAAAATTAAAAGTGAGACAAGGCAATTTATCATGAGTGCTCCGGATTCACCAACTATTGCAAGAATAGGAGATTTTGATATAACTGAAAATGAAAAAATTTCATTTAAAGTTTCTGCCAGCGATCCTGAAGGAGATATTAATTCTTTCTCTGTAGAAAATTTGCCGAAAGGTGCTGAGTTCAATGATCAAATTTTCTCGTGGACTCCTGATTTTGAACAAGCTGGATTTTATGAAATTTGGTTTAATGTTATAGATAATTCCGGTCTTAAAGATAAAGAAAAAGCTACAATAAATGTTAGAAACATTCCAAGTTTTTCAGATGCTTCTATTTGTGAAGTGAAAGATAATAACTTAGAAATTTCAATTAAAGATCCAAGAAATAATAAAAAATTTGATGTTGGGGAAACAATAGATGTTGAAGTAAAAATTGATAATCACTTTGAAGATGATAAGAAATTTGAGGCCGAAGTTCACCTTTATGATTTAGATGGGGAAAATAGTGAAGAAAAGGAGAAAGACGATGTGAAAGTAAAATCTGGTGACGATAAAACAATAAATTTGAACATTGAAATACCTGAAGATATTGATGATGGGAATGATTTTGCAATTTATGTCTTTGCTGAAGATGAAGACGGAATTGTTTGTAATTCTAAATTTGTTAATATAAAAATTGAACGGGAAGATGATGCGTTGAAAATATCTAAATTTGATGTGAGCCCGAATGTTGTTGCTAAAGGAGATAAAGTTTATTTCTCAGTTAAGGTTCAGAATGTTGGTGCTGAAGCGCAAGATACAATTGTTGAAATTATGAATGAGAGTTTGGGTTTGGATTTGAAATCTCATTCATTTGAATTGGGTGAATTTGATGAATCTGACGACGATAAGACTATTGAAATGGAATTTACCATTCCTCAAGACACTGAAGCAGGTGTTTATGAAATCTTAGCAAAGGCAATGTTCTCTGGAAAAGAAGTTTCTAAAAATCTTTCGTTGATTGTGGAAGAACCTAAACCACAAAAAATGACTAATATTTATGTTCAAGGAATTAATCTTGGAGTTGATAACTTAGTTCAAGGAATTAATTTAGGGGAAAGGAATGATAAGAAAGTTGTGTCTAAGGGAAGTTTGTCTTTAAGTGGGAATTCAGTTAAAAGTTTACCTGTTACAAAAAAAGAATCTGCGCAAGATAATAGTAAACAAGAAGGAATTGAATTGCGCGCGCCAACTGTTACATTTACAGATGTAGAGGAAGAAGATTTAGAAGGAAATAATTTCAATGCTTTTGTCGAGGAATATTTGAGCGATGATTCAACTCAAAAAGCACTTTGGGTACTTAATGGATTATTTATTTTTGGAATTATTGCTTTTATTATTAAATTGATTATTGTTTTGAAAGGAAGATAATTAATTTAATGCTGTTTTTTATTTTTTAAATATTTTAAAGAAAACATTTATTTAAACTCTATTTAGGTATTCCACCAACCGACACTTAACACTCTAATTCTTCAATGGATTAATTAACAACACTATTACAGAAACTTTTAAATACCTCCGTATTCTAAATGTATTACAATGAGATTAAAAGATGTTCAAAGAACAGATACCAAAGATGTAATATTAACTGTTAGAGTTAATCGTGAAGATGCAGAATGGTTAAAAGGGAATAATATTTCTCCATCACTATTATTTTCAGAAGCACTAAAAGAACTTAAAGGACAAGTAAATACTCATAAGGAAGCTGAAGATAATCTTAAAAAATTTGCAAGTCCTAAAAAATTAAATAAATGATTTTCAGATAATATCTCTTCCGTGCAACTTAACTTAGTTTTCATGCAAAATTATATTCTCATGCAAAGAAAATATCTTCCAAAGATTTATAAACGCGACGGCGCTCAAAATATTGTAGACAGGCCGGCGCGTTAGCCCTGCGCCATTTGTAAATGGGCTTCATGACAGGCTGCAAGGAGGTAAGTGATCTTGAATTTATGAGGTCCTTGCTTGGACGTTGATATTTTGTCCTTTTCGATCTTGCTCCTGCGAACCGGGTCAGACCTTGATCGGAGCAGCCCTAAACAGGAATCACGGTGCTTAAAGGGTTGCAAAATTGAGGAAGAGTAAGGGTAGCTTCATGAAAGATTGTGAGCAAACCTCCGGTCTACACTAATTTTCTAAAGAAAAAAGAGAAATTATAGTATTCTCCACATCCGTCTTTGATAAATTAAGTAAAATCTTCTAAGAAAGATTTTATTGATAAATTAAGTAAAATCTTCTAAGAAAGATTTTAGGTCACGGATGTTTCGCAATTTTGTTTTGTAAATAAAAAAAGAATTAAGATTATTAACTATCTAGAAAACAACTTAGTAACTCAATTTTATTTCAGTAATTAACTAAACAATTTGAAAAGAGTTATAGACTAGAATGATTTAAGATTATTAATTTAGTTTCAGTTAATTTTATTAACTATAATCCTTTTTATTAAACATGGATAATAAAAGAGGGAATCAAAAATTCCCACGTTTTCCTCGAGTGTGGTTTTCTCAAAAAAGAGGGCAGTTTTATCTAATAGCAGCGATAATTATTATCGGCGCGCTTATTGGAATTGTTACTGTTACAAATTTCGCGATAACACGACAATCAGCAGATGAAATAAAAGTCTACCAACTTTCTCAAGAATTAAAATTAGAAAGCGAGCAAGTTATTAATTATGGTATTTTAAAATCAGATTTAGGTACGGCATTGACTGATTTTACTGAAAAATATAGTTCATATATTGGAGACCAAGAAAATGATGTATATTTTATTTATGGAGACAAAAAGGCAATAACTGTAATAGGATATGTTTCTACAGATACTGGAAGTGTTGGTCTTGATTTTGGGGGAGATCCCGTTACGATTGATATTCAAGGAAATGTTATAGATATAAAAGATTTTGATTTTAGTAATACTGATGACTTAAATGAACTTTTTGGTTGTGAAAGTAATTGTTATGAATATGTAAATAATAATGAACTCGTCAAAACAAATGTTATTGTTGAGGTTGCTGGAACAAAATATCCTTTAAACATTAAAGAAGGTGAGAACTTTTTCTTTGTAATTCAGCAAGCAAATCAAGATAACGAGGCAATTCAATGAAAAACAAAAATGGATTAAGTGAAGTTGTAAGTTATGTTTTGTTGATAGTTGTAGGAATTAGTTTAAGTGCGATTGTATTTGTTTTTTTACAAGGTTTAATTCCAGAAAAAGAATTCAGTTGTCCCGACGGACTCGCATTAATTATTAAGGAAACAAAATGCATAAGTCCTAATTTAGTCAATATTACATTTCAGAATAAAGGGAGATTTGAAATTGATGGAGTTTATTCTCGTTATGCAAATAATCTTGCAAGTGTTGCAGTAAATCCATTAAAACCAGAAGAAAGTTCTGGAACAACAAATTACGGGACGATAAATAAAATAAGTGAAGACCAAGGAAGCCAAGGATTTTTTTATTTTGGGAGAGTTAAATCTGTTCCGAGTGCATTAAGACCCAATAAAGAATATTCTCAAGTTTTTTCTTATGGTATAGCAGATACAATTGCTAAAGTTGAAATACAACCTTTCTTAAATTTGGAAGACGAGAGGAAATTGGGAATTTGCGAAGAGAAAATTATATCTCATGAAATAAGTTGTCCTTAGAAAATTAATTCTAATAAAATTTTGTTAAAAAAGTGTGCAAGCAACAGATATATTTCTTATTTTTTAGTTGTAAACTTCTTGCTTCACAAATTATTATTGCTACGAGCCAGACTTTGTCAAGGCTCTTCGCTGAGAAAAATTATTGATAATTTTTCGGTTTATTTAATTTATCAACGGAGAAGTTAAATTTAATTTTCTATAAATTCTGCATTAGCAGAGTATCTTTTTAGGAAATTATCTCTCCAGTCCGTGGGGCTTTCTAGTAAAACATTAAGGACAATTTCGTATCAAGAACGAAGTCCATCTAGTTAAAGAATTAAGGGGTCGCCGTTATTCGGTATTGTCCTGAGTATCGTCACAATCAGAATCATATAAATCTATGTTTCCATCAAAATCATTATCAAGTTTGTCTTGACATTCGGCCATTGGCTCATATTCACTAATCTGATTAGAATCATAAACGCCATTAATTAAACAACTGAAATCGGCATCATCAACATAAGTATCAGAATATCCATCGTTGTTGATACCATCACTACATTGAGTAATGCTTGAGGTGGTAGTTATTGATATATCTGCACCATTTTCTGAAATACTATTTATTGTAACAGATAAGCCAATATCACTATCTACATATGTGCCCACAGTAAGAGGACCAAAATCAAAATTATCTGGATTTGGGAATGGTGGTAGATCTAAAGAAAAAGTGTTCTTTGAACCAGGCTGATTTGAATAAAGAAAAACACCATCTAATGGGTATCCCAAAGGATCATATTCGTCAAAACCTGTAGGTATTCTGAATTCTAAAAAATATTGGTAAGGTAGGTAAGGTATTGGTATTTGAATGAGCTTTATACCATTTGAAGATAATTCTAGTGGTTCAAGTAAATAATCACCGTTATTTGTTGTGATTATATTTTGATTAGTTAACCAGCCAATTATTTTTTTATTGTAAGCATTAAAGTGTGCATCTCTTCCAGCTGACGCCATTGGATCACTAAACACTGAACCAAGTCCTGGAATTGTTTGACAATTATCACTAATTGTTATTCTATTAGAATTATCATAACACTTAAGCCCATCAACATGTGATAAACCAAGATTATGACCAAATTCATGTATGAGTACCTGATTATTATCCACATTAATACCTAAATCAGGATTGAACCACAAAACAGAAGCAGTAATTTTACCCTCATTAGAGTTCATTAGAGCATAGTAAGATGATGATTCATCAATAATTCCAATTGATCCTTGTGCACTCGCAGGACAAAAATCATAGTCTTTATTAAAGATAATTATTCTGTTATAATTTTTAAAATTTACATCGTTGTCCGCTGCCTGAATAGCTTTTTCTAATAAAATTCCGTGATTATCTTGCCATGGACCAGATTGCCAGCAACCAGTATTTGATATTTTATAGGGGCCGACAATATTCCCAGAAATCCAAGCTTTATTATATGAAATCTCTTTAATATATCTATCTAAATAATCAAATACAATATGATTAGAATTAGATACATAATCTGAATCTGAGATTCCATCATCTTCAAAACTAAGTAATATAACAATTGTTTTTTGTTCGCCCAAATTTGGATTTGGATTTGCAACTAAATCTCCATCATTTCCTATCCCCAAAGCCCCCTTAATAGCTAACTGAACATCAATAGCATCTACATCTCCATCTCCATCGACATCACAATTTCCATGATTTCCAACCGATAAAGCTCTATTAATAACCAT
>PFCU01000019.1:4327-9948 GCA_002763155.1 Candidatus Pacearchaeota archaeon CG10_big_fil_rev_8_21_14_0_10_30_48 | reverse complement strand
AAAAAACCAAAATTCTTAGAAGCTCTTTTAGGAAGTTCAAATAAAGAGGAAATAAATAATATTTACAAATGGATAATTGGAAATGATGCTTACATTTGGAGAATAAATAAAAATCCAAAACAAAATTTAGAAAGAGTCGCGGGGTTCGGCTCGGGTTCTGTTTGGGCTGGTCTTGATTGCTGCGGGTATCTTGGTGGCTTGGGCGCTTCTCTCGGGGTAAATCTCGACGCCGAAGGCGTCGAGCGTGGTTAAAATATGTAATTTTTTACAATAGAATTTAAAAATTAGTTTTATTGAATTAATTTACCTATCAGTTTAAATATAAAACTCTTGGGCTACACGCACATTCATTAGCACATTATTTAAATTTATTTTAAGTCGTGAAATTCAATAAAACTAATTAGTAGTGATGATAAACCTTGGGTAAGTTTTGAGCGAAAATTAAATTTATGGTGTAAATTGATGAATGTGCTACAAGAGTCGCGAGGTTCGACTCGGATTCTGTTTGGGCTGGTCTTGATTGCTACAGGTATCTTGGTGGCTTGGACGCTTCTCTCGAAATAGCCCAAGAAATAATAATTAATATGAAAACTCATAAAAAACTATACAATAAAATTATTTCCTTAGATAATTTACTAATTGCCCATAAAAAAGCAAGAAAAGGAAAAACAAAGAAACTTTATGTTAAAAAATTTGAGAAAGAAATAATAGAAAATTTGTTAGAATTACATCATGAATTAAAAAATCAAACTTATTTTCCAAAACCTTTGAAAACATTTATTTTACGAGACCCAAAAACAAGAAAAATCTCAAAATCTCATTTTAGAGATAGAATTGTTCACCATGCTCTTGTAAATGTTTTAGAACCAATTTATAATAAAAAATTTATCAATGATTCTTGCGCAAATCAAATAGGGAAAGGAAATTTATTTGCTGTTCAAAAATTTGATAAATTTAAAAGAAAAGTATCAATCAATAATACTTCTCCGTGTTTTATACTAAAAGCAGATATAAAACATTATTTTCAAGAGGTAGATAATAAAATTTTAATTCAAATATTTGAAAGAAATATAAAATGCACTCATACAATTTGGTTAATCAATCAAATATTAACTAATAACACATTTCAGAGAGAGACGAGCCATCTTAGTTTTTCTACTTCTGAGGAATTTCTTTTTTCTAAAAAGAAAGAGTTCAAGGGAATGCCTTTAGGTAATTTAACAAGTCAGTTCTTTGCTAATATTTATCTTAACGAACTAGATTATTTTATCAAACATAAATTAAAAGCAAGATATTATATTAGGTATGTAGATGATTTTGTTATTTTACATAAATCTAAACAACAATTACTTATTTGGAAAGAAGAAATAAATAAATTTTTGAAAGATAGTTTAAAATTAGAACTACATAAAGATAAGTCAAATATTTTTTCGTTATCAAGAGGAGTTGATTTTGTGGGTTTTAGAAATTTTTATTATTTTAAATTATTAAGAAAAAGAAATATTAAAAATATGGAAAATAAAATTAAAGATTTTAATGAATGTCTAGTTTCTAAAGATAAAATATTGAAGATATTTCAAGGTTGGAATGCATATGCAACATGGGCAAATACTTATAAGTTAAGAAATAATTTCTTTGATAAATTAAAATGAAAATATTTATCAAAACATACGGCTGTCAAGCAAATATCTCCGATTCGGAAATCCTAGCTGGAAAGCTAAAATCTCAAGGGCATGAAATTGTTTCTTCTGAAAAACAAGCTGATAAAATTATTGTAAATTCTTGCTCTGTGAAAAACAAAACCCAGTCAAAAATTTTACACTATCTCAAAAAAAACCAAAACAAAAAAATTGAAGTCGGAGGATGTTTAATTAAAACCATTGATTTAACAAAACAATTCCCAAATATAAAAACCCTTGACACAATTAATGTAAATAAATTAAATCAACCTTTAGTAAAATCACATAAAGAATTAGCAATAATTCAAATTTCTCAAGGGTGCTTAAATGCCTGCACTTTTTGCGCAACAAAACTTGCTAGAGGAGTTTTAAAATCATATCGCATTGGAGATATTAAGCGAGAATTTCAAAGAGCTTTAGAGCAAGGAGCAAAAAAAATTTATTTAACTTCTCAAGACAACGGATGTTACGGTTTCGACATAAAAACAAACCTTCCAGAATTAATCAAGGAATTAACTTCTATTGAAGGCAATTATAAAATTAGAATCGGAATGATGAACCCTTGGCATTTAAGAAAAATAAAAAACGAATTAATAGAATCAATGAAATCTGATAAAATACAAAAATTCATCCACCTTCCAGTTCAGTCAGGTTCAGAAAAAGTTTTGAAAGACATGAAACGAATTCACACAGTTAAGGAATTCAAAGAATTTTCAGATTTATTTAGAAAAAGTTTTCCACGAGATAAATACAAAGATTCAACAATTGCAACAGATATTATCGTCGGTTATCCAACAGAAACTCAAGAAGATTTCCAAGAAACATTAAATTTAATCAAAGAAGTAAAACCAGAAGTTTTGAATGTTTCAGCATTTTCTTCTCGTCCAAAAACTAAATCAAGTAAATTAAAACAATTATCGAGCGAAATAATTAAAGAAAGAACGAAGAAAATTAATGAATTGTATAATAGCTATAGGAAAGCTATTCCCTTGAGGATTCTCACTCAGTAACACTTTTATACCCTATATTTCTCTCTATTTAATGAAGAAAGTTAACAATAGTCAAGTTGAAATCATGGCGCCTGCTGGAAGCTATGAATCTTTGATGGCTGCGATAAATGCCGGAGCAGATTCAGTTTATTTTGGAATCGAACAATTAAATATGCGAGCGCGAAGCGCAAATAATTTCACGACAGAAGATTTGAAAAAAATTGTCAAAACTTGCAAAGAACATAATGTAAAAACATATTTAACAATTAACACCATTCTTTATGACCATGATATAATTTTAATGAAAAAAATTGTTGATACGGCAAAGGAATCAGGAGTTACTGCAATTATTGCCACAGACATTTCCACAATTCAATATGCGCGAGAAAAAAACGTCGAAGTTCACATCTCAACTCAATGCAATGTTTCAAATCTTGAATCAGTGAAGTTTTATTCAAAATATGCCGACGTAATTGTTTTAGCTCGCGAGTTAACAATTCAACAAATTAAATCAATCGTCGATGAAATTAAAAAACAAGATATCCGAGGTCCGAAAGGAAATTTAATCGAAATAGAAATTTTCGCGCACGGAGCATTGTGCGTCGCTGTTTCTGGAATTTGTTATATGGGCCTTGCACAATATAATTCTAGCGCAAATCGCGGAGCGTGCTTACAACCTTGTCGAAGAAGTTATAAAATAACCGACGAAGAAACAGGAGAAGAATTAATCGTCGACAATAAATATATAATGTCGCCAAAAGATTTATGCACTATCGGATTCATAGATCAAATACTTGAATCAGGTGTAAAAGTTTTAAAATTAGAAGGTCGTGGTCGTAGTCCAGATTATGTTCACAGCGTCGTAAAATGTTACAAAGAAGCGGCAGAATCAGTTTTCAATGGAACATATAACGAAGAAAAGGTAATCGCTTGGACAAAAGAATTAGAAGGCGTTTTCAACAGAGGTTTCTGGCAAGGAGGATACTATCTCGGGAAAAAATTAGGGGAATGGTCAGGAACTTATGGAAGCAAAGCAACTAAAGAAAAATCTTTTATAGGATTAGCAGAACATTATTTTCCAAAAACAAAAATCGCACAATTCAAATTAGAGAAAGAAGAGATAAATGTCGGAGATGAAATTCTTATCACTGGAACAACAACAGGAGTAATAAATTCAAAAGTAGAATCTATTTTTGTTAATGAAAAATCAACTGAAAATGCAAAAAAAGGAGACATCATAACTATTCCATTATCTGAAAGAGTAAGAAAAGGAGATAAATTATATGTTGTTAAACCCAAAACAGAATTACAGGGAAATAATAAGTTGAAAGTGTTGGAATGAAATCAATAATAAAAATTATTCTGAATAGAAAACTTTATATATTAGTACGTACTTAGTACGTAATGACTCAAGAAGCAAAATTTATTCATAAAATATCTAAAGGAAGCAGATTTAACCAGATTTACATCCCTAAAGAAATGAATAGTGTTTTTGAAATCGGAGATGTAGTTGAAATTAAATTATTGAGCAAAAAGGAGAGTTTTTATTATTCCAAGAATCTTAAGAAGCTAACTAATTATAAAGAAAACTTTGTAAAAGAGATATTTTCTTCTCTAGCTGATTTTTCTGATATTAAACAGGTATTTATTGTAGGATCATTTTTGACAAGTAAAATAGATTATAATGATTTAGATATATTATTAATTACTGAAAAAAATATTGAAAGAAAGATATACAATCTTCTAATTGAGAAATTTAATATTAAATTTCATATAATAACTATTCCAGCCCATAGGTTTGAATATTTAGTTTATTCATGTCCTTTAACGAAGAGCATGCTTTCATATTTTGTATCAAATAAGGAATTTACCCTTCCTGCTGAAAATAAATTAGATGCCAAGCATATAAATTTTTTATTAATGGCTCCTGAAGATTTATTAGAAGTTAATCCTGAATCAAGAGCTTATTATGACAGTATTAGAAGGCTTATTACTATAGAAATGTTTCTTAATAATAAAGCTATTAATATTTTAGAAATAAATAACCAATTGATTAAGATAGTTGGAGAAACTTTATTATCTTTAATTAAGAACAATGAAACAATTGAGAAAGAAAAAATTAATTTTTTAAGAGAGATAATTAAGAAAAAAATTTCATTAATTAAAAATAAGATAAAATAAATTAAAATGAGCAAAAATCAGAACATTCATAAGCTTACAACTGTGTTAGCTATATCACTTAGACATAAAATAGGAAGCATTGTAAATAAAGATGAAATTTATGCTCAAAAGTATGCTAAAGACTATGAAATATTCCTTAAAGAAGCTGTCAAAGTTTCATTAAGGGAAAATTGGAATGAGAAGGATAAGACTAAAATAAAAAATGAATTAAATAGTAAGCTAAGGGATGAACTTAAAAAAAAGGAATTTATTGATGATAAAAAATTTGATATAATGGAGAAAGAAATTGATCAAATTTTAGGGGTTTTGAAATTAGTATGAAAAAGAATAAAGAAAACACCCAAAAACATAAAGAGATAATAGAAAAACTTGTTAAAAAATATAAGTCTATAGAAATGTTATAGGTATTTATCTTTTTGGAAGTTTGGCTAAAGGCATAGCAACTTCTAAGTCTGATATTGATATAGAAATTATATTTAAGAATAGGAAAAAACCTTATGAACTTTCACATAAGAAAGTAAATGGAATAAAGATTGATTTAAGTATTTATTCATTAAGAAAATTTAAAGAAGATTTTTCAAATAAACCTTATTATATGTACAGTACATTAGGTGGAGAGATATTATATGATCCAAAAGGCATAGTAAAGAAAAATCTTGGAAGTATTGAAAAATATTTTAGTGGTAATAATAAAATTAGAAAATTCTGGCAGATAAAAGAAAAAAAATGGATTAATGCTAAGAAAAAAGGAAAAATAGATAAGGCAGAAAGT
>PFCU01000019.1:0-4318 GCA_002763155.1 Candidatus Pacearchaeota archaeon CG10_big_fil_rev_8_21_14_0_10_30_48 | reverse complement strand
TTAAGTTAAAGTCACCTAAAATTCCTCAAAGAGTAGAAAACTTTAAATATAAGCATATTCTTATAAGGTTATATGACTGATTTTTGTAATGAAATAGAAAAATTTGGTAAAGGTATCGGTAGTGCTTCTCGCTATAGACTTGTTGAAAATCTGTTTAAAGGAGAAAAAACAGTTAGTGAACTGGTGAAGATAACCGGTTTATCTCAGCCTGCCGTCTCACAGCATCTTAAAACACTTAAAAGTGCTAATATAGTGTTTAACGAAAAAAGAGGACAAGAAATATTTTATTCCATCAACATAAAGTATATTCTCGGAATTTTGAAGAACTTATCGGAGAAAGTGCAAAAACAGAAATTTCATAACAACAAATCAAGAAGGAGATAAATAATATGAAAAACATAAAAATAAAAGTTATTATTGGAAGTACCCGCCAAAACAGGTTCAGTGAAAAGCCATCTAATTGGATACTTGAAGAAGCAAAGAAGCTAGAAGGTATTGAAGTGGAGCTTCTAGACCTGCGAGATTATGCGATGCCGTTTTTTGAGGATCCGATGTCTCCTTCAATGGCTAAAGGCAGTTATTCAAATAAAGTTGTCAAAAAGTGGGCGGAAAAAATAAACGAAGGGGATGCGTTTATCATTGTTACACCAGAATACAATCACGGCTATCCGGCAGTGCTCAAAAACGCAATGGATGTAATTTATCCTGAGTGGAACAGAAAGCCGGTCGGTTTTGTAAGTTACGGAAGTGCACTCGGTTCGCGCTCGGTTGAACAGCTTCGCCAAGTTGCGGTCGAACTTCAAATGGCACCAATTAGAAATGCCATCCATATTCCCGTTGATATATTCTTTGCGGCGATGATGGGCAAAGGACCGACAGGCCCTGAAATGTTCAAACCAATTCATGAGGGCATGATGGGAGATCGCGTACAAATATTCTTTGACGACCTTCTCTGGTGGGCGCGAGCTCTCAAAGTGGCGCGAACACAAGGAGCGTAATATGAAAATTGCAATTTTTGGAGCCACGGGTGGCACGGGGAAAGAACTCGTCAAGCAAGTATTAGAGCAGGGGCATGAAATCACTGCCCTTGTTCGCAACCCTGAAAAGCTATCCATAAATAACAAAAAATTAAAAATTATCAAAGGCGATGTATTAAATAAGGACGATATATTAAAGACGATTCAAGGCAGTGATGCGGTACTCGTGGCGTTGGGTGTTAAACCGCCGTCAAAAGCAAAAGTAGTGGGCCCGGGCACGAAAAATATTATTGAAGCCATGAAAGCGCACAATGTAAAACGGTTGATAGTGGAATCGGCAATGTTTATGGATGACGCAGTGAGAAAAAATAGTTTTCTCATTTCTCTTTTAACAAGAACCTTTATGAAGGGGCTCTATGCGGACAAACTGGTTCAAGAATCGGCCATCAGAAAAAGTAGTCTGAAATGGGTTATCGTTCGTCCCGTAGGATTGGCCAATGGCCCCAAAACAGAAACGTACAGGTTTGGAGAAAGTCTAGAATTGAAAGGATTATTCCCAATGATTGCGCGGGCCGATGTAGCTGACTTTATGCTTAAGCAATTGCGGTCCGATGTCAATCTTCATAAAATAGTACTGATTGCCAATTAACAATCTATGATGATGTCTATGGCAAAATTATTAAAAGGACAATTAGCAAATGAATTCGAAGCAGAAGATATAGAGGGAAAAGCAATATCCTTAAAAAAATACAGAGGCAGAAAAGTAATGGTTTCTTTTTTCAGGTATGTTGCGTGCCCTCTTTGTAATTTACGAATGCATGAGTTGATTACACATTATAAAAAACTTCACAAAAAAGGATTGCACATAATCGCCTTATTTCAATCACCAAAAGAGAAAATATTGAAATATGTTGGAAAACAAAAACTCCCGTTCCCGATTGTTCCTGATCCCGAAAAAGAAATATACAAATTATATGGTGTAGAAGAGTCGTTGTTCAAGTCTCTGAAAACAATCGGAAAAATAGAAAAATTCAAAGAAGCTAAAAACTTAGGATTTAAAGGCGGAGAATCAGACGGTTCAAAAATAACTGTACCTGCTGATTTCTTAATTGATGAAAAAGGCATTATTAAGAAAGTTTATTATGGCAGAGACATTTCCGATCATCTGCCCATAGAAGAAATTGAGGAGTTTCTCGGAGATTAGAACTTATAGGCAGGTTATCATGGACAACAAATACATTTCCGGGGTCTGCAATATCGGCGCTGCGGAAATAAAAAAAAGAAAGCAGGCAGGGTGGATCGGACTCGTAGCAACTGCTATGCTTTGGACATTATTTATTTGGTTTGATGCTCCCCATATTTGGAGGCTTACGCTGTTTTTCCCGACAATGATGTCGGCAGTTGGTTTTTTGCAGGCGCATATGCACTTCTGCGCTTACTTTGGTTTTGCGTCACTTTTCAATTTTGGAGATGTTGGCAAAACTGACTCAGTGGAACAAGCCGAATCTCGCACAAAGGACAGGAAAAAGGCATGGCAGATTATTATCTTTTCTGTAATTATCAGTGCCGTAATAGCAATTTTGGCATATGGGGTTTAATTATGGTTGAATTATTAGTATGAAGGGGTTTACATAAAAGGTAAAAAACTTCTTATTGACTCAACCTAATCAAATCTAGCCATCTATTCTCGCCTACTTCTAAATTTACTCCTGCTCTTTCAGAGGGCACCTCCTCGGTTGTTGAGTGATTTTCTATAAAATTGTGCTGAATAACTATTGCAGTCATTAAAATAGGAGCAGACCATAACGCTTTCAAACCTCTAAAATCAAGAACTCTATCTTTAATTTTCATAAAGACCGTTTCAATCCTATAGTTATGAATTTTTGTTTTTTGGTAATTTTGTATCTTATGCTCGATCATTAAACCTCCTAATTTATTGGAATAGAAAAGTTTTCTAAATGCTCTTGGGTAAAAAACTCCTGCATCTGTTTGAATGTATTTTGGCTTTCCTTTACTTATTGATTTTTTAAGAAACTCTTGAGCTTCAATAGGATTAGCAGACAAACTATAATGAAATCCTGTTATTAATCTTGTATCCCAATCAAGACAGCACCAAAATCTGTCTAATTTTCCTTCTCTGTTTATTAAGGTTTCATCAGCATAAAAACTATTACCAAGATTATAACCCTGTTTCTCTATAAATTTGTGGACTTTCAAAGTATATCTCCTAACCCAATCTAAAACAGATACATGGCTAACCTTATGATTAAGATGCCTTTTCAATTGGTTTCTCATTTTTCTACTTGATAAATTAGAGACATACATATCAATAGACATTGTGATTATTTCAGGTTTATTTCTCATTCTGTAAAAACCATCATCATTTGTGAAGAATTTATGACAATCTTTACAATAATATTTTTGGATTTTCCCTCGATATTCTGTTTTTCTAAAACCTTTCTTAGAGAAATTGAAACTTGAGCAATGTTTACATTTTATAGCATTTATCATGCTATAATTAGGCACCCGAAGTATATAAACCTTTCGGAACCCGAATAATTAAACTTTCTCTATGACTATCTTATTCTTTTCAACTTTTACTTTTAATTCTTTGTCTAGTAAATTTAATTGTTCAACCGCTTCTTTTGGAAGATTAATTCTATATTTATAATAAGTTGTATTTCCTATTTTTTTATCAACCACTTTCATAACTTTCATAAAATCATTAGGAACCCGAAGTTTAAAAAGCTACCGACAATCCATCAAAAATGGATGACGCTAACTTAACAGCTCACTAAATAAGTAGTTTTAAATAATTAACTTCTTCTTTTTAAAAATGTCAAAAATAAAATTAGTCCACTATCGCGATAAATGCATCGGTTGTAATTCTTGTGTAGAATATTCTCCTGAAAACTGGGACATCTCGGATAAAGACGGAAAATCAAATCTTATCGGAAGCAAAGAAACAAAAAAAGGCGTCTTTGTTAAAGAAATTTCTGAACTAGAATTAGAAGAAAATAAGCTCGCCGAAAGAGACTGTCCAAGTCGAATAATTCAGGTTACAAAGAGTTAACAAATGTTTATAAACGATATTTCTTTAGTTAAAATATGAAAAAAGAATTAGTAGTATTAATGTTCACATTTATTTTATTGATTTCTATTTTTAGTTTCGCTACGAATGTTATTGCAGATGACGATGACGACTCTAGTGAAAGTGATAATTCTGAATCAAATAGTGGATCTTCAAACAGTAATTCAGAAAACGAAAATTCAGATGACGATTCTACAACTGATGAAAGTGATGATGATTTTGACGATGATAATTCAATAGATGAAGACGA
>PFCU01000003.1:8310-12967 GCA_002763155.1 Candidatus Pacearchaeota archaeon CG10_big_fil_rev_8_21_14_0_10_30_48 | reverse complement strand
ATTGGCTCTCTATTTGTATTGAAGTCTTTAAAATTTCCTTCAAAAGGATAATATGAAAGTAAACCATCACTCGGACTTAATTGAATCGGAGAACCTTTATTTACCAAATTAACAACAGAAACAACACTAACAATTAACGCAATAAAAACAATAAATGTAATCACCCTCTTTTTCATTTTAAGTTATTAATCTCTTCAATAAAATATAGTATATAAATATTTTTACTCAAATTCCTTTCTAAAAAAATTAACAAACTTTTCTAAATCATCTAATGAAACTTTTGCGCCTGTCGCATTTTTATGTCCTCCGCCAGTCGCATTTTCTATTTATCAACGGAGAAATCTGTTATGGGATGATTTAGAAGTTATATTATTTTCGAACGAAGTGAGAAGTAGTTTTTTCGGTTTTATTTGACATATCTCACCTGTGTATACATAAAAAAATAGTATAGAAAGATATTTAAATAAAATTGACGACTAATGGAGATGATTAAAAAGATAGGTGATAAACGGGGAATTTCTCCTGTTGTTGCGACGGTTCTACTTATTACTATTGCGTTAGTTGTTATTGCGATTATTTGGATTTGGGCAAGTCGTTCTATACAAGACAAAGAAACAAAATTCGGAACTCAATTATCTCAAGCTTGTGCTAAATTAAATATTGATGTTTCAATTAGTGCAGGAAATGTCGACGTTGTTAATAGTGAAACGCAATTCGCTTTAGAAGATATAATATTAAAAGATAATGACGGAGATTTACATAGATGTGGTTTAGGACCTGTTTCACCTGGAGCTTCTAAATCAGCAACTATTTTAAGTTGTGAAGGAATTTTAGAATCTGATGTTAAAAGTGTAATCCCTGTTTTGAAAGGTGACGATGATGTAATTTATAATTGTGAAGATGATGAGATTACTAATTTTTAATTCATAAGTTATTTAAACTTGATTTCTTTTTTTTATTAATGAATAAAGAGGTAAGCAAATGAATTTATTTTCTGGGAAAAAAGGAGTAAGTGATGTTATTGCGACGGTTTTGTTAATTCTTTTAACGCTAACTGCAATCGGTGTTCTCGTGGCGATTTTGATTCCTTTCGTGCAAAAAAGTTTAGAAGACAGCGGAAATTGTTTAGATGCTCTTGAAAGTATTGAAATTGTTCATGAAGATTCTTGTTATTCTAATAGTAATAGTAATACAAAAGTAGTTATCAAAGCCAAAAATATAGAGATTGAAGGATTATATATTATTGCTGAAGATTCAACTTCAAAATCTTTTGAATTAATTAATGGGAAAGATTATCCTAGTGAAATTACAGGTTCTTCACTTACAATAACTCTTCCTCAAAAAGGCGGTGGAGAAAAAAATTATACAATTACTGGAGCGTATAAAAAAATAGTTGCAGGAATTATGAAAAATGGAAAGAGGTGTCCGAATCCTGTTGAAGATGAACTTAAATTATGCGTATAAACAATAAAAAATAAAATGGGAATTCCAAAAACTGGGCAGGTCTGGGTAGAGACGGTGATTTATACTCTTATAGGTCTTGTTTTAATTGGGACTGTGTTGGCTTTCGCGACGCCGTTTATAAACGAGCAAAAAGACAAAGCAACAATTGAAAGAACTGCGGAGTCAATGAATTCCTTAGATAATACAATTTTAAATATTAAAGGACAGGGAATTGGAAATAAAAGAGAATTCAGTTTTCTCATCGGAGAGGGAAGTTTAATTGTTGATGGAGAGAAAAATAAAATAAGATTTAGCGTTGATGAAAGTAATTACGCTTTCAGCGAACCAGGGATTAGTATCGATGTTTCTGGAACAAATATGAAAGTGCGAACGACAAAAAGCGGGAAAAAATATGATATTGTTTTAACATTAGAATATGATGAGAAAGTGGATATTACTTATAATAAAGAAAATATTGAAAAAACATTTGACCCTGCGCCAAATCCTTATAGATTAATTGTAGAAAATTTAGGGAAGATTCCTGAAGATAAAACTCTATGTCTTGCTTCAACAGATTGTTCTCTTAGTAGTGGAGAACCCGGAACTTGTAACTCTGCTGAAACTCAATGCGTTCCAAAATTTGTGAATATTAATATTTATGATGCGTCTTAATAGAACAATTTAAATAATTAAACCTATATTCTATTAAATAATAAATTTTATAAAAAAGATGGTGCAACCAATTTCAATTGATACAAATCCTCCTGTCCCTCCGATTCCTATGATGAAGGACAAAACCCAAATTAATGTAAGATATACTCTGATTTCTCCATTTACTACAGTACATATTTATTGGGATGAAAAAGAATCTGAATTGAAATACGAAATTGAAGAACCGATATTGGATCGAACTGAAAAAGAGATTCTTGCGAAAATTGAAGAAGGAATGAAGGAAATTATTAATGTTAATGTTGTTGTTGAAAAAACTAAGCAGGCAGTTTTGGAATATATTGATAAGACCGCGCGCTTGCTGATTGAAGAATTTAATATAAAAATTAGTGAAAGCAGTTATCATAAATTATTTTATTATATGTATCGAGATTTTGTTGGTTTCAACGACATTGACCCGCTGATTAATGATTATTTTATCGAGGATATTGAATGTAATGGGGTTGATACACCAGTTTATATTGTTCATCGGCTTTTTAGAAATATTAAAACAAATATTATGTTCCATGACCTAGATATTCTTGCGAGTTTTGTTGAGAAATTGGCGCAGAGGACAGGACGTTATGTTAGTTATGCACAACCGATTTTGGACGGAAGTTTACCAGATGGTTCGAGAGTTAATGCGACGTATACTAAAGATATTTCTTCTAAGGGGCCGACATTTACAATAAGAAAATTCACGACTTTGCCTTGGACTCCTGTGCAACTTGTATCTTTCAATACATTGAGTCCTGAGATGCTGGCTTATTTTTGGATTCTTACCCAATACCACGCGAACATTTTAATTGCAGGTGGAACGAGTTCGGGAAAGACGACTTTATTGAATGCGATTTCATTTTTCATTCCGCCAGAGGCAAGAGTTGTTTCAATTGAAGATACTCGAGAGTTAAATTTACCGAGGGAAAACTGGTTACCGAGTGTTGCAAGAGGATCAATAGGCGAGGGCGGAGTTGGAGAAGTTGATTTATTTAGATTGTTGAAAAATTCATTTAGACAAAATCCCGACTATGTTATTGTAGGAGAGGTTAGAGGAAAAGAGGCGTTTGTTTTATTTCAGGGAATGGCTTCAGGACATCCTTCTTTGAGCACGATTCACGCGGATTCTGTTGATACTGTTATTAAAAGATTGGAAACTCCACCGATAGAACTTTCTCCGACGCTAATTAATACTTTAGATTGCGTTGCAATTATGGGACACGCGATTGTGAACAAAAAACAAACTCGACGTTTAGTGGCGATTGTTGAAGTAATTAATGTTAATCCTGATGGAATTGCTATGACAAACACTCCATTTGTATGGAATCCTTCTGATGATAGATTTTATTCTAAAAAAGAAAGTAAAGTGTTTGATAAAATAAAGAAAAGATACGGGCTTAGTGATGGGGAATTAGAAATGGAATTTAATCTCCGGACACAATTAATTTATGCTATGTATAAAAGAGGGATTTTTGATTTTAATGAGATTCAAAAAATTGTTAATGGATATTATAAAAATCCTGAAGCTACTTTAAAACAATTCGGCCTTTCTAGTCAACCTGTTCAAAAAGAGCAACCTAAAAATCAAGAAAGAATGCGGACTCCTTCTGAAACACGTAAAATGCAAAAGAAGTTGGGGTATTGAATTCTTAGATCATTTTTTCTTTAATTTCTCTTTTAATTTTTCAATATTTCTTTCAAATGTAAAAATTTCTTTCTCCCAATAACCTGTAACAGCCGGAACTAAATCTGGCTCTTTTTCTAATTTTGATAAATGGGCTTCTTTATTTTTCTCAAGCGATTTTATAGATTTTTTTAGTTTTTTTGTTTTTTCCATTTCTCGAGAATATTTTGATAAGTATCGATAGCTTTATCATGAGAAATGTCATCTTCAAAATTTATGTCTCTTTTAATTTCCTGATAATTTCTATAAATTTCTCCTAAAGAAATTAAATCTTCTCTTGTCAAAGTAACTTTATCATTTTTTAAAATATCCAAAGCTCTTAAAACCAAAATAGAAGAGTAACTAATCCCTCTTACATGTTGATTTTCTTTGGTTAAGTCAATTAGGGTTTTAATATTGTCTAAAGAAAGTTTTAACCTTTTGTAACATTCTGATTTATCTAATTTTGATAATTTTAACTTATTTTGATAATTACTCAATGATGATTTACCAAGTAGGGGTTTGGCGTCGACAAGCATAGAATTAAGGGTTAATTTTTCAATAGGTTGAAGAGTTACAAGAGATTCTTGATTAACCATAATTATCTCATAAGGGCTTGATTTTATTATTTTATTAATTTTGTTAGTAATCACGACTACATCTATATCACTATCATCTATTTGATTATTTCTTGCATGACTCCCAACTAAATAAATTCCATTAACTTCCGGCAGATAATCTTTAATAATTTCTAAGACGTCTGTTGAGATATTTAGTGGTTTTTTTATTTGTTTAACTAATACAATACTTCCTTGCCATGATTTAGGTAAAACTACTGCTGAACTA
>PFCU01000003.1:6669-8291 GCA_002763155.1 Candidatus Pacearchaeota archaeon CG10_big_fil_rev_8_21_14_0_10_30_48 | reverse complement strand
CTGCTGAACTATTCCCAGATTTAATTACTATTTTCTTTAATTCCATGTAAATACATTGTATAAGAATATTTTTAAATGTTTCTAATTTGGATTCAAAGAATTTGAGTAAAAATATTTATACAAAGGTTTATAATAGTGTTTTTCTTGAAGAGATTAGTAACTTAAAATGAAGAAGAGTGTGATTACATTTATTGTTTTGATTGCGTTAGTTGTTAGTGTTGTTTCTGTTGTTAATTTGGTAAATAAGGGTTCTCCGATTCAGCTTAGTCCGATTGATGGGCTTGTTGCTAATTATACATTTAATGACGGAGATGGAAAAGATAGTTCTGGAAATGGATTAAATGGTTGGCCTATTGGAGTTTCATATATTGAAGAAGGTGTGAAAGGAAAAGCAGCGATTTTTGGCGGAGATGGAGATAGGATTGCAATCGCAGATAATAATTTATTAGATTTAAATTCTTTTACTTTATCTGGATGGTTTTATTTTCAAGACGATATTGGTAGTGCACGTCTTATAGCAAAAGAGTTTGATAACACAAAATGGGATTATAGATTAATTACTTTAGATAATGGAGTGTTGAATTTTCAAGATGCTTTATTAGTTCAAATAAATAAAGCAAATGGAGGAATTTTACAGGTTCAAGTAAATAACGCCCTTAAAGATTATAAAAATAAATGGGTGTTTTTATCGTCGACATATGATGGGAATAATTTGATACTTTATGTTGATGGTGTTGAAATTGGAAGAATATCTGGAGCAACAGCCATTAAAAATTCTGGAGCAGGACTTGGAATTGGAGCAGGTGTTTCAGGAAATGCTCCGTTCAAAGGAAAAATTGATGAAGTTAAAATTTATAATAAAGCTTTGAATGATGAAAAAATTAAAGAATTATATATTCTTGGAATTCTACCTTGGTGTGGTGATGGAATTATTAATGAGGGAATTTTTAGAGGAGAATTAGAAATTTGCGACGGCGGTTCACAAAATTGTACAACCTCTAATGGACAACAAGGAACGCAAACTTGTAGAAGTGATTGCAATGGTTGGAATAGTTGTGTTATAAATGAGATTAATAATAATTCCTTTCCTTTTGAATTTGGTATTATAGATAGTAATGAAACTAATAGAATACAAAATGATTATGTTTATTTAAATAATGTTCAATTAGCTACAAGTACTGAAGACATAGCGGTTCTTTATCAAAATAATAAATCAACGTGTTCGCAAAATCAATTTTTAGGTTATGGGAAAGATTATGATGATAAACTAGCCATTAGTTCTGGAAATACCCTAACTTTTAATGAAAATGTGAATGATTATTTTATTGCTAGTTGGAATACTTCTAAAGGGCAAGAGGGAATAAATGTTTCTTATTTAATGAGAGCTACATACTTTAAAGAAGAGAATGGTGTAAATACAACTACATTCCAATATAAAAATAATGGAGTTTGGGCAGATGCAAAAGCAGATGCAAAAAAGAATGATACATTTTTCATAGGAAATATGGAATTCTTCACTATTCAATCTGTTGATAGAATAAATAAGGAAGTTGTAGTTACAAGAATCATGCAAACTCAAGGATCAGTTGGATTCTCTTATTTATTTGATAAAGATGAAAATA
>PFCU01000003.1:849-6609 GCA_002763155.1 Candidatus Pacearchaeota archaeon CG10_big_fil_rev_8_21_14_0_10_30_48 | reverse complement strand
ACTCAGATATAATCTATTAATTTCCTTCAATAACTTATTTAAATCTTGTATTCATTCTATTTATATGAACATAACAGAGATAAGAATTTTAAAACAATATATTGAAGCTTTAGAACAGGCAAACGGCGAACTCGAACGAATGTATATGCAAAAAAATATTTCTGGAATTAATCAAGTTAAAAAATTTATTCTGGAAGTTCAAGAGAAGATTTCTCAGGTAGTTAAGAAATAAAATGTCATTAGAATTACTTAAAAAAAATATTTTGCAGGAAAAAATTTTAGTTGAACGTCTTTCGAAAATATTGCAAGATTCTTCTGAATTAGTAAAAAATAATCGTGACCAAAAGAATTTTGATGATTCTGTTAAATCTACGATGAAACAGATTGAAATTCTGAACGAATCTATTCCTGAAATTCTTAAAAATATTAGTTTAGCGAAACCTTTGCCGACGTCAAAAATGGAAATTCAAAATGGGCCGGTTTTACAAATAAGTCATATTGACGAAGGAGATGAAAGAGAAGTAGGAATTTTAAAAGGTCAAAGAGGAAATTATTTGAATGAGTTGCATATTTCTGCGCAATCTTTGAATGACTTAACTAAAAAAAGAAAGGTGGATAAAACTGATTTAATTAACGAATACAAAAAACCGAGAGGGTATATTAAACTTTCAAATAAATTTTTTGGTAACGCTGCGTCTAACGTGGTTGAAAAAGGCGGATTTAGAAAAATTGGAGAGGATTTGAGGAAGAGTAATTTTACCTTGTTAACTAAAAGTTATGTCGCAGCGATTTATTTTTCTACATTTCTCGCAGGATTTTTAGGAATTGGATTGACGATACTATTTCTTTTTGTGGGAATAACTTTTGAATCTCCTTACATTTATCTCGTTGATTTTTCAGAAGTTAGTTTATTATTAAGATTGCTAAAAGTTATTTGGTTTATTCCTTTGACGCCGGTAATTGTTTTCTTTATTATGTATCTTTATCCATCGGCGGAGAAGTCTTCTTTGAAAGGTAGTTTAGATTATGAGCTTCCGTTCGCGACGATTCAGATGTCAGCTATCGCTGGGGCAGATATTGAACCGAGCAATATTTTTCGAATTATCGCGTTAAACAAGGAATATCCAACGATAAGGAACGAAGCTAAAAAATTAATGAACCAAATTAATTTGTATGGATATGATTTGACGACGGCTTTGAGAAATGTTGCGATGGCTTCTCCGAGTAAAAATTGGAGTGAACTTTTGAATGGAATTTCTACTTCATTACGGTCTGGAGGAAATCTGTCAAAATATTTAGATAAAAAAGCTGAAACATTATTATTTGAGTATCGACTGAAAAAAGAGAAAGCGACAAAATCGGCTGAGACTTTTATGGATATTTATATTAGTGTTGTTATTGCTGCGCCGATGTTGATGATGATGTTATTGATAATGATTAATATAAGTAATATCGGATTTGGTTTGCCGGTTCCGATTTTGTCTTTGATTATTATTTTAATTGTCGCGGTAATTAATGTAATATTCCTCGTATTCCTTAACACAAGTCAGAAAAAAATGTAATTGTTGAGACAACATGACCTTATGGAATTTATAGATAAATATTAAAAACTTCTTTTTCTTCTTGAATTTATGAAAATTGAATGGAAAGAAGTTAAGATAAAAGATAGAAAAATAAAAGCTCTTTTAACAATAAAAGAAGTTGGAGATAGGGAACTTATAAGAAATTTATATATTGATTGGAAAAAATTGAATGATAGGTTAAAGGCAATTTCTACAAGAGGTATTAATCTTCCTGAAACAATAAGTGAGAATGCCTTTACTTTATTTTTTCCAGATTGTTTTAGAGTTGTAAGCCTTAAAGGAATGAAATGCTCTTTTGATTGTATTAATGTTAAAACAGGAAGCAGAATACAAATCAAGGCTTCTTCTATAATTTCTGATTTAACTTCTTTCGGACCGCGTTCAGAATGGGATGAATTATTTTTTTTAGATTTTTCAAAAGGAGATGGTAGTTTCAAGGTCTATAAAATAGAGCAAGAGTGGATTTACAAACATCAAGTCAATAAACTTCAAACATTTCAACAGCAACAAGAAGAAAACAGGCGTCCAAGATTTTCTATAATTGAAAATATTATTAAGATAAGAAAATTAAAACCTGTAAAAGTATGTAAATTGTAATATTATTTTAGTAAGAATATAGTCTTTTAACTTTTTTTATTTTTAGGTTCTTTATCCCAACGAGAACTTTTACATTTAGGACATATAAGGGGTTTTTCTTTATTAGAACGAGGTTGCCAAACATATTTGCAGTTGTTACATTTATATCCCTTAACTTTAATCTCTACTTCTGGCATGATTAATTTAATAAATTATATTTTATATACCTTACTATTAATGGTAATACTTTATCACAGAAATATTTATAAAGAAAGTATTACTTCATAAAGTATGATTAATCTAAGTAATAAAAAATAGAAGATAAATGACTAAGATTAATACAGCTTTCAAAAGCAAAATAATTAAAAGATGATAAAACATAAAACAATAATGGGAAAAAAGGAGTTTAGAACACTTGATTTATTTGCAGGAGTTGGAGGAATCAGATTAGGTTTTGAGAAAGCGGGATTTAAAACAATATTTGCTAATGATTTTAATAAAACTTGCAAAGAGACTTATGATTTAAATTTTGATGAACCCAAACTTACTGTTAAGGATATTTGGAAATTAGATATAAAAGATATTCCTAAATTCGATATATTATTGGGTGGTTTTCCTTGTCAATCTTTTTCTATTGCAGGATATAGAAGAGGATTCAATGAAGCACGAGGAAATTTATTTTTTAGAATTGCCGAAATATTAGAAGAAAGAAAACCACAGGCTTTTTTATTAGAGAATGTTAAAAATCTTAAAGGTCACGACAAAGGAAAAACATTTAAAATTATTGAAAAAACATTAAAAGAGTTAGGATATCATACTAAATCAAAAGTTCTTAATAGTATGACACATGGAAACATTCCTCAAAACAGAGAAAGAATTTTTATTATAGGATTTTTAGATAAAAAGAAAGCAGAAGTATTTGATTTTCCTAACGAAATACCATTGACTAAAAATTTTAAAGAATTTACTGCAAATGAAGCAGAAGATAAATATTATTACAATGAAAAACCACTTTATGAAAAAATAAAGAATGATATTAATTCAGAAGAAACAGTTTATCAATGGCGTAGAAAATATGTAAGAGTAAATAAAAAAGGAGTTGTCCCGACATTAACAGCTAATATGGGATTGGGTGGACATAATGTTCCTATAATAAAAAATCATAAAGGAATAAGAAAACTGACGCCAAAAGAAACATTCTTATTACAAGGATTTCCTGAAAATTTTAAACTTCCAGATATAGCTAGTGGGGCTTTATATCATCAAGCAGGAAATAGCGTAACAGTTCCAGTTATTCAACGAATAGCAGAAAATATGAAAATAGTTTTAGAAGGTGGAAGAATAAACCCTCAAGAACTTCTAAATTAATCCTTCATTTTTATTTTCCCTTAATAACATATATAAATCTCACTTTCCTTTCAAAAATATGGTCAATAAAAAGGGGTTGATTATCGGGATTGTCGGTGGAGTTCTTTCATTTATAGGGGCAGGCCTTTTATTTTTTTTAGGTGATTTAATTAATTTAGTTTATTTTTTGGTGGGTGCAGGAGTTTTAATTATATTATTTCCTTTTGTTCTTTCTTCAATAATTGAGGGACGGCAAGAAAGAGAGAAAGACGAGAAGTTTTTAGAATTTTCAAGGGCGTTAGTTGAAAGTGTTGAGTCTGGAACTCCAATTAGTAAAAGTATCATAAATATGAAACAGAAAGATTTTGGTTCGTTAACCCCTTATGTTCAAAAACTCGCGAACCAGATTCAATTAGGAATTCCGTTGCAAACAGCGTTGCAAACTTTTGCTTATGATACAAAAAGTCAGATAATTATTCGGGCGATTACTTTGATAAGGGAAGCGGATAAAACCGGTGGTAATATTAATACTATTTTGGACAGCGTCGCGAAAAGCGTTTCTGAAATTGAAAAACTGAAGGCCGAGAGACGAGCGGCGATTTCTTCGATTGTTGTTGAAGGATATATTATCTTTTTTGTTTTTATTGTAATAATGGTAGTGATGGAAATTCAGATTATTCCTATGACTGCAGGGATAAGTGTTTCAGGGACGAGTTTCAACGCTGTTTCTTCGGGAACGCAAACTTCCGGAAGCGGTTTTGACCCGAGCCAGTTTACTTTCGCTTTTTTAGGATTATTAATTACGCAGGGTTTTTTCGCAGGATTAGTTATAGGAAAACTTTCCGAAGGAGAAGTTAAATCTGGACTAAAACATTCGTTCATAATGGTTGCAATGGCAATTTTAATATCCACGGGGTCAAAATTAGTTTTACAATGAAATCAAAAAAAGCAGTAGGTCACGTCGAGGTAATTCTTTCTTTCGTAATTTTCATCGGTTTCCTAACTTTCTTATTTTTCATATTCCGACCATTTGATTTAATTTCAAATAATAGTTTAGTAGATAGCGTTTTCTTAAATATGAAAGAAGAATTAGGGACAAAAGTTTCGATTGTTTCGATTAGTTTAAGTGAGCAAGCCCTTATAAATATTTCTGGTGAAAATTGTTTTGGAATAATTGATGCAAGTGATTTTCTAACAGAAACAAACTGCGATGCAAATGAAAAAATTATCGTAAGAGATAAAAAGAATGATTTAAGAGATGTTCATATTAATGCTCCAAAGCCTACTAAAATTGAAATAGAGTTGAAAAATGCAGGCGAGGATAAATTTTATACAATTTTATGTTCAGAAGATTTAATTGAAGCAAATACTCCGTTAATAGGGTGTCAAAATATAGGAGAGGAAGGAACAGATTATGATTTAGGAATTATTAATGAGAAAGAAGTTTGGTCGAATAAAAGTTTAACCGCCTTCAAAATAGCTTACGAGGAGGATTATCCCTCTTTGAAGACAAAAATTGTGCCGGAAGGAAGTGATTTTGGGTTTAAACTTTGGGCTTTAGATAATTCAGATACTCTTTTATTAGAAGCAGGGGTTTCTCCAGAAGGGACAAGAGTCGACGCGAAAACAATTCCTATAGATGTTTTAGAAGAAGATGGAACCATTAAGAAAAGAACTATCACAATAATTAGCTGGTAAAAAAATTATTAAAGGGTATTTGGTTAATTAATTAATGAAGAATAAAAGAGGGTTTCTTAGAATTTTGGAGGCGTTCATTGCAATTGCGCTTATCGCAGGAGTGATGAGTTTTCTTTATGTAAGTCAAATTCAAAAAAGCAGTCAAGAATCGACGATAAATGATTTAATAAGGATTATATTGGAGAAAATTTCAAATGAACAAATATTAAGAAAAGCTGTGCTTAATGCAAATTCAAATCCTAATGACCCAAATGTTGAAAAAATTAAAACTGAAATAGAGAAATTTATTCCACCTTCTGGAGAATTAGTATTTCATTTTAGTATTTGTAAGATTAATGAAATATGTAGTTGTGGGGCAAATATAGGAGGAGGGTATATTCCTACAAGTGGAGGGCCAAATTGTCCAACAGATAAAGACATTTATTCTGATGAAGTTAGTGTTAGTGTGACTTTAGATAGTGGTTCTGTTGACCCGAAAGTTTTAAGATTATTTGTTTGGGAAAAATAAGATGAAATATAAATTTTTACAGCAAGAAAATAAATATAAAAATTTACT
>PFCU01000003.1:409-819 GCA_002763155.1 Candidatus Pacearchaeota archaeon CG10_big_fil_rev_8_21_14_0_10_30_48 | reverse complement strand
TTTACTAAAATGAAATATAAATTTTTACAGCAAGAAAATAAATATAAAAATTTACTAAAATGAAATATAAATTTTTACAGCACACCGCCGACGTAAAATATAAAGCATATGGAAAAACTCTGAATGAATGTTTTGAAAATTCTGCCGTCGCGATGTTTAAATCAATGTATCCTAAAAAAATAAAAGGCAAATTAAAAAAAGAAATTAAAGTTGGCGGGAAAAATTTAGAATCTCTAATGTATTCTTTTCTTGAAGAGTTGATTATTTTATTAGATAGTAAAGATTTTTTCTTGTCAGACATTAAAGTTAAAATTGATGAGAAAAATTTGACGTTGAAGGCGATTGTTTCTGGAGATTACGCTAAAAATTATGATATTAGTTTGCAAGTGAAAGCGGTGACTTACAATGAG
>PFCU01000003.1:0-397 GCA_002763155.1 Candidatus Pacearchaeota archaeon CG10_big_fil_rev_8_21_14_0_10_30_48 | reverse complement strand
TAAATAAGATTTACAATATATTTGTAAAATGAAGAGGGAAATAGAATTATTTTTTTTAGCAGTTTTTATCGTATTTATAAGTTTCGGAGTTTTCGCAGGTATTAGTTTCTGGAAACAAACTCCTCAACTAAGTACCCAAAATTATGATTTTAATAACGATGGAGTTGTAGATAATGAAGATGTGTTGACTATAGTAGATTGTTGGTCAGCTCAAAGTGTAGAAGGAGGATTGCCAGAAGGTTGTGAGACAATAGATCCTGATGGAAATGGAATTATTGATGACTATGAGATCTCAGCAGTTACGCAAATGTCTGAAGATTTTTCTGGAAGAGATTATAATTGTAATGATAATCAATCAATTTTCAAATTATCCTCGATAAATAACGCGCACGCGTCT
>PFCU01000054.1:4439-10149 GCA_002763155.1 Candidatus Pacearchaeota archaeon CG10_big_fil_rev_8_21_14_0_10_30_48 | reverse complement strand
TTTATCCGTAGCCTCTTTTTTATGGTTCATAACTTAAAAAAGATTAAAGGCTACATTTATTTTTCGGTTATCGGACAAAGCCGTTTTATAATAATATTTAAATAGGTTATATAATAAAAATTGATAATTAAACCTGTTATTATTTGGAGGTGGAATAGTAAAATGTATAAATGAAAAATTCACAAAATTTTGTTTCTTACACTAGTGAGAACCCTTTAAAAATTGCTATACTTCATCATAATATTGAACCTACAGAAATTAAATTTAATGAATATTTTATTCAAGAAGGATGTGAGGTCTTTTTCTTTGATATAAGACAGGTTAAAATAGAAGATCTTTTTGATTGTGATTTGGTTTTTAACAGAGTTTATAGTAGTATAGCCTCACAAGATTTTAAAGTTCTTTCAAAAACTCTTTCTTTATTAAAATCTCTTGAAGAAAGAGGCATAAAATGTGTTAATTCATATTTGGCTTCTTTGGCAGATTATAACAAGTATGAACTTTATAAATTACTAAAGAAACAAAAAATCAGAACTCCACCTACATTATTTATTAAATCAAGAAAAAAAATAGAGGTTGTTTCTGATAAGGCAATAAAAAATTTTGGCTTGCCTATAGTCGCAAAAAGAAATTGTGGAGGAAAGAGCTACGAAGTTAGTCTTGCGCATTCAAAAGAGGAATTATTACAAATTTTAAATAAGATGTTTGATCTCGCAGAAGATCAAAATTATGGTGCAGGATTTATTCTTCAGAAATTTATGAAATCTGTAAGAAATCATGATTGTAGAGTTGCAGTAGTTGAAGGAAATTTTCTTTACTCTTATTCAAGATCATTCATTCCAAGAAATTCTAAATATAAATGGATGGCTTCAACATCTGGAGGATCTGTAGAAAGACCATACAATTCAACAAAAGAAGAAATAGAAATTGCAAAAAAAGCTAATCTTGCAATCAATTCTTCATTCAGTGAGTCAGATATAATTTTAACCTCTAAAGGCCCATGTATAATAGAAGTAAATCCGAGCGCGGGATATTTTATAGATAGTATAGATGATTTGGAAAGAATGAAATTAATAGTAAAAAACCTCATAAATATTTATAAGAAAACAAATGAAATTATGCAAGTAGAAATAAATTTACCCTATCAAATTTTAAATTAATTAAAAATGAAAATTACATTGAGTTTAAGTGAAGAATCCAGAACTCTTTATGGAGAAAATCTTAGAGGACATGGGAGGAGTTATATGGGTTCGAAATTTTTAGCTGATGCTTTTGTTAAACGTGGGCATGATTTAACAATCATACATCCAAGTGATTTAATTGAATCAAAGAAGGGAATAATTGCAAGAAGGACATATACTTTTCAAGAAGAAAATTTTTTTATAATTGGAGAAGATCAAAAATTATCAGGAGATGTCTTTTTTGTTTATAGTTTAGATGAGGAAAAGGGACCGTTAGTTTCAAAACAATTTCTTGACAGATTATATGTTATAGAAAATCAATTTGATTTAATGTTAAACAGCGCAGAAAGTACTTCTTATGAATACAAACCAAAACAGAAATCATTAGATTTACCTTGGATTCCAGAATTTGAAGTTAAAAAGCAAAGTGATATTTCGGATTTATTGGTTAATGGAGAAAAAATTATTGCTAAACCAAAAATTGGTGCATGTGGACAGGGAATAGTCTTTTTGGAAGATGGTGATAATATTAACCAAATCAAAGAACTTGAAAATTTCTTTTTTGAGAAATATATTCCTGCTGTTGAAGAAAGAAGATATATATTTTTAGATGAACAATGTATAATAAGAAGAAGAATTAAAAAAACAGGTCTTCCTGGAAAAGAAAAATGTACAAATATTGATTTAATGGAAGGAGATGAAAGGGAATTAGCTATAGCAAAAAAAACCATTTCTTCAATTGGAATGTTTTACGGAACAGTTGATTTTCGTGGAGATTATGTTTTAGAAATAAATGGTTCTGGAACTGGTGTTGCACCCCCTACAGTTGGAAAAGAAAGGGATTGTTATAATCTCTCAAATCCTATTGTTCAAGCAGTTGAGAGAAAAATACAAAAACAATAAAATTATAAAATCTAATTCGTTTTATTATTATGGAAAATAAAAAATGTTTTTTAATCGCGCCCTCAGGATATATAACTCAAAATAATTTAGATATTGCAAAAAAAAGATTAAAAAATTTAGGATTTGAAAAAATATTCTATAGAGAAGATATTCTATCAAGACATTTTGATTATGCTGGGAGTAAAAAAAGAAGAATTGCAGAAATAAATGAAGCCTATTCTTCTGAAGCAGAAATAATATTTTCTGTTATAGGGGGGCAAGGTGCAATACATTTGTTAGAAGAAATAGATTATGATTTAATAAGTAAATCTAAAAAGATATTGGTTGGACTTAGTGATATAACAATTTTATTGAATTCAATATATCAAAAAACTGGCGCAAGATGTATTCATGGATCAAATATTGGGAAAGAGCTTGCAATAAATGAGAAAACAATCAAGTATCTTTTCAAAGCGATTAGAAAAGAACCTTATGAAATATCATTCAAACAAAAAGATGTAGTGAATTCAGGAAAAATTGAAGGAGAAATTGTCGGGGGAAATATAGAATTATTAGGAAGATCACTCGGTACCCAAAATGAAATAAATACTGATAATAAAATACTATTTTTAGAAGAATTTGATATGAAGTCTTGGAGAGTTTTAGATATTCTTTGGCAACTTAAATTTGCTGGAAAATTTGATAAAATAAAAGGGTTAATTCTTGGAAAATTTATAAATTGTGGGGAAAACATAGATGATTACATAAATGAATTTTTTAGTTATCTGAAAGTCCTGATTATAAAAAATCAAGAAATAGGTCACAATGAACCTAACATTGCAATCCCATTAGGAGAAAAGTGTGTTATTGATACTAAAATTTTTAAATGGAATATTCTATTCGATTAAAACAAATGTTACAAAAAATTAGTTTTGAAAATATATTAATTTACGTAGAATATTTTAAAATTCAATTTCCACAAATAAAATAGGTATTGGAATAAATGGAAAGGGCTTAAAATTTATTATTAAATTCAATTAAATACAAAAACTTTCGCAATTTAGCATAATTTTCTACCATAAAATTTAAAAACATTGAATCTACTTATTATCGATTATAATTTAAAGTGGCTAATCCAAATGATCTGGAAGAGAAGGTAAAAGATACCCATAATTATTCTGTTGGAGTTTTAACAAATCAAAGAGATTTTGTACCTATTCAATCTTATTCTTCTTATGCAAGACTTAAACAAGGATTTGTAAGATATTATCGAGAATGGAAAAATTCTTCTCAAAAAACTGAAGATATAATACCCATTGCCGTAGAAAAATTAATTCAAGACCAAACTTGGAGTGATGCTACTTGTATCTCCTTACCAAAATTAATGACTAAAGTAATAACTTCTAAAAATATTTAAAATTAAATAAATTTAATTCAAAGATAATTAATTCAAATTATATCTAAAAAATTATTTATGGTTAATAAAATAAATTCACTCAAAACCCTTAACTCCACAATAAATAGTTTTTTAAACACCAAGTTTTTACTATAATATCTTAGAATTCATATTCTAAGGGTTAAACCTGATAAGTAGAGAAATCTTCTTAGTAGATTTAAAAAATAAATCAAATAGGAGGAAAAACAATGGGAAGATTTGACGATAGAAACAGCAAACCAAGAACCGGTGGATTTAATCGTGGTCCTAGAAATTTTGGACCAAAGGAAATGCACAAAGCAATCTGTAGCGAATGTAAAAAAGAATGCGAAGTTCCGTTTAAACCAGCAGAAGGCAAACCAGTCTTTTGTAGGGACTGTTACGCTAAGAAAAAGCCAAGATACTAATATCTTGCACAAAATTTTATTTTTTATTTATTCCTCTTTCTATTGAAATCATCCAATTAAATAGGTTTTTCAATCAAAACAATTATAAACCTCTCTAAATGTTTTATTTCACCCTAAATTTATAAACTCTAAAATATATATTAAAATAACATGGTAGACAAAACTCCTCCAAAAAATCTTAACGAACAATTAAATGAGGTAAAGTATATTCCAAAAAAAGGAGATATGCCTGAACTTTCTGAAACAGTTAAAAAAGAAATTGAAAAACAAAAAAAAGAATTAGATAAATTAAAAAACTGGGTTACAAAAAAATACCCCTTTACAATTTCTATAAGTATTCTTCCTCCTCAAAGTGTTAAAAGAATTGAAGAAGAGGAGCAAATTCCCGAAGCTGAAAAAAACGACAAAAGAACACATATTGCAATAATAATCCCTGAAGAAGAATTCAAAAATATTGAAAAAATAAAAAAAGAAATTATCGAGCAACATAAAGATGTAAAGCCAAAATTATGGTTCCATTTGATAACTCCTGTAGATATCTGGAATTTCGCAATGGATTCTCGATACGATTTAACTTCAGCTATTGCAATGTCTTTACCTTTACATGATATTGGATTACTTGGGGCATTAAGAGTTTCAGAAATTCACAAAACACTCTGTTTAAGAAAATTCGATAAATACATTTCCACTTATGCTATTGGTGGTTCCCTTGTTAGAGGTACAGCTACAAAAACTTCAGATGTTGATACCTTTATAATTATAAATGACACCGACGTAAAACGAATGCCGAGGTTAGAATTAAAGGAGAGATTAAGATCTCAAATTTATCAATTTGTCGCTGAAGCGTCTGCAATAGCAGGAGTTAAAAATCGTTTGGAACCGCAAGTTTATTTATTAACGGATTTCTGGGAAGCGGTTAAAGATGCCCATCCCGTAATGTTTACTTTTATCCGAGATGGAATTCCATTATATGACCAAGGAACTTTCATCCCTTGGAAACTTTTACTAAAAATGGGAAAAATAAAACCCTCCCCCGAAGCGATTGATATGTTCATGAATTCAGGAGACAAGACTAAACAAATGATTGAAAGAAGATTAATGGACGCGATGATTGATGCTTACTATGGTATCTTAAATCCCTCACAAGCTCTTTTAATGATGTATGGACTTCCTCCTCCAACACATAAAGAAACTCCAAAAGTTTTCAAAGAAGTTTTTCATGAAAAAGAGAAATTAGTCGAAAAAAAATATATAGCTATTTTAGAGAAAGCAGTAAGAAATTTCAAAGAATATGAACACGGAATTTTAAAAGAAATTTCAGGAACTGAAATTGACCAACTTTTGAAAGATACTGAAGATTATCTTAAAAGAATGAAAAAACTCCGAGTAGAAATTGAGAAAAGATACCAAAAAAGAACAATAGAAGAAATCGAAAAAGAAGTTTCACAATTACTTGAAAATTTATTTGGTAAAAAATCAAAGAAGCAATTAATGGAATTATTCGAAAAAGAACTTGTGAAAAAGGGAAAAATCTCTCCAAAAATGCTTAATGTTTTGAAAAGTATTGAGAAGGCGTCTAACGATTTTAAAAAAGGTAAAGCCAAACAAAGAGATATCGACGACGCGAGAAAAGAAGCAGCAATATTAATTAATCAACTAATTGATTACGGGCAAAGATGTGATTTCGTAGTTTTTGACAAAGCCAGAATGCAAATAGTTTCAAAAAACGGACGCGCAGAATTAATTATCACTAATTATGGGGTTTTCATAGTTCAAGGTTCAACAATTAAAAAAGTTACCAATAT
>PFCU01000054.1:0-4415 GCA_002763155.1 Candidatus Pacearchaeota archaeon CG10_big_fil_rev_8_21_14_0_10_30_48 | reverse complement strand
ACTCATAAAAAATAAGTTATTTAGAAATAAATACTTGTTGGGAGGACTACAGCCTAAAGGCTGTAGATTTCTTCTCAATTAACAAAATCCCATTACAAAACTTTAAAAACGCAAATTATCATTAACATACTATGGCAAAAGGAACTGTTGTCCAATTCAGACGAGGAAGACACACTATAGAAAAAAGACATTTTATTATAGATGTAGGTGCAAAATCTAGAGAAGCTGCTGAAAAATTTGTAGGCAAAGAAGTAATCTGGACTTCCCCTGGAAAATTGAAAAAACAACTAAAAGGGAAAATTTCAAGCGCTCATGGAAACAAGGGATTAGTAAGAGCAATTTTTGAAAAGAGTTTGCCCGGACAATCACTTACAACAGAGGTGGAGATAAAATGAGAAGAACAATAGTAAGATTAATGAAAGATAGAAAAGGGTTAAGTTCCATTAAATTAGATTCACTTAGACAAGGTTTTCAAATGGATTCACCAAATGCAGAAAATATTTTTGACATCGAAGATAGCAAATCGTCCTGCTTAGTTATGTATGGAAATAACCCTCAAGAATTTTACAACCAATTAACTGCTAAAGGGTATGCAATTATATATAGTGCAATCACAGAGGTAGAATTAAAATGAGTTTTGATAATTCCGCAGATAGAGTTTATAGTGGGAAAGAATTAGCTAATGAATGGAGATTGAGAGCCTATGAAGAAAGATTAAAAGCTTATCAAAAAAGAAAACAAACAGAACCTATGAATAAAAAACAAGCCCGTTATGAAATAGCAAATGATTTTACAGAATTTATTTCAAGAGAAAGTAGCAATTTAACTAGCAGAAATATTATAAATTATTTAATCGGAGGAAAGAGATTCAAATAAAATGGTATCATTAAGAAAAGCTGGCGCTTACTCAAAAAAATACGCGAGACCGAATACTCGAACTTCTAAAAAGCGAGCTAAAGCTTTCATTAAAGCATCTCCGCCAAATAAAATTGTTAAATTCAATATGGGTAAAAGAGACAAATATGACATGGGTAATTTTGATATAGAAATTAGATTATTATGTTTACAAACTATTCAAATAAGAGACAGCGCAATCGAAGCGGCAAGACAATATCTTACAAGAAGATTAGAAAAAGAAGCTCCTGGAAATTTTTATTTCGAAATAAGAATATATCCTCACCATATTTTAAGAGAAAACAAGATGCTTACTGGAGCTGGAGCAGACAGAATGCAGTCTGGAATGAAACACTCTTTTGGTAAAACTTCAGGCAGAGTGGCGATGGTTAAACCTGGAAAAGATATTTTCCTTATTGCAGTATCCGGAGATAAAAATTTAAGAATTGCTAAAGCAGCGTTACAAGCAATAAAATCAAAACTTCCATGTAAAACACAAATAGTAGTTGAAAAAATTAAAACTAGTCCTCCTAAAGAATTAGAAGAAATTACTGCATAAATTTATTCAACCTTTAAAAATAATTTCTCAAATTTTAGCTACAATAAACTTTATTAATACGCATTAGTTTACATTTAAGAAAATGGGTGAACAATATATTAAATGGCTTTCTGAATTAAACAAATCTTCTGGAAAAACTGCAGGAGGTAAAGGAGCAAATCTTGCTGAAATGTTTAATGCAAAATTTCCAGTTCCGCCAGCATTTGTAATAACTACCGTTGCCTATAATTCTTATGTAGAAAAAACAAAAATTAAAGAAAAAATAGAAAAAATATTAGACAGTATCGACGTAAATAACACTCAAGAATTAGACGATAAATCAAAAGCGATACGAGAATTAATTATTAACGGTTCAATGCCTGAAGATATAAAAGAAGAAATTGAAGAGGCATATGGACATTTGAGTATTGATAAAACCTCGATGCAACAAGCAAGAGGAGATGCACTTTCAATTTTACGTAATTCTCAAGAACCAAGTTTTGTAGCAGTTAGATCGTCAGCAACAACAGAAGATTTAGAAGAATCTTCATTTGCAGGGCAACAAGAGTCTTACCTAAATATAAAAGGAAATGTAGAATTAATTACAACAGTAAAAAGAGTTTTAGCCTCGCTATTCACTTCAAGAGCAATATACTATAGAAAAAAACGCGGATTCTCAAAAGAAAAATTCTCATTAGCAGTCGTTGTTCAAAAAATGATCAACTCAGACAAATCAGGAGTAATGTTTTCAAAAAACCCAACAAAAAATGATGATTCAATTATAATTGAAGCGGTATTTGGATTAGGTGAAGGAATTGTTTCCGGAAAAATAAACCCTGACACATACCAATTATCTAAAGAATTAAAAATAATAAATAAAAAAATCGGAACAAAAAAAATAGCAATAGTTAGAAGCGCAAGTGGAGAAACAAAACAAGTAAAATTAAATGAAGACAAATCAAATGACCAAGTTTTAACAGAAGGAGAAATTATCACTTTAGGAAATTTAGCGTTAAAAATTGAAGAACATTATGCGAAACCACAAGACATTGAATTTGCCATTGAAGATAGGGAAATATTCATAACTCAATCTCGTCCAATAACCACTATTTCAAAAGAGTCGAATGAAAAAATAGAAGGGGTAGAAATATTATCCGGATTAGGAGCAAGTCCAGGAATTTCAGTAGGAAAAGTAAAAATTATTGAATCAATGGACGATTTATCTAAAGTAAAAAAAGGAGATATTTTAGTAACTAAAATGACAAATCCTGACATGGTGGTTACAATGGCGAGGGCAGATGCAATAATCACCGACGAAGGAGGAGTAACTTCCCACGCCGCAATAGTCTCAAGAGAAATGGGAATTCCTGCAATTGTGGGTACAGGAAATGCAACAAAAGTTTTGAAAGAAAATCAATTAATTACAGTAAATGGTTTTGACGGTAAAATATACGAAGGAGAAACTCAAAAAGAAAAAAAAGCAGAGGTTTTACCAATAGTTCAAACTAAAACAAAAATAAAAGTAATCGTCGATATTCCCGAAGCGGCAGAAAGAGCTGCGTTAACAAAGTGTAATTCCATAGGATTAACAAGATTAGAAGGAATAATTGCAACTGGAAAAAAACACCCAATGCAATATGAAAAAGAAAATAATTTAGATGAATATTCAAAATTATTAGAACAGGGAATTTCAAAAATATTATCTTATTTTAAAGAAATTTGGATTCGGTCTAGTGATTTACGAAGCGATGAATTTGGAAATTTAAAAGGTAGTCCTGAACTTGAAGAAAATCCTATGCTCGGAAATCATGGAATAAGATTTTCCTTGAAACATCCAAAAATTTTAGAAGCAGAATTTAAAGCGATAAAAAATATTGCTGAAAAAAATCCTAAAAAAATAATCGGAATAATGTTCCCCCAAGTAATTTCAGTAGATGAAGTAAAAAGAGCAAGATTGCATGCAGAAAAAATGAATTTAATAAAATTGCCGAATGTAAAATTCGGAATAATGGTTGAAACACCCGCAGCAGCGTTAGTAATTAAAGATATAATAAAAGAAGGCGTTGAATTTATTTCCTTTGGAACAAATGATTTAACACAATATATTTTAGCCATCGACAGAAATAACGAAGAAGTCCAAGATTTATTTAAAGAAAATAATCCTGCCGTGCTTAATGCAATGAAAAGAGTTTTACGAACATGCCAAGAATTAGGAGTTGAATCATCAATTTGTGGACAAGCAGGAAGTAGAAAAGAAATGGTAAAATTCTTAATAGAAAATGGAATTACTTCAATATCTGTAAATGCCGACGCTGCAAATCAAATATCTCAATATGTTTCTGAAATAGAAAGTTCTTATCAAAAACCAGCTAATGAAAATTTTCAAAAAAATGAAAAAACCACTCCAGAACAAAAAACCAAACAAGTAATTCAAAAAATAGAAGAGGCCATAGTAAAAGAAGTTGTAAAAAATCCTAAACAAATTTTCAATGAAACAATTCCTCCTTCAAAACCAATTCCATTACCTCCTGAAAATCCGAGCTATGTTAACAACAAAAAACCAAATGTGCCAGCATATATTTCTGGAATGATTAAAGAAGACAGATATGCATTAGAATCTTTATTTAGAAATATTCCAAAAATGGAGTCTACAACCATAGAGGAAGAGCAAGAAGAATCTAGAGAAATTGATGAAGAAGACGAAATAATGGATATTTTTTAATCCAATAAACTCAATTTCAATCTCGAATAAGATTTTTTAGAGAGGGTTCTAGAATTTTAGTCCAAAACTTTCCCATTCTGTCACCACTTTCCAGTTAGACATACCAAAAGATTTAAATAGTAAATAAGTGTGTAATAATTAATAACAAAATGGCATTAGATGATGTATTAAGAGGAGAAATGTTGCAATTAGGTGGAGCAACAGGAAACCTTAAAGGAACAAGAGAAAGAATTTTAAGAGGGGAAGGCCCTTCTGATAGAG
>PFCU01000021.1 GCA_002763155.1 Candidatus Pacearchaeota archaeon CG10_big_fil_rev_8_21_14_0_10_30_48 | reverse complement strand
TTCAATATTCAACATCTTAGATAAATAATCTAAAATTTGTTTCAGTTTAGTAAAATTCCCAGGACTAATCGCAATAGCTAAATTATCTTTTTCTTCAAGTTCATCAAAAACTTTTCCGATTTGAAAAATTTCCTGAGGGTATTCAACATCAATATTTTCAGAAAATATTTTAAGTAAATAATTTGACAAATTTTTTCTTAAAAATTCATGTTCGGTTTTAGAATTTTTCACAGGCATATATTCTTTCGGATTATCTCCTAATCTTTTAATTGAATCCTTACTAACTAAATGATAACTCATTGTTTCAACTAATCCCAACCCAACTAAAATCTCAGCAATTTTTTTCTTCAATATTTCCTTAGAGTCGATATTTCCGATAGTAGATATTTTAGGAATTTCAGGAATAAATTTATCATAACCATAAGCAATTGCAATATCTTCAATCAAATCAACTTCATGTAAAATATCCACTCTCGATGAAGAAACTAAAACAAATCCTTTATTATACTCGTGTCCCATCCTCTCTAAAAAGTTTTTTATTTCTTTTTCTTTCAAATCCAATCCAAGCAACTGATTTACATTAGCTATTGAAAGTTTAATTTTCTCAGGAGTTAAATCAGGAGTCAAAATATTTTTATTTCCTTTAAGATTCATCTGATAAATTTTACCCCCCATAAATTCAAAAGCCATAACTAAAATATTCAAAATTTTATTGCAATTATCAAAATCAAAACCAGAACACTCAATAAAAACATCTTTAGTATCAAGGGTGACCTTTCCAGTTTCATGTGAATTAATTATCGGAGGCATACTTAAAATTTGATTATTCGCGTCGACAAAAACAGGAAATTTATCCAAACCACCTAATAACATTCCATAATCTTTTCCAGCAGGATGCTTAGCCAAAATTTGACGGCCAGTTATTTCATTAGGAAATTCTAAAGGCCTAAATTTAATTTCTTCAGGTTTCATTGCCTTATAACTAATCGGCAATTTAATTTTTTCAAGAGGGTAAACTCCAATCGCTGCCTTTTTTCTTTTCCTACCTAAAGTCAAATGCAATTTTTCTTGTATATCAATTATCTCTTTAATTTTATCGTCAGTTAATTTCAAATTTTTGACAATAGCACAAACAGTATAAGGCCTAACATTCGTAACAGAAGAATCAATATTTACTACAAAATCTTTTTCAGGTTTATTAATTTTAATTTTTCTCAAACCTGTTTTCTTCCCTAAAAAACTATTAAACGCATTGACATAATTTCCATAAGAAAGTAAATCAGGACGATTGGGAAATATTTCTATTTGAAGTTCATCATCATTCAATTCTTCAACAGGAGTTCCAAATAAAGCAATATTTTCTTGCATTTTTTCATCTAACTTCCCGACGTCTTTCTCAAATCTTTTACGATTAAAACTTAATATTGTCATTTTTTCCACACCTTCATTTTTCTTAATTGTGCAATATCATTTTTATATAACTCTCTCAAATCTTTAATCTCATAATAATCCATTAAAATTCTATCAAATCCAGGCCCCCATGCTAAAACTGGAACCCATTCACCCAATAAAGGAATTACAACTTCCGGTCTAAAAATTCCCGCGCCTCCTAATTCTAACCAAACTTTTTTCTCTGGATGAAAAACATCTATCTCAACACTCGGTTCTGTATACGGAAAATAACCCGGTCTAAACCTCACTTCCTCCAAACCCATTTTTCCAAAAAAAGCCTTCAAATAACCTAACAAATGTCTAAAGTTAGCATCTTTATCGACGACAATTCCCTCAGTCTGATTAAACTCAAATCCATGACTCCAATCAACAGTTTCATTTCTAAAACATTTTCCTAAAGCAAAAAATTTCTTTGGTAATTTTTTAACATCAAGTTTTGAAAGAGTCTGTGCAGAAAGACAAGTAGTATGCGTTCTCATCACCATTTTTTTTGCTTCATCTTCACTCCAACTATATTTCCAACCTTTACTTCCAGCAATTCCTGATTCATGAACTTTTTTAATATCACTAACTAATTTTTTATCTGGCAAATTTCCTTTTTCATCAATAAAAAAAGTATCTTGCATTTCTCTAACTGGATGATCTTGTGCAGTAAACAACGCGTCAAAATTCCAAAAACTATTCTGCAATAAATCTCCAGTCATTTCTTCAAAACCCATTTCACTCCAAACCCGTCTACCATAATCAGTAGCTTGCGCAACAAAATGCCTTTTTCCGCCGTAGATTTTAGGCACAGGAGAAGTCACATCATATCTTCTAAATTTTTTTCCTTTCCAACTTCCAGTTCTAATCATCTCAGAATTAATCTCCTCCAATAAATCTCCTCCCTTAGTAAGATTTTCCTTCATCAATTTTTTCCCAAGGTCTTTAATCTCAAAAGAAATTTTCTGTTCATCTCTTAATTCAACAATGTCTTTTCGAGATTTTAATTTATCAAACGCGAATTTTTGTTCACTTGTTAAAGCGTCAAAATCTAAAGGCAACTCTTCTAAGAATTTTTCCTCTAAAGTTTTTTTAGCTACTTCTTCTCGTTCTCCAGAGAACAAAATTTTCCCATTTTTCAATTCAATCAAAACCCGATTTTTCAAAGCACCCAAAGCCGCCTTAAATTCATTAGCGCTCAATTTAGATTCCTTCTGCGCTTCATCTAACGGAAGAATTTTTTTCTCAACAACTTCCAAAAGATTTCTTTCAGGCAAACCTTTTTTCTTATAATATATACCATTAGTCCCTAAATCAATAATTTTCTTTTTCTTTATCTCTAAAGAAATAATCCCTTTTGTATTCAAAAATTCCAAAGCCCTAAGAACAGAAACTCTATCCAGTCCAGATTTTTCAATAATCTCCTCGATATCTCTGCTAAGAAAAGGAATTATCTTCCTCTCTAAAGGAGAAAGCGCTTCAATCACATTATTAATATCTTTGACCATCGGAATTTAACTAAAAGAATTTTCAACAGCAGATTTAGCCATTTTTGTGTCCATACCTAAAGTCAGCAAAAAGCTATTTAAATCTTTTTTGTTATTCTCTTTTACATTTATAATTATCATTTTAACCTTAAATTTTTTACAAAGCCGAATATTTTGCATCAGTCTTGCGAGATAAACAGATTTATCAAAATCGCTTCCAGAATCAAGTTGTTTTAAATCAACCCCTATAGCAATATCATTTTTGTTTGCAAGTTTGCACAAAACCTGATTTAATCCAGAATCTCTTTGTTTCAATTTATCTTTACCATACAAATTCGAAAATAAAAGCACATCAATATCCTTTTTTTCTAAAACCTTCCGATTGAATTCCTCATTTCCTGCAAGAACTACAATCTTTTCTCCGCTATTAATTATCGAAGAAATTATCTGGCCAATCTTACCAATATCTTTTTCATTGATTAATTTCATATTATAAAGAAAGAAAAATAGTTTAAATATTCTGTCCTAAAACTCAACACAGGATATAACCTTTATTTGTCCAAGAAGGGCAATCAATCCACAATAAGAGTTCCTCTAAAATCTTTTTCATTCAATACTTTATTCAAATTCTCAAGATTATTTCCCACAATATAAGTCTTAATTTTCTTCTCCATAATAATCTTAGACGCTTTCTGATCTAAGACGAAATGCTGTCCAGGTTTAAATGAAATCTTTGAAGCAATTTTATGAAACTCTTTCCAAGAAATTTTCGGAATAAATTTTACATTTTTACTTGTCGAGGGATTTCCAGTATACAAACCATCAACATTTGTAATATTAACAAACTCGGCATTTAATTCTGACGCAATCTGCGCAGCAGTGCTATCACTTGTTTGATGGGGACGATATTCCAAAGCGCCACAAAATACCATATCTTGTTTTTTTAATAATTTTTTAACATCAATCATCGTATGAGGAATTCCCTCAAGTTGATTATTACCAAAAAAATAACTCATAAACCTCGCATTTGTCCTCGTAACAGAAATCCCTGCAAAACTCTGCAATTTCTCACTTTGTTTTTTCAAACCAGAAATATACATTCGCGCAACACTTCCACCGCCACAAACAACAATAAAATTATACTTCGATTTATGCCTGTTTAAAATTTCCTTAAACTTTTCCAAAAAAGAAACATTTATTTTATTATCTTTAATAATCTGACTTCCGCCAAGACTAATCACCACATTTTCTTTCATTAATGAAAAAACCAATCAATGTTTATAAATATTCTTCCGATGCCCAATTTCAATAACTAAAATAAGTAATTTTTCATTAATAATATCAGCAATAATCCTATAATCTCCCGCTCGAAGTTTATATGCCTTTTCCCCAACTAATCTTTCAAAATAATCTTGTGGACGAATTCTCGCTCTCTCCAAAACAGAAATTATTCTTTTTTGAATGAGTTTATCTAACTTAATTAATTGAATTTTTGCTTTTTTAGAAAAAATAATTTCATACATTTAAACTGAGGCTCTTTTTTACTTCTTTCAAACTAAAAACTTCTCCTTTTTTAATCTGAATTCTTGATTCTTCAATATTTCTCTTTGTTTCTTCTGATAATTCAAGACTATCTTCAATTAAATCCCAAATTATATTTTCATATTTTTCTTTATCATTAATTTTACGACTAGCTAATTCTTTTCTTAATTCTTCGCTAATTTGAATAGTGGTTACCATATTAATTATATAACTGACTATAGTTTATAAATTTTACTACTCACTTAACAGTAAACAATTTATCATCATCAACATCAAAAACCTCCAATCTGACACCTGCATCCAACCACCCATGAGCATAATTCAAAGCTGCAAATGCGTCGACAAAATTTCCTCCATTTTCAAAATGCTTCGCATCACTCAAATAATTTGAAACCATAGAAATTATCTCTTCAGCTTCTTTTTCCTTACCCTTAATAATTTTCTTCTTAACAATATTCAAAGCCCGACTAGTTAAATCAAAATATTTTTCAAGTTTTTCTTTTGTTATTTTATCTTTCATTTCAATAAAAAGAATAATTTTTTAATTATTAAATTTAATTCTTTTTTATTATTTAATAAAAATTCTTTTTCAACTTTCTGCCCATAATAAAGAATGTTATTTCGAAGTTTTCTTAATTCGTTAATTAAAATTATCTCTGATTTATTAAATTCTTTGTAATTTCTTTCCAAATAGATAACAAGCATTTTGTGACTCAAAGTTTTAAATCCATTGAGATACATTAAAGCACTAATAAGCTCTTTAATAACTTCATAATATTCTTCCACAATTCTATAAGTTTTTGATTCCTTGTTAATATCCTCAAATCGCTCTTTAGCCATTTCTACTAAAGCATTTGCTCTAACATCGTTTTTAGTTATTTTGAAAATTTCGTCATTCATTTTTTAAATATCCAAACAAAACTTGACCGTTTATTATTTCCATTTGAAGGTTAGGATTTATTTTTTTAAAATTATTTTCGATTATTATATGGATTTTCCTTTTTAATAGTTTTTCAAATTTATCTAAATCAAAATTTTTTCTAACATTTGATAAAATAAATAAATCGATATCACTTTCATTAACATCTTCTCCTCGAAAATAAGAGCCATACAAAACTATTGATTTTGGGTGAATATTCTCAATAATATAATTAATAATCCCAGAACTATTAAGTTTAACAAGATTAAAAATTTTTTTAGAAAATAAAAAAGTTTCTCCATCTCGATTTGCAATATACCCCTCAAATCTTTCACCTTTTTTTTTCATTAATATTTTTTGTTTTTCCATATCTAAAAGATATTTTTTAACAGATGTAGGAGCAAGATTAATTTTTCTAGATATTTCTTTGATATAATGAATTTTAAGAGGTTCGTCTACAAATACTTCAAATACTTTCCAAATACTTTGATTAAATAAACATATTTGTTCCACAATAAACAATTATGTTGCTAAAGGTATATAAATGTTCCGATGAAAAATTCTTATTCATTAATAAGTTAATATTTTTCATCATTCTTATCTTTCATTTCAATAAAAAAGAAAGTTATCTAAAAATAAAAATTAATCAAAATGATTTTTAGTAGAATCATCATCTGAATCTTTTTTTCTTGAGAGTTTATAGATTCCTGCGATTCCAATTCCTAAACCTAATGCTCCTAAACCAAGAGGCGTAGCTAACGGTGCACCTATCG
>PFCU01000020.1:1824-7847 GCA_002763155.1 Candidatus Pacearchaeota archaeon CG10_big_fil_rev_8_21_14_0_10_30_48 | reverse complement strand
TTTACCCACAATTTTTGTCTTTGAATAAATCACATAACTAAAAAATCTTTCTTCCCCTTCTCCTAAATGTCCAAGATCCCATTCCAATCTACCTGAAACTTTATTCACCTTAGTTGGAGAATTCCCAAACTTTTCATACAACTGAGCCATCGCAGGCAATCTATCAATCAAAGTAACTTTATCAACAAATTTCTTAGATTTAACTCTCAAGTTCACCTTCAATGCAAATTCCCCGCCCTTTGTTCGAACAAACGAAACATTCTTTCTTACAACAACATTAGTAGTGGTATACAAATTAAACAAGTATAAAATTAAAATAATACCAATTAAAATTAATATAGGGAAAATCCAATTTGTAGTAACCTTAACAGATAAACTTTCATCAGGTTGAAGTTCTTTCTGCCAGAAATAATCAACATAAACTCCTTGTCGTTCAACTCTCAAAGGTTCAACAGAAAAAGTCGTAAAAAGCCGAGAGATAATATTCTTTCTCATAGCAACATCTGCAATAGTAGGAATATTCCCTTCATTATATTTATCAACACTTTTCGAATGAATAATAAATCCTTTAGTTTCCTCGCTAATTACCAAGTTTGATTTCTCTAAAAGTTTAACCGGAGATTTTACAATTCCAGTCCGACCATCAATAGTATATGTAGCGTCAATAAAATAAGTTCCTGAAACTAATTTCTTAAAATCCTCTTTATTTATCGGAATTGAAAAAACCTTTTTCCCATAACTATCTAATCCCAAACTAACCTTGTAATCTTTGAAAAATTCGCTCGAAAAAACAACATCTATATTTCCATAAGAAATATCTTCAACATTATAAAAACTAATTGTCAAAGAATCTGATTCAGGGTTAATATTTTCAGCCTTCAAATCAAAAGCATCATCGAAATCAACCAATTTAACAAAAATATCTTCTTGAACAGTTTCAGACCCGCTTCCTTCTCTAAAATAGATAGGAACTTTCAAAGCCCCAACATTTTCCTGCATTGAACCTTCAGGAAAAAATTTAACTATTCGTGTAGTGCTATCTCCCTTAGCTAGAAAAAAATCGCTCGGTTCAATCCTAAACCGCTCAAAACTAAAAATCTCGAAATTCCCAGAATCTCCCCTATTTGTTATCTCAAATTCAAAAATAATCGGGTCCTTGTTATCATTAATAATTGTATCTCTAACTGGAATAGGATTAACGTCGAGGTTAATAGCACTAATCAAGGGTAAACTAATCAAAATCACCAAGCATACTAAAGAAAATAATTTTACCCTCATACATAATTTATCAAAATGGGATATTTAAAAATTTTGGTGGTATATTTTAGTCTAAATTCTATTTTCAGACTAACTTTTTTTAGGTATTTTTTTAGATTAATATAGAAATAATTTTATAAATACCAAACTCCCTTAATAACTATGCAAAAAATAGAAGAAAAAGGCAAGGAAATATTTCTGAACGCAGGGATAAAAGTTAACGGAAATCAACCTTGGGATATTCAAATACATAATCCTAATTTTTATTCAAGAGTCATAACTAAAGGTTCATTAGGTTTAGGAGAAAGTTATATGGACAAAGAGTGGGATGTAAAACAAATAGACGAATTTATGAATAAATTACTATCCTCTAATTTAGATAAACAAATCAAACCAAATTTAATAATTCATTATCTAAAAGCAAAAATATTCAATATGCAAAAAAAATCCTTAGCGTTCAATATAGGAAAAGCGCATTATGATATCGGAAATGATTTGTACGAATCTATGCTTGATAAAAGAATGATTTACACTTGCGGATATTGGAAAGATGCCAAAAATTTAGACGAAGCACAAGAAGCAAAATTAGATTTAGTTTGTAAAAAAATAGGATTAAAAAAAGGAGATAAAATTTTAGACATCGGTTGCGGATGGGGAGGTTTTGCTAAATTCGCTTCAGAAAAATACAAAGCAAAAGTCGTCGGTATAACTGTCTCAAAAGAACAAGTAACTTTCGCAAAAAGATTATGCAAAGGATTAGATGTAGAAATAAAATTACAAGATTACCGAGATGTAAATGAAAAATTCGATCACATTATCTCTTTAGGAATGTTCGAACATGTAGGTCCAAAAAATTACAAAGAATATTTCGAGATTGTAAGAAAAAACCTAAAAGAAGACGGATTATTTTTATTACACACAATTGGAAATAGTGTATCTGTCACAAAAACCGACCCTTGGATAGATAAATACATTTTCCCCAACGGAGTTTTACCTTCTATGAAACAAATAACTGAATCTTCTGAAGGAATTCTAGTTATTGAAGATTGGCATAATTTTGGAGCTGATTATGATAAAACATTAATGGCTTGGAATAAGAATTTTCAAAACGCGTGGCCAAAACTTAAAAAAAATTATGATGAAAAATTTAAAAGAATGTGGGAATATTATTTATTGACCTCTGCAGGTTCTTTTAGAGCAAGAAAAATTCATTTATGGCAGATTATAATGTCAAAAAACGGCGTTAAGAATGGTTACAAATCAATAAGATAATTTACTTTCTTCCTTCAATCGCTAAAAAAGCTTTTATCTGTTCAGATAAATCTTCAACATCACTAAAAAGTTTAATCTCATACTTTTCAATTGTTCCCTCAACAATATATCTATCATAAACTCCTCTTAAAAATTTCATCGTCGGATTTTTCTCCCAAGTGCTTTGATAATCTTTAATTAAAGTTCCAGTAAAATTAATTTCTAAAGTCCCACTATTAGATTTTATCCTCTTCCCATCTTTTTCAACTTCGACATTTTTCAATGCAACAATTATATATTTCAATTTAATTTCATTTCTAAAATAATCAGAAATTTTTTTAGTAGCAACCCATTTTATCTCAAGTTTTTTTGCATCGCCTTGAATTTCTTCTTGATATTTTTGTTCTTCAACATCATAACCTTCATCAACAAGCCATCTATATATAAATTGATAAGTTTCTTTAAAATTAAAAATTCCGTTATACTTCACCTTTTGTGATGTTACCTTATCTTTTTCACTCATAAACTATAGAAATAAATGGGATATTTAAAAGTTGCTAATAAATTAATCGTATCCATTAAAACCGGACTTAACTTTCTTATTCGAAGAATCTCTAGAACTAATGACATCATCAATTCTTAAAATCATTGTCGCAACTTCCGAAGCTGAAGATATTGCTTGTGTTTTAACTTTCAGAGGTTCAATAATTCCTGCCTCTTTAGTATTCTCAACTTTATTTGTAAATAAATTCAATCCAAAATCTTTTTTCCCTTCATCATGTCTTGATTTTAACTCAGTCAAGATATCTATTGGGTCAAGCCCTGCATTTTCTGCCAAAGTAATTGGAATCGATTCGAGCGCGTTAGCAAATTCCTCGACGGCTAATTGCTCCCTTCCTGAAAGCCCTTGCGAAAATTCCCTTAATTTTTTTGCTAATTCAATTTCAATCGCGCCCCCTCCTGCAACAATCATTCCATCTTTTAACACCGCCGCAACATCACCTAATCCATCCTTAATCGCTCTTTCAGTTTCATCTAAAACATGGTCACTTCCTCCTCGAATAAGAATCGTAATCGCTTTAGGATTTATACATCCTCGAACATAAGTCATAGATTTATGCTTATCCTGAATTTCCTCAACGCTCTTCGCACTTCCAAAATCATTACTATTAAACTCATTCAAATTACTAATAATTTTCCCGCCAGTAGCCATCGCCAATTTCTCTAAATCTCCTTTAGAAACTCTTCTACAAGAATAAATTCCTGCCTTTGTTAAATAATACTGCGCGATGTCGTCGATACCTTTCTGACAAAAAATAACATTCGCTCCAGAAGTTTTAATTTTCAAAATCATCGCTTTCAAAATCCGTTCCTCTGAATCAATAAAACTTTGCAATTGTTCAGGAGTTGAAACATTAATCTTCGTCTCAATTTCCGGATTTTTCAGTTCCAAAGGAAAATCAAACAAAGCGATTTTAGCATTATCAATTTTAACCGGCATATCCATATTAATTTTCTCTGCATCAAAAACAATTCCAGAAATAAGCTCTGTGTCTTTAATTCTCTCTCCTTTAATTTTTTCAATTTTTATATGGTCCAAATTAATTTTCCCATAGTCTTCTATTTGTTTAACGCTACTAACAATAATTTCAGCGAATTTTTCCTTGACATTTTCAACGCCTTTCCCTGTCATCGAAGTCATCGCAACTTGTTTCAAAGTAACTTCGTCGTCAGTTGTAACCCTACTAGCAAGAGATTTCAAAATATTAATTGATTTTTCCGCAGCCAGATTATACCCGTGAGTAATAATTGTAGGATGAATTCTTTTATCCAAAAGTTTCTCTGCATTTTCTAATAATTTTCCCGCCAACATCACAGCTGTTGTTGTCCCATCGCCGACTTCGTTTTCTTGAGTCCTCGCAATTTCCACCATCATTTTAGCAGCAGGATGATCAATTTCCATTTCTTCTAAAATCGTAACACCGTCGTTAGTAACCACCACATCTCCACTAGAATCAACAAGCATTTTATCCATTCCCTTCGGTCCGAGAGTCGTTTTAATCGTATCTGCGACAATCCGCGCCGCAAGAATATTATTCCTCTGCGCATCGCTTCCTACAAGACGTTGAGAACTTTCAGGCAAAATATAGACCGGTTGTTTATCATTCATAATATGAAAATGAAAAAATAATTTTTAAGCATTTATACACTCGAGTTAACACCAAATATTGATATGATTAACACAATATCTCCGATGGAATTAATCTTAAAGAGTTAAACTATCAGAAATACCACTAATACCCTAATGTTTATAAATCCTCATTTCACATTAAAAATATGGAAACTGCAGTTTCTGAAACAAGAGAATTAAACCATCAAAGAAAAATAAATACAATTCTGGAAAATTTAATGCCTTTTTTTCCTGATTTACGAACAATTAAAGGAAAGGTTCGTATATGCGATTATTCTGAAGATGCTGACTTGACAGGAATATTTTCTGGGGGAAATTTACCAAATTTTGCATTTTACAATTCAAATCCTTCAAAAATTTATGTTCCTTCAAGAAAAGATAAATCTATATTTACCCGATTATTTAGCATAAAAGAAGAATATAATCTAGGCACACTTCTTGTTTTAGTAGAAAGTTCTGGTTACAATGAGGGCATCAAACATAATTTATATTTACCAAGTGATAGACAAGAAGTTATTGAAGTTTATAAAACATTGACTGGAATTAAATTTGACCAAACTCTAATAACTCCTCCTTTTAGTTTTCATCCTGATCTAGTTTAAAATAATTCTTCAAACAAAATAACTTTTTAATAAAACCTAACAATCGTCAAATATATAAAGATTAAGTACCTACAATATTAATGTCAGAAAAAATCCGTGTAGGAGATGTAATGACAAGGAAATTCACTTACGTTAGTCCTAATGCCTCATTGTATGATACTTCCAAATCAATGGTGAAAAACCGAGTTGGTTCAATAATTTTGAAAGAGGGTGATGATTTGAAAGGAATAATAACTGAAAAAGATATTGTGTGGGCAATAGCTAAGAAAAAATTCAAAGACCTCCATGATGTAAAAGCAAAAGACATTGCAACAAAAAAAGTTATCACAATAAAACCCGAAGCAACTTTAACCGAAGCATTAGAAAAACTAAATCGAAATAAATTAAGAAGAATGCCGGTAATTTCAAATAAAAAAATAGTCGGTTATGTTACACTAAAAGACGTTGTGAAATTTATTCCTTCTATATTTCAAGAATCAAGAGAGTTTGAAAAGATAAGAGAAGAATCTGAAAAATTAAAAAGAAGTGAATCTGCTTCTTCAGGAAACTTCATAGAATCCCCTTGCGAAGATTGTGGTAATTTTGATATTTTAGAAACAATCGACGGCAGAATGATTTGTGAATCTTGTAAAGATGCTATGTAGTTATCTTATATCACTAATTTCTTTTATAATTTCTTAAAATATAACTTCCAAATAAAAGAGTAGATCCTACTCCAAACA
>PFCU01000020.1:0-1799 GCA_002763155.1 Candidatus Pacearchaeota archaeon CG10_big_fil_rev_8_21_14_0_10_30_48 | reverse complement strand
ACAGAAGAAACATTAATCAATTTATCAACGAGAGTCGATTTTCCCATAATAAATAAGAATTACAAACTATAAAAATTTATATAGATTGAAAAGGACTAATTATAAACCAAAACTTCTTTCTTTGGTTCTTTATGCCCTAAATCAATTGTTAGTGGAATTGGAATATTAACTTCTTTACCTTCTTTCTTGAAAGCTATCACTAGTAAAACATAAACATGGTTTGTTTTGTAGGTAATAGACATTTTCATATTTTGAATACTTCCTAATACTTCTTTAGAAACACCCAAATTTTCACTTGCATCCATTATCTCTATTCCACAGATTAAGTTTTTATGACTAACATCTAAGATAAAATCTCCGATGTCTAAAGAGGCTTTTACCTTCTCGCCGTCAGATATAAAGAATATATCATTACCAGCATCATAATCTATTTTTTTAATTTGTCTTGCCATTTTCTATCAGTATTCCAAGCACTTATAACTTTTAAAACCTTCGTAGTATCGATTTCAACTATCAATATCAACGAATATCTTCTGCTCAGTTTAAACCAAAGTTTGAATCTTTCTCCTTTTCCTTCTTCGATTTTTTCTAATTTGTTAAGTTGAGATAAAAAGCTTCTAGCCATACTTTCATTTATTGGTCTTTCTCCGATTCTTCTGTAAAAATGTGGATCAAACTTTATGTTATTTTGATTCAATTCTTCAAGAAATTTTCGGACATCTTTTAGTTCCATTGCATAGAAAAGAAGTTGAATATTAAAAATGCTTTGTTACGAGAAGTTTGCTATGGTCTTATCCTTCAAGGAAATTCTTGTTCTTTCCTCTTTTTGTGTTCGTTAATTAATGTAAGTCATCGGAGTTTAATTAATTTTCTAACCGCCCCACCATCCTGATTCATATTTCTCTGGATGTTCATAAAAATGATCTATTCTCTCCAAAATCTCTCCATAAATTTTTTCCCTATCATTGGGATTATCAACTAAAGAAGGATTTGGCATTTCTCCGAATGAACCTTCTAATTTCCAATCTTCCCTATGAGCTAAATGCCATACTGGAGTCGAAACGTTCCAAATGCCAAAAAATCCATCTCTTAACTTTTTTATAAATCCTGGTTCAAAATAAAAAACTGATGAAACTGACCCACAACATTTATTAGCACTGCCAACAATTATCCCTGAAAATTTTTGGCCCAATGCATATCTAGTATCTAATTCTGCATATGTGCCTTCCATATCTGGAAAATAAAAAACAGCAGATCTTTCTATAACAGAACGTGGTGTTACATATTCAAGCTTGTCTGATTCAACTGTTTCTTTTTCATATTCATTAAATAAACTTCTATCTCTTGTTCCATCAAGTACAATAATTCTTCCTATTCTTGTCAGTCGTTTAACTAATGAATCCTTATTTTCATTTACCATAAAAACTTTTGTAAATATTGATATTTAAATCTTTCTAGTTTTACTACTTAAAAGTAAATAACAATTATTAATTTGAAAATCCGTGTTGGGGATTTTCACATCCTTCAATTTACTGCCCCGCCCACGATTCGAATTTTATTTTGTTTATGCCCCCGCCGAGCTCGAGTAAAAACCTCGTGTTAAAAAGTACAACTTTTTGTTGTAGGTCACGGGTTCTTACGACTCCAGCAACCACAACTCATCGACGGAAAAAATAACTATACTCACTTCACTCGATGGTTTTTTATGCGCGGACCGGGAATCGAACCCAGGTCACATCGTCTCTACTAACAACTCTTTAGGAATTTCTTAGTTTCTTTTGACTCTAAGAACTTTTCTT
>PFCU01000018.1 GCA_002763155.1 Candidatus Pacearchaeota archaeon CG10_big_fil_rev_8_21_14_0_10_30_48 | reverse complement strand
CCATAAACTTTCCATCCAATTAAGACAAAGATAACTGCTACGAATAATCTAACAATCCCCTCGAAAACCATATTTATTCCCAATGAATGGAATTTTTTCATCCCCTGCATTACTCCTCTTGTAGATGGAACAAGAAAAATAGAAAATATAACTGCTCCCATTATAAAAAATAACCAAAATGATATTTTCAAGATTATTGAGAGTATAAAAAATATTGGAATTGCTAAGATAAAAATAGTCAAAGAGATTGTTGTTCCCTTAGCAAAAAATTTAGCCAATAAATATTTTATTTTACCATACTCTTTTTTTACATTAAACCTTGAAGTATATTTTGTTGCAAGTAGTTGTATCGCTTCAGTTGGAATGGCTAAGAAATATAATAGAATCATTATCGTCGCTAAAATTCCTAAATCTGTCGGACCAAGAAGTCTCGCCATTGAAATTTGGAAAATAAAATTCAATAAATTCAATAAATTAAACATAATAAATAACGATAGTCCACCCTTAGCTAATTCATTGGAAAATAATTTTTTTAACATTTTAGATTATAAATAGCCAAAAGCCGACGGCAATAATTATTATTTGGAAGAGATGTATCAAAAGAACAACTTCCCATTCATAAGCTTTTTTAGATTTTTTAATTCGTTCGAGAATTCCTATCGCGACATGTTCCAGTCCATAATATTTTTCATATTTATTTCTAAGACTTCCATCTGGTTGAGGATCTCCAAAAGATTGTTTTCTTAATCTTCCTCTTAATTTTAATCCAGTTTCTAACACATATGGAATGAAAATAAATGTAGCAAATAATTCAAAATTTCCTAAGATGGCCATAATTGCAATAAATCCTCCAATAGGATAAGTTAAGACATCTCCTGGAAAAACCTTTGCAGGATATTTATTAAACACAAGAAAAACAAATAAAGAAATAACCATAGATGTAGCGATAATACTCAACCATTCACTTCCTGTCAAAAAGGCTACTAATGCTAATGAGGAAATTATTAAAATTCCCTGTCCGGCCTCTAAACCATTATAACCTGCTAAGAAATTAAATGTTGTAGTAGCACCAACAATTCCTATTGGTATAAATATTAATGGGTAAATAATTCCTAAATTCACTGACCCTAAAAAAGGAATAAATATCTCTGAACTTCCTGCATTAATAACCATCAAGGGTATCGCTGCAAAGAAAACAAGAATAAGTCTTACTTTTTTTCTTAATCCACCATGATGCCAGCCAAATAAATCATCAATAATTCCAATTCCAGCTAAGATAAGTATTGAAGTAGTTATTGTAAAAACTTCTAAGAAATGATTTCCTCCTTGAAATAAAAATGTCTGAACAGCAATATACACAAGAGAACCGAGGATAAATCCCATGACAACAATTAATCCACCAGAACCAGCGATATCTTTTCCATCAAGTTTATTCATATCTTTCCAAGTAAGTCCAATTCTCTTTGTTTTCCTTATCCAAAAAGGCATAACTAGAAACACACTAAAAAGAGATACAATCACTGATAAAAAAGCAAGGTTTATCATATTATTTTAATTACTTCAATTTTATAAAATCTTCTTAAACTTTTTCTAATACATTATTAGGATATTCAGTTACAAGAAAATCCTCATTAATTACCATATTTGCAGGATATTCAATTTCCCATATTTTAATCGGTCCTAAAAAATTTCCTCCAAAGTAAACGAAATCATCTACTTTAAATCCTTGCGCTCTTAATTCATTTACTAAAGGATATGATTCTGAATGAACAAGCTTGAAATTTCCTTCTTCTTGGAATAAATATTTTCTTACCAATAAAGATTGAGATGTCCGCGCACTAAGATAAAATGCAGCCCCTCTTTTATTTGAAACAAGTGAGTTACCATTTTGATCAACTTTTTCCATTAAAAATATTGCCCCTTCATAACCTGAACCAAAATCACGAAGTTCATTATCAACAAATAAATATCTTAATGGAACATTTATCTGCTTTCCATTAGAAATTACAAGAATCTCCGGTTGTAAAAATTCTCCATTTGTTCGTTGGAATAATAAATTTCCTGCAATACCTGAATTTTCTTTAACAATTCTTTGTTCTGTGTCATTCACACTAAAAATGATATCATCATCTAATGAAGAAGAACCTCTATAAAAATAAAGAGTTCCCTCTTTTACTTCTTGAGTTGATTTTTCATCCATAAAAAATGTAGGGATAAAACTAAATCTATCATAATTTTCATCTGAACCAATACTGCTAAATGCTGGATATTTCCCAATATCTGTTGAATCAATAAGAAGATGAGTTGTCTTATGGGTGTATAAAAATTCAAGCCCTAAATTATCTTCTGGTGCAGTTAAAACATGTCTTCCCAATAGATGATTCCAATAAACAATTGCATTTCCTCCGTCGAGAACCGTCGCCCTTTTTCCGATACTTTGAACCCAATATCCATAATCCCACCAATGACTAAACACAGCATTTTCTGAAGTATTCTCTCTAACCCATCCCATCGCTTTTTGCCATTGAGTATTATACTGAGAAGGATAAAAAGAACTTGCTTGTGATTTAATTGATTCATAGAAGGAATAAGCACTAAAAATTCCTAAAAATAAGATCAATATTGAAATCGTCACAAAAAAGAATCTCCACGATTCATTTTCATTAGATAATGTTTTTTTAACACTAATTACCATTAAGTAAGCGACGAGAATACTTGTTGGGGGGACGAGAACCATAACAAATCTAACTCCGCTTCGCGCAGCCAATATAGAAACAAAAAACATAAGGAAAAGCAAAACGATTGGGAATTCTATTTTTAAATTATGGCGTTCATTGTTTTTATGAGATTTATAATAAACCCAGAAAAAATATCCTAAGAAAAGAGCCATTCCTCCAAAATAAACAAACAAACTTGTTACGCTTTCTCCATTTAGTGAACTATTTGGAGAGTATCTACTAAAAATTAATCCAAGAATAAATATGAAATAACTTGTTGCAAGTAATATTCTTTCCTTCTTTCTTATTTTCGGAAACATATTATAGAAAAGAGCAACCGATCCAGATACAAATAACCAAAAGAAAACAGGAATACTTTTTATTGTAGGACCAAAAGAACCTTTCCACGAATCTATAAAATAGGGCTGGGAATTTTCAGCTACAGTTCTAATAAATCTCGTAGTAGTTAAAGGACTTATAAGTTGACCATAAGTTTGTACAATTTCTCCAATAATTCTCTCTTTTCCAAGAAAAATAAATCCGAATATTAATATTATAATTCCTGTATAAATTAACAAAATAATTTCTTTAGGAAGATTCCATTTTTCCCTAAAATATTTTACAAAGGTTTTATCTTTTACTTTCGGATAAACAAATATTCCTAGTGAACTTAAAATTAAGGTTACAAAAATGGGAGTAGTAGAAGCAGAAATAAGGAAATTTTGTACAGTATACCTTGTTGAGAAAAACATCATAACCGGCATAAATGAAAGAACCCAAGATAAAGTGCTTGTAAAATGTTTCTTATTAAAATCTCCGAGCATAAAGAAGACAAAAATAGAAAGTCCTGAAATCATAAATACAAAAGTTACTCCTCCCCATATTAATCCTAATGTTGCAGTAGATAATCCTGCTAAAATTCCATTAAGAATTATAAATTTGTAATCTTTTGATTTAAATGATTTTATCAAAAAATAGAATGAAAGGAAAATGAAGAAAAATCCTGCAGATTCTTTTTCAGGAATTCCTGCAATTGTCCTCGGTAAAATAATTGGTAAAACTGCTAAGAATGAAGAGGCTATAAGCGCAATAGCGTTAGTGTATATCGGTTCTTTGAAACTATCTTTAAAAATTTCCTTTGTTAAAAAGAAAAACGCAATAATTGTAAATACAAACATAACTGCAGGAAATAAAATTGCTGCGTAAGTAACACTAATTTCTTGAGGAGCTCCAGGCAATTTTGAAACTAAAAAATTAGGCAGTAAAGAAAGGAATTTAAAAAACCAAACAATCAAATAAGAAAGTAATTGGGCTTCACCCGCAGTATTATATCCTAAAGGAACATTTCTCATACTATCTAACACAAAAAGTTTCCCATGTTCAGCAATATATTCAGCCCATCTCAAAAACAAAAAAGGGTCAAGGTCAGGCCCTAATGTCCAATTATTTGTGGTAACATCTTTCAGTTTGTCAATATTGCTTGTCCTTATTGAAAAAGAGATAAAAGCGATAATTGCAAGAATAATGCCAACAACCCAATTAGTTTTATTATTAAATAACTTCAACAGTTTATCTTTTCTTAAACGGATTATTTCCTCTTCAGCATAATTGTCTCCTTTTTCTATCGGTGAGTTTTCTAAATGCACTTCTTTAGATAAATTTCCAGTTTCTTCGTTATTATATCCCATTTAATTTCCTATAAAATATACTTTATAAGTTCATCTACACCTAAGTTTTTAAAATATTCTAGGAGTGATAAATACTTCAATCCACGCTGCAATTACAAGAATAATTATTGCAATGATTATTAATAATAAACAATCCTGTAAAACTCCCCAAAATTTTTCTGTTCTAAATTCCTTCCTAATAATCGATAAACCAATTATTCCTCCTGCAAGAGTTCCAATAAAATACGCAGCAATCTCTGGTATTCCATGAATTAAATATCTCGATAAAGCAAGAGGCAATTTTGCTAAATCAGAATTTGCAAATAAAACAACTGCAGCAGAAATTACTGTTGCATTCCAAGCCAAAACAAATATTCCTCCTGCTCCAAAAAGAATTGAAAAAAGAATTGCAAAAATCAAGACATAAAGATTATTACTAAAAATTCCTCCAAATAATTCCATTCCACTACCTGCTAACCCTGTAATTGCTCCAGTTAACCCATGTTGTGAGAGACAGGCATTATAATTATTTGGACTATTTATCAAACAAAAAGTTTCAATTTGTGCTCTGAAATTTTCCGGACTACCTATTAAGATATAAAAAATAGAAAATCCGAGGATAAACCCAATAAACATCCATAAAAGACTATGCACAGCTTTCCAATGTTCTTTCAATAAACCAATAATTCCTAGATTCCTATCTTCTTTCTCTTCTTCAATTTTTAACATATAATAAAAAAAAGGAATACAAAACATTACTGTAAAAGTTACAATGAAAATCCCAGAATACTTTGCTAAAGCAACATCTCTTGAAAAAATCCAAGTTACTAATAAAACAGATAAGGAAGAATAAATAAAACCTATGACAATCATTTCCCAAGGACGTCTTTCTGATCTACGCGGATTTAAAATTGATTCAATCATTTAATCACCTTTATACTTATAATTTAGAAAAACACATATTTAAAGATTGTTAGAATTATTTTTTAACTTTCTTACCTTCTTTATTCAAAGGTTTATTTTCTTCTGCCTTCTTTTTAGGATTTTGCAAATCTTCAATTAACTTGTCCACTTCTCCATTTATCTCTTCAACTTTCTTAGAAATTTCATCTCTCACTTCTTGAAATTTTCCTATTTGAGAATCAATAATTATTTTAATTTCATTGAAGTTTTTTGGAACAAGAATTTTATTTCCAACATCAACTAACATTTGAGTATTATTTAATTTTCCTTTAACATAAATTCCTTTCCCAATTTCAGAGAACATATCCTCATTTTTAGATAGCTCTAATTTTCCCACATTTCCTTTTAGAGAATTCAACTCTCTAACTTGTTGTTCTATCAATCTTAATTGCTCTTCGAATTGTCCTGCCTGTTGCTCAAGCATTTGCAATTTTACTAAATATTCTTGTTGGGACATATCATATTTAGTATTATTTAGGTATTAAAAACTTTTGTAGAAAGAAAAAAAAGAAAAAAAATTATTGTTATTATTTACAAGGCGAACCACTTCTAATAAGTTGTCCAGTGCTATCTGAGCAAACATAATCAAATTGTCCAGGTTGTAAATATTGGTTTTGCAAAGAAGTGACTGTTAAATTTCCAGTAGTACCCTTTATCCTCGCTAATTCTTTATATCCAAAACCAATCCCAGTTCCAAAAACAAAATCTCCTCCTTTAGCATCATTCCAAAAAAGAAGAGATGAGCGGTCTGATTTTCCAACCAAAGTTCCGGTGCTAGACCTTTTAGCTAAACAAGATGAAGCATCTCCTCCAGTAAGACATAATGCCGCACGTGCTTCTCCACCAGTTTGAGTATTTTTAATATATCCCGTTACTGATTCATTTTGCGTTCCAGAAACAAGTGTTGAACTCAAGTATCCCGGGCTCAATCCAACATCTTTATCAAAAACTCCATTA
>PFCU01000036.1 GCA_002763155.1 Candidatus Pacearchaeota archaeon CG10_big_fil_rev_8_21_14_0_10_30_48 | reverse complement strand
TCTTCTCTACCAAAAATACTTTCAATATATTTTTTAGTTAACTCAATATTTTGTTTAACATAAACAGGAATGTCATAATCTGTCGCTAATTTTAATGCGGGCTCAAGATATTTTACAATACCTCCTTCAGAAATTGTAAAAATTATTTTCCCTCCGCAAACAAAACAATTTCCTTGCATTGGAGGCCTTCTAAATTTAGAATTACACTTAACACATCTAAATCCTTGTTGTGAAAACTTTCTCAAATTACCTCTAATATCTCGAATAAAATGTCTTTCAATAATTAAACGTGCAACATCGCTCGCATCAACAGCCCGAATTTTTTTAACTAACTCCATTTCACAGTCAACTTTTTCTTTCATAGTCGGTAATTTTTTATAGGAAGAACATAAAACTCCTGCATTAAAATCTTCAGTATTGTGAGTAAAACCAATTTTCCTAAATGGGTCTTTTCCTTCTCTTAAAAGATTTTTTACCATTAAGACATTTTTAACCTCTGAAGAATGTAATCTTTTTTCAGCTTTTTCATAAAGTTCTAAAGGATAGTGGTTAACAACTTCAAAATCTAAAATTTGATCATCAACTTCTCCAGCAACAATTCTTCCATTCAAAACTAAAGGGGCGTCTTGAGTTCCACCTCGATGACCTGGAAGATATTTCTTTGAAAAATTAATTAAAACATCCATCAATAACATTATCGCTGCTTCATCTCCATCACAGTCTCTTCTCATCGCAGCATGCATATATGGGCTCGCCATCAATCCTTGTGTCTTAGAAAATCCTATAATTCTCGAAATAACCCCTGCACAATTATGTGGAGCCATACAAACTCCTAAATGTCCTATCAAATCCATCTTATTAGATAATTTGTAAAATTTTTCCAATTTGTAAAATTTTTCCAAAAGCTCATCCATAAAATTTGCAACATTAAAGAAAACTTCATCCGCAGGTTCTTCTCCTGATGCTTTAGAACAAGGCAAAATAACGTCGTGAGGCATTATTTCTAAAAGTTGGTCTTCATCAACTAAATCCTTTCCATGAATATCTAAAGTATAACCTAATTCTTTTAATTTTTCAATAGAAGTTACAATTTCTGAAGGTTTAAAATGAGTTACAGGAAGTTCAGTCATATCGTATCGTACAGTTCCATCTTTGTTAACATTTAAATTAAATTTACTTCGCAAAATTCCCTTAGCTAAATGTTCAATATTATGGTCTTGAGAACTTGTTCCTCGAATTCCTTTAATCAATTCCGGAAGTTGTCCTTGCATTCCTAAAATACGCGCGGCATCACTCAGATAATTTCTAACTTCTATAGGCCTACGATAATATTTCCTATTTTTTCCGTGAAGAGCACATTCATTTTCCTTAACAACAAGTTTACACTGAGGACAATAATAATTCTCTAACGTATTTTTTTCGCAACTATCACAAAAAGAGTAAATTGTTTCTTTATTACAAGTTGAACAGAAATAAATAGGAAACTCTCCATTAACTTTCCCTCCCTTACATGCTTCTTGAACACTTCTAAATCTCCCCCCTTCATCTCCAACAGGAAATAAAACATGTGGACTTCCAGTAAGTTTCCTAAGTTTAGCTTTTTCAGGCCTTCCCATTCGGCATCCAATAAAATCTCCAGCCTTATCTTTAATTATAAATTCTGAAAGATCATTAATAATTTCCAAAACATCTTTTTTATTTCCGCCGACAATATTTTCAGCAATAGAATTAATTTCTTTTTCTATAAAAAATTCTTCTTTATCTAAAATAGTCAAATCTAATCCTAAATTAACAAATAAAGATTTGCTATCCTTTCTAGAAATCAAAACATTTTCCACAGAAATTTCATGAGGAATTCCCAAAAGTTCTAAAGCTCTTTTTCCTTCGACAAATTTTTCTTTTTCAATTCTGCTCCAAGGTAAAATAATTTTTTTATTTAATCTTGCATAAGACAACCAATGTAGAAATTCTAAAAAATTATCATAAGAAATTTGAGTCCAATAAGGAATATAACTAGGATGTAAAGGAATTCTATAATTTTTAGATAATTCTGTAGCCTTCTCAAAACTAACATCATAATAATCTTCTACTTTTTGTCCGACTTTTTCTAATTCCAAAACCCACCACTCTTCAACATATCCGGGGTTTAATAAGACTGAATTTCTATTTGCAACATCTCCAAAGGGAAATAAAATATCTCCAAGATAAATAATCTCTTCAACATCTTTGTAAATTTGAGTTGCCTCTTCCATAGAAGAAATTTTTTTCACACTCCCATTTTTCATCTTAACAATTGGCCCATCAATACTATCACAAACACTAATAACTCCTCCTTTAGTTGGCTTTTCAAATTTCAATTGTGTACCTATTGCTAAAAAATCTCCAGAAATAGCCATTGTCGCAGGATGTACTGAAACTGCTGAAAAACCTGAGACTCTTGACCTCCCATAGCGAAATCTAAACCCTCCAGAACGAGAAGGATGTCCAAAAACAGGTCTACCTGCAACCATATCTTTCAAATAAGTGGCCTTAGTTTCTTTCGCTCCTGAAGAAGTCTTCTCATGAATTTCACAATATTTTTCTAAAAAATCCCAAGAACTTAATTTAAATCCTTTTTCTCTTAGTCCCTTTAAAATACGTAAAGCTTTAGGTGCTTTTTGAGCAAGACCTTCTCCATAAACCAAACAAAATCCTGAACGAATAAAATTAGTATCTACTCTTTTCAGATCTTTATAATTACTAACTTCTAATTTTTCTGAAGGTTCTCCCGCAATTTGCACAGGAATATTTTTAGCTAAAAAATTTGCTTCTTCTTCTGTTGGACAATATTGTAAATTGGTAATTCTCTCGTGAAAATCTAAAATTTCTGTAACTGTTCTACGAACTTCTTCTTCAGTAGGATCATAAGGAGCATAACCAAAAATTTCTCTTAAGTGATCAATAATAAATAAAACAACACAACTAGCAGTAGTTCCTGCACTTCTTATCGGACCTGAAAAATAAGGAGTAAAATAATCTTTCCCATTTTTTGTTTTTTGTAATCTTAAAAAAGTAAATCCTTCAATAGGACTAGAGACAACTCCTAAAGTTGTATATGCAAAACCCACTCGAATTCCTGCGTCAATAGCTTCCATATGGGAAGAAAATTTACAAAACTTTTCTTTAGCAATTTCCTCGGCTATTTTCAAAGAAACAGCAACATCTAAACTACCATAAATTTTTTCAAGCTCAATTATTCTTTTAACAATAGTTTTATCTTGAACTTGAGGATAGATTGTAGAAATTAAACCGACACATTTTTCTGCAAGATTGTGTGCTAAAGGAACTTCAACAATTCTAACAGAGTCAAATCCTTTTTTTCTTGCATTTCCTGCAACATCATAAGAATTTTTAATTTCTTTTTCTAATTCATAAAAATATTTTTCAGTTTGCATTTTTTTCACTTCCTTCTATTCCTGAAAAATCAAAAATTTTAATTTCTCTTGTTTTTAGATTAAATATTGGAACTTTACAAGGATCGGGATTGTTTCCAACTTTTTCTTCAAATGGAGTTTTTGCCTGCCAACAACTTGAAGAAATTAGTAAAATACCATTATAGTTTGCTATCTCCGGCCTATGTAAATCTCCTGTAGTGATAATATCAGGTATTTCCTTAATTAAAAGTGCATCTTCATTATCTAAAGGAGTATATGTAACTAAAGAATGAGTCGGGGCTAAATGTCTTTTTTTAAGTAAGTATTTTACAACATTTGTCGGAGAATCATGACCTTTTCCTAATCTCAAAGAATCAATACTATTAATCACCCCATGCATACTTGCTCCATGGTACATCAAAACTTTAAATTTCACATCTTTTCCAATTTCAATAAGTGAAGGATTAGTTACTCTATGTAAATTCTTTAATTCTTTCAAAATTTCTCCATAACTCTCTCCAACAATAGGTTGAGGTTCAGCAACACGTACAGCGTCATGCTGGCCAGCACAATGAATAATTTGAACATCACTTCTAATCATCCCCAATAATTTTCTTAAATAAGCATATTGTTCTTCAACATCTTTTAAAATTAATTGAGATTCCTGGCCCGGATAAACTCCCACTCCATCAACTGAATCTCCTGTAATAAATAAATATTTAACTTTTAGTGCTTCCGATTTTTGTTTTTCATTTCCAACATTACCATTAATCCAATCAATAAATTTCAAAAATTCCTTCTCCAAAAAATTATTACTTCCAACATGGATATCTGAAGTAAATGCCACATATTCTTCTTTATTTGAATATTTTTTCTTAAGGATTTTAGCGTCTGGAAAAAGAATATCATTAACAAAAACAATCTCCCCATTACCGCTACATTTCACTCCAATAACTTCATCTAAAATTATTTCTTTAGATTTTTCATAAACTTCCTTTCTATCTTTATTAATTATTGCTCTTACTCTTCCAGTTAAATCTTCTAATTCTAATAAAATATTCCCATTTTTAGTTACTTTTTTATCATAAACAATCGCAATCAAAGAACAATTTCCCCTTCCAGAAATCCTATTTATTGAAATTAAATTATCTAAAGTTTGTCTCTCCATTAAAATACTTTTCAAAAAATTAAATCTATATTTAAAATTATTAATAAAATCTTTAACTTCTAATTTTTTAGGAGTATTTTGATAAATCCTCAATAAATTTACTCCAAAATTATCTTCTAAAACATCTATAGATTTCTCTTTTTTATTAGAATCAATTATTTCTTGATTAAAAGTTAATCCTAAATTAATAAAAATATTTTGAATTAACTCTTTATCTTTTCCAGAATGATATGAAAGTAAATCATAAAGTTGATGTTTATTGTCAGAGAAAAAACCCTTAGTGATAATTTTTTGATTAAACTGTAAAATAATTTTATCTAATAATCTCTTAGATAAATCTAAATTTCCAGATACTTCTAAAACTTGCAAAACCTGTTTATCAACGAGAATTCCTCGACTAGAACAAAATTGCAATAATTCATAATTCATTTTATTAATATGAGATTGAAAGTGAATCAAATAAAATTTCTCTTACTCTTTCTTTTAATTGAATTGGAATTGCTAACCTAATTTTCCTAGTTCTACCTTGCCTACCTTTTGAAATAACACTTGAATTAATTAAACCCATCATATCAAATTCAGATAAAATATCACTCACTCTCCTTTGAGTTAAAATATCATTATTTGTTTTCTCACATAACTCTTGATAAGTATTATAAACATCTCCTGTAAATATTTCAGTTAATTTATTCTTATCTACTAATTTCATTATGGCTAAAAGAGTAAGTTGAAATTGTTTTGGTTCTGTACGAATAATATCTAAAATTTTATCCTTTTCTATTTTTTCATTAGCTAAATCAATATCTTTCAAAGAAATTATTGAAAAATTATTCCTCTCTGCTATTTCTCCTGCAATTCTTAATAAATCTAATGCTCTTCTTGCATCACCATGTTCTCTAGCGGCAAATGCTGCGCATTTTGATATAACTCCTTCAGATAAAACTCCATGATTAAATGCTCTCTGAGAACGTTCAGTTAAAATATCTCTTAATTGGATTGCATTATATGGATGAAAAATAATTTCTTCCTCAGATAAAGAACTTCTCACTCTAGGATCTAAATCATCTAAGAAAGTCAAATTATTACTAATTCCTATAATACTTAATTGACTATGGACAAGCTCTGTATTGAGTCGAGTAAGGTTATATAAAAAATTATCTGAAATTTTATTTATAGCATGATCAATTTCATCAAAAATCAAAACAATTAATTTTTTCTTATTATCTATAAGTTCAATAAATCTATTATAAACTTGATCTGTAGGTAATCCTGTGGCCGGAACAGAACCTCCGAGTTTTTTAATCAATTCTGCTAAAATCCTATATTCTGTGTCTGAAACTTTTTTCAATTTACAATTCACATATTCAATAATTAATTCATTTTCTTTAAAATTATTTCTTTTTATTAATTGATTTCTTACATATTGCACAGATAAGGTTTTTCCTGTCCCTGTTTTACCATAAACAAATAAATTACTAATTTTCTCTCCTCTTAATAAAGGGGCCATAATAGACGCAATTTGTTCTATATGTTCATCTCTATGAGGAATAGTTTCAGGAGTATAACTTGATTGTAGCACAAATTTATCTTTAAATAATTGATTCTTCATAAAAGAATTAAATATCTTATCGACTTTTGAAAAAACTTCACCCATTTTTTAAAATTAAAATTTATTTATTAATATTTCCTCTTTGATATAAAGAGGGAACCAACAATTATTATAAACTTTTGTATAGATGAATAAACAATACCCTTATT
>PFCU01000053.1 GCA_002763155.1 Candidatus Pacearchaeota archaeon CG10_big_fil_rev_8_21_14_0_10_30_48 | reverse complement strand
ATTTAATGAAAAAATTGTTAAAGAAGATTCAACTTTTTTTATTTTCATAATTAAAGATTGTCCGACTCCGGACAAAGCCTGACTATTGTTAACTTTATAAACGGGTAATTTATGAAATTTTAATGAATTCAAAGAAAAAATTAGATGATGTAAGTAAGTATGAGTTATTGGTAGAGTTAACTAGCTTAGCTATGTCTAAAACTGCGAGAATCTTTTCTTCTGAAGATGGAAATGCTTTTGGAATTTACACAGAAGGACAAATTGTAGTTCACTCAAATCAGAATGAAATTGATGTCTTTTCTGAAATTCACGAGAAGTTTGCTGAAAAATTATGTTTATTATATACTCTAATTTTGAATGAACCGTTTTCCGTGAATAAATGGTATTAATCTTTTTCAGATAATTTTATTTCTAACTCCTTTTCTAAAATACTTACTGCTTCTTCGGGGAAAATTAAATTGAGGTGATCAGGTATCCCGTTTTGATCTTGATCTGCTAGAGATAGTGTCCATCCATATGTTGGGAAATTTACCAAACGTAATTTGTTCTTTTTTTGATGCTCTTGGTAAATTTCTAGTATTTGTACCTTTACTCTGTAATCCATCTCAAAATCAAAAACATTTGATTGTGTTTCGCAATCTTTTTGAATTGAAGTTTCCCAACCTATTGTAGGATAACCAATTAAGCTTAATCTTTCCTGTTTTGAATCCCAGTAAGTAGATATGTGCTTTTGTTTTGATTCTTTAGGATTATATTTTGTACAATCAAATTCGACTACTCTAGATCTCTCTATTATTCTTTGAGGAAGTGTTTGGGTAGAAATTTTTTCTGGTATAGTTCCTTGAGATAAAAGTGAGGTTAAAACAATTCCGCTTGCAATTAATTTTCTACTTAACATTATTGAAAGTTTTATTAAATATTTATAAATATTTATATAATTTGAGAATCATAAATTTTTAATAGAATATAATTCTTATTTATCTTAACAAAGATTTTCTTTGCGGTGAAGATTTATGTTCTTTTCCACCTTTAACATGCTTTTGAACTTTAGCTTGTTCTTTTGCTTGAGCTTGTTTTTGTTCAACTGAAGATTCTTTCTTTTCTAATTCTTCTTTTTTCTCTTCAACTGTTTGTTCTTCAACTTTTCCATGTTCGTGTTCTTCTTTATTATCTGTTTTTTTATCTTCTTTCTTTTCTTTTTTCTCTTTCTTCTTTGAAGATTCTAATGCCTTTTTCTTTTTTTCTTCACGTAATAGCTTGAATTTATTTTTTTCTGGAAGATTTACAAGTGTAACTTTAATGTTTTCTCCATCTCTTTTTGCATTTACTTTTATTTTTGTAGGAGGATTTTTTATTCCTCTATACCATAATTCTTCATTAAGAAATCCATCTAATTTAATTTTATTTAAATCTCTGTTTGGAACTTTCATGTGTTTTGCAATAAATTGTTTTAGTGCCTTTATTGCTTTAGGAGTCCTTTTATGACGTTGAACTTTCATGATTTGTCTACGTAAAGGAACTATAAACTCTCTTTCATTAACTATTGATTTTTGTTTTGCCATTTTATCCTAATTGTTGTTTCCTCATTCTTCTAGGTTTTATCTTTAATTTATTAACACGCCAGTTTCTTTTTTGATGAGTTGTAGTACTTGGGTGAACTCTTTTTCCTTGACCGAATTTTTTGATTACTACCCAGATAGGAGCCCATCTAGTTAGCTTGTTTGCAGAAGCTAATTTTATCTTTTTTTGTCTTTGAGCTCTTTGAACAACCATTTTAGTTTGCAACTCCTTCAATTAATGATTTTCCTTTTTCGGTTAATTTTCTTCCACGCTTTTCAACTTTTTCTACTAGACCTGCCTTTTCTGCTTGTTGTAATATTAATCGGATAATTTTTCCTGAACCTTTTTTATATTTTGAAGGTCTTTGGCCTCGGTTTTTTCTTCCACCATAACGGGCTTTTAATTTATTTACCCCTATGTCTCTTTGAATATATAATTGTCTTAAAATTGATGCTGCACGTTTGTGCCAGAAATCTTCTTCGAATGGGGGTCTTTCTCGAGCAACAGATGATTTTACAAAAAAAGACCATTCCGGTGCGGTAATCTCTGGGATTTTTTTTAGAGCGTCTGCTAATTTGTTATTTAATTCTCTATGACCTAAATTATAGATACTCATTGTTTGAAAACCTAGGTTCTCCTACACTACCTTTCCTAAGGATGCAAGGTAAACCTTGTTGTTTAATTTGGACTCTCTTGGCAGAGATAGAATCGCTCTTGGCGATTTGACCTAGAAATATGATTTGAAATGGGTTTATAAAAGTTTGTTTTAAGTTTTTTTCTCTTCTTGAAAAAGGTTAAAATGATTAGGTAATTTTTTAATCATATGATCTAAATATATTTCTCCTTCTCTAATTGTTTTTTCTGCTAATTTAGTTCTTAAGGTTGGAAAGATTATGCCTTCTTCAGCTAATTCTTCTGTTAAATATTCACCAATTGTCTTTAATTCTATTGCATATTTGTAAGCTTCTAACATTTTAGATACAGCTTCTCGCATATTTATATTTGAAATATTTATCTTTCTTTCATCTATTAATTCTCCGGTTCCAATATTCATTAATCCAATATATGCTAAATATGCCTCAAGAGAATCGTCATAGAGTTGACATATGTGATTGAATTTTTCGATTTGTTTTTCTAAAATCATTTTATCTTTTTGCTTTACGCCATTTTTTTATAAAAATTGTGAAGCCTAAAACTCTGTAAGTGTAATTTTTCCCGAGTTCATTTAATATTTCTTCTGCGTGTTTTTTTATTTTCTTTTTATCGCGGGAGAATGTTTTAAGAAAAACTACTTTAACATTTTGATGGGTTTTAAAATGAGATTTTAAGGTTTCAACTAAGTTCTCAGATATTCCTTTTTTCCCAATTTGTAATGTTGATATCGGTTCCATGTAAAGTAAACGACACCAAGGTTTCTTTTACGAATCTTCCTTTTAGATTCGTCTTCTTACGACATCTCCTAAAGATGCCGAAAGTGAACTTTCGGTCGTGAATAGTTTAATTTTTTTTCTTTATATTTCCTTTCTTTTTTGTTGAAGTTTTTTTCTTAAGATTTGTTTTTATTTTAGTCTTTTTCTTTGTTTCTACTGGGATGAAAAAATCAAAATTTCCAGTTGGAAGAGAATTAATTGCTTCTTTTAAAGATACTTTGAATTTTTCAGATATTTGCATAGCGAATTTCTCTTTAGGTATTTTTCCGGGGATTATTATTGGAGAATTTTTAATCTCAAATGGCACAGCTCTTAAGATATTGGATTGTTTTTTGAAATATAACTTTAAGGGAACTTTTTTTACATCTCTTTTTCCTAATACTCCGAATGTTCCCACTTTCATACCTTTTTCTTTATACATTTGTTCTAATAAGAAAACATCTATGTTTACTTCTTTTTTTAATTCTCTCCAAGCTCTGGAAAATGAGGCGGTAAAAATTGCAGTTTCATCTAAATCTTTTTGATTTGGATTTTCATCGAGAATTATTGAGAAGGGTGAACCCGGAGCATTTGTGTGCATAACTATGTATTTTTTCTTTTTGTTTGTCCATTCTTCTAGGGAAGCTCGACTTTCCAAATCTAAATGTTCTCCTTTCATACACATTTTGACAAGCTCTTCGTTTTGCTCAGCACTTTTACCGCCAACTACTAATTTATCACTAGATGTGACGAACCATCTATATTTTTTGTAATTAATTTTTTTTGGGATTTTTAGTGCTATCATAAAAATTCTAGAAATAGAAGGTTTTTAAGAGTTGTGATTGGTGATTTTTTGAGGAGAGAGTTAACCTGAGATTTTCTTAATCATCGTTCCCTTTGAACTATCATCAATTTGATATCCTAATGTGTTTATTTTAATTCTTAATTCATCTGCTTTTTTCCAGTCTTTTGATTTTCTGGCAGATTCTCTTTCTTCTATGAGTTTTTTAATTTCTTTTGGAATAGTTATTTTTTCTTTTTTTAACAAATCTAAACCAAAAACTTCATCTATTTTTTTAATTGTTTGATATTTTCCATCTGCTTTTTCATCTCTTATTAATTTCCATAATACTTGCAAGGCTTTTGGAGTGTTCAGGTCTTCTTCTAATGTTTTGGTGAATTCTTCGAGATAAGATTTGTTTATTTTTTTATCATCTTTTAATTCAACACAAATGTTTTTGAGTCTTTGATAAGCGTTTTTTGCAGAGGTTAGATTTTCTATTGAAAATTGCAATTGTTCTCTATAATGAGTTGTTAAAACTAAATATCTATAGTCTAAAGGAGAAAATCCTTTTTCTTTTAGGTTTTTTAGAATTATTATGTTTCCTAAAGATTTTGACATTTTGTTTTCTTTCATTGTTAAAAAACCTCCGTGGAGCCAATAATTGACAAATTTTTTATTTGTAGTTGCTTCGCTTTGCGCGATTTCATTTGTATGGTGTGGGAAAATTAAATCAGATGCACCTGTGTGGATGTCAATTGTTTCTCCTAATTTTTTCATAGACATTGTAGAACATTCAATATGCCAACCGGGTCTTCCGTCGCCAAAAGGAGCTTTCCATTTATTTTCTCCATCTTCTTCTTTGTAAAATTTCCAGAGAGCGAAATCACTTTTGGATTCTTTTTGATATTCATCATTTACAACACGTTCTTTTGATGATTTTTGTTTTTCCAGTTGCGCTAATTTTCCGTAGTTTTTTGATTTAGCAATATCAAAATAAATTCCGTCATTTGATTTATATGCGTATTTCTTTCCTAATAATTTTTCTATTAATTTAATCATGTCAGGGATAGATTCTGTTGCTCGCATTACATATGTTGGTTTTAGTATGTTTAATTCTTCTAAATCATCGAAGAAAATTTTTTCATATTCTCTTGTGAATTCTTTTAAGGATTGGTTGTTTTTTTGACTCGCCATTATTGTTTTATCATCGACATCTGTAGTATTCATTACATGGGTTACTTTGTATTTTAGAAAGGTTAAACTTCTTGATAATATGTCATTGAAAATGTAAGTTCTTAGATTTCCTATATGCGCGTAATTGTAAACTGTTGGGCCACATGAATACATTTTAACTTCGCCTTTTTTTATTGGCTTGAAAGTTTCCTTTTTTCGAGTTAGAGTATTGTATAATTTTAACATGCTTTATTAAGAGAAATTAGTTTTATTAAATTATCTGATTTATCACCATAATCATTATAAGTATGTTTCTTCATTATTTTATATGGCGAATGCAGGATATTTTGTTTATGCGAGGGATATTGAAAGTGAAAAAAAAACTTTATTCTCATTTGTTTCCCCAGAAATTCATTTAGTTAATTTTGAAGAAATTGCAAGAGATCAGGGTTGTAGAAATTATTTTACGAATATTGAATCATTACTTCGGGGAATAAAAGAGTACGAAGATGTGATGACTGACAGTGTGTATTTAGATGAACTTGATTTTTATTCTGAATGCGAAGATTATGTTTACTATGATGAAACATTAAAATCAGAGATTCATTATCGTTCTTTATCTGATAAAGAAATGAAAGAATTAAGGGAAACAGTAGATTATTCTAGGGCAAGTGATTTTTAATCTGTTACAACTGTCTTTAATTATTATTTCTTAGTTAATTATTATAATCAATTTGTGTTACTTGGGTTTGAAAAGATTTAAAATCTTATTTTATTTAGAGAGGTTATGGAGCAACAAAGAAAGATTATACTTTTGTTGATTATTTTTTCAGTTTTGAGTATTGTATTTTATATAGCTAGCATAATATTTAGTTCTCCTGTTTCTGGGAGTTATTTGACCTCTATTTTTATTTTATCTTATCTTTTGCTATTATTCTTAATAATGATTGGAGGAATTTATTCAATTTATAGACAAGTTAAGAGAGATTTTTTTTGGAAAAACTTGATTTATCCTTCTTTGTTTATTATTGATATAATTATTTTTGCGTTCATTTCTGCTATCCCTTTTGTTAGAGGTGTTGTTTGTGTAGGAGAACCAGAATGTTGGTATGGGATTGCCGAAATGGTATTAGTTTTTATTTCAATATTTTATTTCATAAGTATTTTTGTAATTAATTCTATAATTTATCTTGTTCAACGATCTAAATCTAATAAGAAATAATTAATCTGTTACAACTTCAACTTTGCCTTCTGAAATGATTATTGTTGCTTCAGTTTGTGCGACGGGAGATTTTGATTTTTCGATTAATTGGTCAAATTGATACACGACTCCTGCAGTTTCTAAATTTTTTAAAGAAATTAAAGCTCGTGTTCCAAATTTTTTCACTAACCATCTTGAGCAAAAAGGAAGAGTTCCGTAAGTTTCTCTGATGAATTCTAAAAGTTCGCGGGCTTTTGGGTCTCGGACATTTTTTGCGTTTTTTAATTCATAAATTCCTG
>PFCU01000050.1:10299-13819 GCA_002763155.1 Candidatus Pacearchaeota archaeon CG10_big_fil_rev_8_21_14_0_10_30_48 | reverse complement strand
TAAATGAAGCAGGAAATTATAGAGCATATGTTAAGGTTATTAATACCAAGGGGAATTTTATTGAAAAGGTTGATGAGTTTAATGTTCTTTAATAGTTTTCTCCCTTGGAATTGGTTTGGTGAAAATTGTTTTTAATTTTTAATATAAAATCCAAAATCCTTAAATATCTCGTTTCTTCTCTTTATTTATGGCTAATATTCATTTCGCAAAAATTGAAAAAAAATGGCAGAAGCGTTGGGAAGATGAGAAGGCTTTTGAAGTTTCAGAGAAATCTAAGAAACCTAAATATTATGTTTTAGATATGTTTCCTTATCCTTCTGGAACTGGTTTGCATATGGGACATGCGTTTGTTTTTACCCTCGGGGATATTTTTGCGCGGTTTAAAAGATTGCAAGGGTATAATGTTCTTTATCCGATTGGTTATGATTCTTTAGGATTGCCTGCAGAAAATGCAGCGATTAAAGTTGGGACTCATCCAAAAGAGTATACGGCAAATTCTATGAAAAATTTTATGAAACAACAGAAGGCAATGGGCTGGAGTTATGATTGGAGTAGGCTTGTTAAAACCCATGACCCCGAATTTTATAAATGGGACCAATGGATTTTTCTTAAAATGTTGGAGAAAGGAATTGCTTATAGAAAAAAAGCGCCGGTGAATTGGTGTGATAAATGTTTGAGTGTTTTGGCGAATGAACAAGTTGTTAATGGTTGTTGTTGGAGACATGAAGATAGCGAGGTTAAAATAAAACATTTGGAACAATGGTTTTTTAAAATTACTAATTATGCGGACGAACTTTTGGAAGGATTAGATAAATTAGATTGGCCAGATAGAGCTAAAAAAATGCAAAGAAATTGGATTGGGAAAAGTTATGGGACGGAAATTGTGTTTAAGATTGATGGAAAATCTTGGCCGATTTTTACGACGCGTCCAGATACTTTGATGGGAGTTACGTTTATGGTTGTAAGCGCGCAACATTCTAAATTGATGGAAATTGTAACAACTAAACAAAAAAAAGAAGTCGAGAGTTTTTTGAAAAAAATTAAAACAACTAGCGAGAAAGATTCTGATAAGTTAAATAAAGAAGGAGTTTTTAGCGGTTCGTATGCAGAACATCCTTTAACTGGGGAAAAAGTTCCAATTTACGTCGGTAATTTTGTTTTGGCTGATTATGGTTCTGGAATGGTTATGGCTGTGCCGGCACATGACCAAAGAGATTTTGAATTTGCGCAGAAGTATAAATTGCCAGTAGTTCAAGTAATTAGAAGAGAAAATGTTTCTGTAAAAAGTTATCTTATGGGTGCTTCAAAAATTAACGATGAAGATTTAACTAAACTGAATATAGAAATAATTGAAAAAACTGAAGATGGAGATAGAAAAATAATTATCCCTAAAGATAAATTAAATGATTACGAAAAATTAATAATAAATAAGTTGGATAATGGGTTTTGGAATGAGTATCTTTCCGATGAAATAATTTTTTTATTCAAACATAAAAATGGGAAAGTAGAACGAATTATTTTGGATAAAAAATCAGAAGAGAAAATTGATAAATTAGCATCAGAATTTATTGGCAAGAAGTGGACTAAATCTTGTGTTTGGAAATGGCTCGCAGAAAATAATTTTTATACAGATTTAATCATTCACGAGGATTTTGGAAAATTAATTAATTCTGGGAAGTTTAATGGATTGGAATCGAAGGAAGCTAAAGAAGAAATTAGTAAAATTTTGCAAGCGAAAAAGTTAGGTAAAAAAACAGTCAACTATAAACTTAGAGATTGGTTAATTTCTCGACAGAGATATTGGGGGACTCCGATTCCGATAATTTATTGTGATAAGTGCGGGGCTGTTCCTGTGCCGGAGAAAGATTTACCTGTTAAACTTCCAGAAAAAGTTAAATTTGGAAAAGGTAATCCGTTGGAAACTGCAAATTCTTGGAAAGAAACAAAATGTCCGAAGTGTTCTGGGAAAGGGCGAAGGGAAACAGATACGATGGATACTTTTGTAAATAGTTCATGGTATTATTTGAGATATACTGATCCTAAAAACTCTAAGGAAATTTTTGATAAGAAAAAAGCAAATTATTGGACTCCTATTGACCAGTATATTGGCGGGCCGGAACATATTACTATGCATTTAATTTACATTAGATTTTATGCTAAGTTTTTGAGAGATTTAGGGCTGTTAAAATTTGACGAACCTGCATTAAAATATTTTACTCAAGGGATTGTAAAAGCAAGTGATGGAGAAAAAATGTCAAAGTCAAGGGGAAATGTTGTTGAACCTTTGGAAACTATTGAAAAATACGGGGCGGATACTTTGAGGTTAGCACTTGTTTCTTTTGGTTTACCCGACGCTGATTTTAATTGGAACGAGAAAATTCTTTTAGGGAGTAATAAATTTTTGAATAAGGTTTATGATTATTTTTCTGATTTTAAATCTGGAAAAAAAGATGTTAAAATTGATAATAAAATGAATAAATCTATAGAACTTATTACTAAAGATATAGAAAATTTTAAACATAATTTGGCTGTCATAAAAATAAGACAATTGTTTGATTCTTTTCAAAATGTAAAAATTGATAAAAATAATGCAGAAAGTTTTTTGAAACTTCTTCATGTTTATTGTCCTTATATTACTGAAGAACTTTATGAAAAACTTGGGAATAAGAAATTAATTTCTTTGAGTGAATGGCCAAAAGTTGGAAAGATTGATGAGGGCCTATTGAAGGCAGAAGAATCTTTGGAAAAAACAATTGAAGATATTAATTATGTTATTAATTTAATTAAGGAGAAAGAAAATAAAGATGTTTCTAAAATTTTTATTTATGTTATGCCTAATGAAGTTGAAAATTTTGATTCTGCGTCTTTAACTAAGAGATTTAACAAGGAAGTTAAGGTTTTTGCGGTGAATGATTCTAAGAAGTATGATCCTGAAGGAAAGGCTAAGAAGGCGAAGCCTGGAAGAGCTGGGATTTATTTGGAATGAAAAGTTCCTTCTTAGAAGATTTTTTAAATAGGGCTAACAACTTAAATCAATGACTAAAGCAGAATTATTTAAGGAATTAGAAACAGAATTTAATAAATTGAAAAATGAATCGGGTTTGCAATCTTCTTTGGAAGAATTGGACAAATATTTTTTTATCAAGGATTCTATTTTGGAAAAAGGTTTTGTGAGTAGTAATTTATCCAATCAACTTAGATCGAGGTTAATTGATGTTGTGGTTAGTTGGGATAATTATCTTCATGGGTTGGTAATGCCTAATCCTCAAAATTTATTTAGCATTAATGAAGCTAAAGCTCTGAATGAAAGTGATAAAAAAGAGATTATGAAAATAATGTCGCGGGCGGCTTATTTTGTTGCAAAAAGCGGAGGAATTAGACTTAAAAAAGATAAACAGGCTGAAGCAAAATTTATCGATGAAGTTTTAGGTTTTTGGAAAGATACTTATGAACCTTTGTTCCTCAAACTTCTTGAAAAAATTGAAGAGCATTGGAAAGAAGTTAAAGAGAATAAGGAAAA
>PFCU01000050.1:3558-10286 GCA_002763155.1 Candidatus Pacearchaeota archaeon CG10_big_fil_rev_8_21_14_0_10_30_48 | reverse complement strand
AACCGTCTGTTGCAGTTGTTAAAGTTTTTTCGAAAATAAAAATTGGAGATAAAATCCATGTTAAAGGAATAACTAGCGATTTTGAACAAATTATAGAAAGTATGCAAATTGAACATAAAAATGTCGAGTTTGTAGATGCTGGGCAAGATGTTGGTTTGAAAGTTTTGGAAAAAGTTAGACTTAATGATTTGGTTTATTTGGTTGAGTGAATGGAAAAAATTAAATAGGTTGATTTCTTAATGTTTTATGGAGTTCAATTTTCCTACAACTATGGAAGATTTTTTTAGAGTTATAAAGGCTACTCCGCGAAGATCTAAAGAAGATGTTGACGCTTATCATTCTAGGATTATTCAGTTAGTTGATTATTCAAAATTATTCAAAGTTCCGAGTATGGAACATAGAAATATACATCAACAAATTTGGCTTTCTGCATTTATGGTTTTTAATGATTATCAGGATTTTAATGAAGCTTTTTTATATTTTATGAAAGAAGAAGGTAGAGGGTATATGGGAAAATTTAAATCTCAAAGAAATAGGTTTAATGTTTGGTATGATGGAAATTATATCCAGCCTTTTTTGAATTCTCCTGAGTATAGGTGGGCTATGAGGATGCATGAAGAAGATGAACGACTTTCTGAAGATATTTTACATAGATCTATTGATGACGCTTATTCAGATATTTAATCTATCGTCGCTTTAATTCTCCGAACTCCTGCAGAACTTGATTCTTCTTTTGTGATTTTGAAATGCCCGATTTCTTTTGTGTTTTTTACATGAGGGCCTGTGCAAATTTCTTTTGAGAATTCTCCAATTGAATAAACCGAAACTTTTTCAGGATATTTTGCTCCGAATTCTGCTTGCGCTCCAGAATCTATAGCTTTTTTTAAAGAGGTTTCTTCTCTTTTAACTTCTAATCCTTGCTGGATTTTTGCATTGACTAAATCTTCAATTTTTTGAATTTCTTCTTCGGTTAATTTACGGGAAAAATTGAAATCAAATCTTAATCTTTCAGGCGTTATGTTTGAACCGCGTTGTTTTATATTCTCATCTTTTAATACATGTTTTAATGCTTCGTTCAAAAGATGAGTTGCCGTATGTAATTGTGTTGTTCTTTCAGAATTATCTGCGAGGCCGGATTTGAATTTTCCTGCAGAAGCGGTTCTACTTAATTCTTGATGTTTACTTGCTTCTTTTTCATATCCTTTCATATCTATTTTGATTTTGATTTCTTTTGCAAGTTCTTCTGTTATTTCTATTGGGAAACCATAGCTTTGAAATAAAAGAAAAGCATCTTTTCCGGAGAGATTTTTTTTACCTTTGGAAATTTTGTTGAAGTATTTTAATCCTGAGGTAAGTCCTTCTCTGAATCGATTTTCTTCTTTTTCAATTTCTCTTAAAATAAAGTCTTTATTTTGTTTTAGTTCTTTATAATCAGGATACATTTCAATTACAATTTGGGCTATTTCGTTTGTAAAGTTGTTTTGTATCATTATTAATTTCCCATATCGAATTGCTCGACGGATTAATCTTCTTAGGACATAGCCTTGTTCAACATTTTTTGGTTCAATGTTTTCTGCAAGAATGAAAGTTGCAGCTTTTAGATGGTCAGCAATGATTCGCATTTCTTTTTTATGTTCATTATATTTTCTTTTAGATATTTTTTCAATTTGTTTTATTATTGGTTGCCAGGTAGTTGTTAGGTAATTATCTTTAAAGCCGTTTATTATTGCAAGAGTTCTTTCAACGCCCATACCCGTATCAACATTTTTTTGTTTTAGTTCTTCATATTTTCCGTCGATATTTTTATTGTATTGCATAAAAACATCATTCCATATTTCTACGTCGTTTATGAACATCTCTGTGTCAGGACCACAAGGTCCGATTTTTCCAGCTGGACCCCACCAGTTATTTTCTTTTCCAAGAAATTTTATTTTTGATTTCTCTATTCCTAACTTTTCCCATATTTTTGAAGATTCATTATCTTGTTGAGCGTTTTTATCTCCTTTGAAACAAGTTATGGAAATTTCTTTTTTTGGAATTTCTAAATTTTTTGTAAGAAATTCAAAACTATATTTTATCGCCTCTTTTTTCCAATAATCTCCTAAACTCCAATTTCCTAACATTTCAAAAAAAGTATGGTGGATTTCATCTCCTACTTCATCTATATCTCCTGTTCTAATACATTTTTGAACATTTGCAAGTCTTTTTCCGAGAGGATGTTTTTGTCCTATTAGATAAGGAACTAAGGGATGCATTCCTGCTGTTGTGAATAATACTGTCGGATCATTTGAAGGAATAAGCGAGCTTGAAGGAATTATTTTGTGATCTTTTGATTTAAAGAAATCCAAATACAATTTGATTAATTCTTCTCTTGTTGTAATTTTTTTCATAGATTTCATAAGAAGAGGATGTTTAAAAAATTAGTTGTTTGAGAATTTTATTCTTTAATAAATCTTATTCTTGACTTTTATTCATTTCTTCCAGCTTTTTTTGAATTTCAGCTAGCTCTACTTCAATATTCATTCCGATTGGAGATTTATGTTTTTGATTTTTTTCATGATGTTCTCTTTCAATTTCTTTTATTCCTGCAGTTCTTGGAACTTCTTGTAATATGTTTGAAATTTCTTCTTTGATTTCGCCCAAATTTCTTTTTAATTTAATTTTCCACATTAATTCTTTTCTTCTTAATTCCCGATATGATTTAATATTTTGCATTATTTCTAATAAACTTGTTTCAACTTCTAATATTCCTCGTTTTGTAGATATGGCTTCTTCGTAGGGAATTTTAGAATAGATAATAGTTTTTTTAGGTTTAGAATTTACTTTCTTAGAAGATTTTTTTACCATGATTATTCAATATTCTCAAAAATTTCTTGATTGATTTGGTCTAATTGTGATTTTATTTGTCCTATTTCTCTTTCCCATTCATTTAATTCTCTATCTTCTTTATTTTTAATATCTCGAATATTTCGGAGTAGGGATTCTATTTCGCTGATTTTTAATTTTATTTCATTGAATGAAGAAACTGCTTTTTCAAAAGTGTCTAATTTTATGAAAAGCGGTTGCGCTGGTCTTATCATTTTTTTTGGTTGCTCCCATTCAGCCATTTCCATTGTCCTTGGTTCGTGTATAGGTTTTGGAGGATAAGACATTATTGGAGGTAAATTCTTAGGCGGGAGATTCATTTTTGAAGGTGCGTAATGTTTTTCATTGTGAACTACTGCATCTTTAACATTGTTTCGATTAAATTCGTCGGCCATTCGAGAATTAGGCATACTTGGAAGACTTGGAAGTGAAGAACTTTCTTGTTTTTGATTAAACCGATCTGGATATTCCATCGGCAAATCAGGTAATGATGGTAAGTTAGGTGATTCATCTTCTATAGGCGAATCTATTTTATCTTTCCCTTCTTTTTTACTACTTTTAGAAAAAAATCCCATTTTACCTCTATTATTTATTGTATTTTGTAGTTTAAAAACCTTTTTTGTTTGTGGGTTTTCTCATAAGCGTTTTAAAATTGTTTAATTTTTTTCTTCCCTCCCATCCCACCCAAGCAAACGCCGAAGGCGTTTGCAAAATTATTTTAAAAAATTAAACCTTTTATGGAAGATTTTCAATAAAGCCATAAGAGTAATTACTTTTTTAAATGGACATTTCCTTATGATTCTTATGGCTGTAAAGAAAGCTCAAGAGAGCAAAGAATTTAATATAGATCTTTTAAAGGATATCGTCGGAGATGTAGGCGGAAAGAACAGTTCTGTAGTTGTTGATTTATTATATGGTAAACAAAATGTTAATGAATTTTTGATTGCTAAAAAATTAGATCTTACAATAAATCAAACGCGAAATGTTTTGTATAAACTTTCTGATGAAGGTCTTGTTTCAAGTGTTAGAAAAAAAGATAAGAAGAAAGGATGGTATACTTATTTTTGGACTTTTAATGTCGACAAGGCTTTAATTTTATTAAAGAAAAATATTCTTCGAGATATGGAAAGATTGGAACATCAATTAGATAGTCGAATAAAAAAAAGTTTCTATAAATGCAAGGTTTGTGGTGTTGAAGTTACTGAAGAAACGGCTTTATCTCATGATTTTACTTGTTTAGAATGCGGAGAAATTTATGAATTAAGTGAAAATAAACATCTTGTTAATGATATAACTAATCAAATAAATAAATTAAAACGTAAATTAACCGACGTGGATTTTGAATTAGAAATTCTTGAATCTAAAAAACTTAAGAGATTTGAAGTTGAAAATAAAAAATTAGAAACTGAAAAAGCTAAGAAAAGAGCTGAAAAAAGAGCGATTAATAAATTAGCTAAAGTAGCAAAAAATAAGGATACTAAGAAAGTTATTGGTAAAAAAGTGGCTAAGAAGAATGTGGCGAAGAAAAAAACTAGCAAAAAATCGAATAAAAAAATAGTTAAGAAAAGAGTTATTGGTAAAAAAGTGGCTAAGAAGAAAGTTAACAAAAAGAAGCGATAAACATGCAAAATAATTTAAGAGGTTATACCCGTCGAAATTTGAAAAAGAAATATTCCTTTTTTAATTCTTGGAGTGTTACAGCTTGGTTAATTTTAATCAATGTTGTTTTTTTTGTTATTGGTACAGGTCTTTGGTTTGCCGACGAGACTAATGTAAAATATATTGCTTTGAAACCGAGTGATATCTTGCAGGGAAAATACTTATGGACTTTTTTGACAAGCATGTTTATGCATGGAGGAGTTTTCCATTTAGCAGTTAATATGTTCGTGCTTTTTTCACTGGGGAGTTTTTGTGAGCAAATTATTGGTAGAAAGAGATTTTTCTGGTTTTACATTTTGTCAGGATTGTTTGCCGGAATTGTATTTGTTTTACTCGCCGGATATTTTGGAAATACTGAATTAGGTGCGAGAATTTTTGGGAGTCCAGATATTGCAGGTGTTGGTGCTAGCGGAGCGATATTCGCAATTGCAGGATTGTTTATGATTTTACTTCCTAAATTAAAATTTACAATTATTTTCTTTCCGTTTTTTTCACTTTCAGCATATATTATGATTCCTTTGGTGCTTTTCGCGACGTGGTTAGTTAGTGCAGGAACTGGGCTTCCCGTTGGTAATACAGCCCATTTTGGAGGATTTTTGATAGGGGTTATTTATGGTTTTTATTTGAGAAGTAAATATTCAAATAAAGTTGCACGATTAAATCGAATGATACGTTAAATGGCAAAGAAGAAAATAAAAAAGAAGGAAAATAAAAAGAAAAATTATTTTCAACAGGAAACTGAATTGGCTTGGAAATATATTAAAGAAAGTAAGAATTATATTGCAGTAGTTTCGGGAATTTTTATTTTGTTGTTTTTGATAGGTTTTTCTTTTCCATATTTAGCTCCACCCGAATTACTTAATCCTTTGTTGGAACAAGTTAAAACTTGGGTTGAAGAACTTATGAAAGAAACTGCTGGAAAAGGTTTTATTGAAATGTGGGCATTTATTTTTTTCAATAATACCTATATTGCTTTAATTTCATTATTTGGGGGAATTTTGTTAGGAGTTATTCCGATATTTTTATTAATTTCAAATGGGTTAGTGATTGGTTTAATTTCTTCGATAGTTGCTAAAGATGTGGGATTGTTTTCTCTTTGGAGATTGTTTCCTCATGGGATTTTTGAAATCCCTGCAATTATTTTATCTTTTGCTTTAGGAATTAAACTTGCAGGATTTATTTTCAAAAAGAATTTCAAGAAAGAGTTTAGAGTTTTATTAAAAGAATCTACTCGCGCGTTTATTTTTATAATTGTTCCTTTATTGGTTTTAGCCGCGATTATTGAGGCTGTTTTGATTATTTATGTTGGGTGAAACCAATCACTAATCTTTTTTTGTTTGCCGAATTCTTTTAGTAAAACAGATTTATCTTTGAATTCGTCTATGTTTAAGTTTAATCTTGTTGATATTTCTTCTAATGCTTCATTTACTGACAAAAATTTTGTAGGTTGCTTTGAAGTAATGTCTCGAACAAGTTCTCTTAAAATCCCCACTCCTAAGGGGACATTATATTCTGGTCTGACTTCTCTGAATATTATTGCTGTTGCTTGTTTTTGTTTTCTTAAAAGATATTCGCTGATTCCAATTCTTGCTGCGTAATATCCTCCAGTTACATTATCTGCGTAATTTTTCCTCGGAAAAAAACCTTCATAATCGTGCCAAGCTTTTTTTGACTTTTGCGAAATTTCAATTATTTCAAAAGACCATTTGTCAGGCAATAATAAAATCTCGTAATGATTTCCTAAATATTCTCCATAGAAGGAAAGTATTTCATTTATTTCTTTGAAGTTTCTTATTTTTGATAGTTGCGCCTTTGAAATTATATCGTCGGTTGCCGTGATGGCCCAGCGTGTTGGAACTAATTTTCTTTGGGTTTTTAATCCTAATAATCCTGCAGAGAGAATTTTTATGATGTTTGAATTTTCTATTCCTGATTTGTAAAGATTTTGAATTCCTTCCGACGCTTTTAATTTTTCTTCAGATACAACATAATCAACTTTTTTCTCTATTTTTGGGTTTTCTTCAATTTTTATTTTTTCCAAAGGAGCAGGATTTCCAATGAATGGGACGGAGTTTTCTTTTATCATTTTAAAACGAGCTGGTTTGCTTAATGTGAATTCTGCGCTGACAGATTTTTTTGCCATTGAGACTTGGTTCAATGCGTCAAGTAATTGGTTTGATTTTCTTACGTCTTTGACTTTCGAT
>PFCU01000050.1:0-3521 GCA_002763155.1 Candidatus Pacearchaeota archaeon CG10_big_fil_rev_8_21_14_0_10_30_48 | reverse complement strand
CAACGTTCTGGAGATGAGAATTTTTCCGTGTCGCCGTATTCTGTAGGAGATAAAATACCTGAATAAATATGAGGGTAGTCGTGTTTTCCGACGAAAATTTCCGGCGGTGAAGAACCTGAGAATTTTATTTTCCTTTTTGTGTTTAATGCTTTCAGCTCTGATTTGATATCTGAGAAATCGTCCATTTTAGGATAAAATCTATAAACTTTAAATGTTTTTAGATGATATGTCGATGATTAGTTATTACAATGCTTCTAACTTCGATAATTTTCGCAAAGAAAGTCCTAGAAGATTGAAAAGAAGAGATGATTTAAAATCGAGTGCTGAAGAAGAACTTATGCAATATAGACAAGAAAGATTTAAGGATGAATTTTATCGTTCATTGATTTATAGACCTAATTCTATTAGTAATTAATTTATTGGAATAGGATTCTTAGATTTAATGATAAATTAAATTATTAATTTTTTAGGTCACTAATTCCTAATAAAAGGAATAATAATCCCATGAAGAAAATTCCCCAAGCCAATCCGCCCTTTAATACAATCCATGCAGCAGATCTGAAATTCCAGAATTCTCCCCACCAATTTCCAGAATACCATCCAATTAAGAATGTTCCTAAGATAAGGATCAGTCCAAATAAAATTTCTGTATATTTATTCATCTAATTAATGATTTTCATGACTTTAAAAAGATAATTGTAGTTTAACTTATATGTTTTTGTTATTGAGTTAGGGAGTGAAATTGTTGCTTTTTAGAATCTATTGTTTTAAGAAAAAATAAAATTTATTATGTTGTGCAATATTTCCCAAATATTTTTAATATCTCTCTTAGTTTGCCTAAAGATGAGGTAATTCAGATTGCGCTTTTTATTGGAGCTTTTATTTTTATTATAGTTTATTTGATGACTATGAAGATTTTTAAGAAATATAAAAAGTGATTTTAGTTAACTTCGATAGTTATTGAAGGCTTCGCTTCTTTTATAAACTAGTTTTAGTTAGGTTAATTATGGTAAAAAAACAAATAGTTTTTGATTTGGATGACCCGAGAATTTTTAATTTAGCAGATGTTATTTCAAATAAAACTTCAAAGAAGATTTTGAATTATCTTGCTGAAAAAGAATCTTCGGAAACTGAAATTTCTATAGATTTGAAACTTCCGGCGAATACGGTTAATTATAATATTAAGAAACTTTTAGAAACAGGTTTGATAGAAAAAACTAAGAATCATTTTTGGAGTGTGAAGGGAAAGAAGATTTTGATTTATCGAGTGGCTAATAAAAAAATTGTAATTTCTCCGAAAAGTTCTTCTGTTTTGACGAGCATTTTGGGAAGTTTAGTTGTTACAGGTTTGATTGCAATTGGAATTAAATCTTATGCTCAAGTTCAATCTACGAATGTTTTAAATTATGCTCAAGATGCTGTTGTTAGTGAAGCTGGAAAAGAGATGGCTGTTGCTGGAAGTAGTGCTGGTATGGTTGCTCCTGAAATAATTCCTAGAACTTTTGAAGTTGCTTCACAAATGCCGGAAGTTTGGATTTGGTTTTTATTTGGCGGAATTGTAGCACTTATTATTTTCATGATATTAAATTGGAGAAAATTATAAGGGAGGAAAAATGGAAAAAAACATTGTTGCAGTTGTGTTGGTAGTTGCTCTTTTGGCAATTGGAGCTTATCTAGTTGTTAATACAGATACTGGCGGAAATGTTGTAAGTGTTAGTGGAGTTTCTGAAATTACTACGAAGCCGGATTTTGTTTCGCTGTATTTGAATGTTGAAACTTTGGACAATAGTGCTCAAATATCTGAAGAGGAAAACTCGCAGATAACTGAAGAAATTATGTCTAGTTTAACGAAACTTGGATTTGCAAAAGATGAAATTGAAACTATTTCGTTTAATGTTTATCCTGAGTATGAATACAATCAAAACGGCCGGATTTTCAAAGGATATAAGACAACTCATATGATGAAAGTTTCTGTTGAAGAAACTGATTTCGTGGGTGTTGTTATTGATAAAGTTTCCGACGCTGGTGCTTTAGTGAATAGTGTTCAGTTTGAAATAACTAAAGAACATGAAAATGAATTGAAAGCAGAAGCATTGGAATTAGCAACTAAAGACGCGAAGAATAAAGCTGAAGCAATTGCGCGAGGTTCTGGTGGAAAACTTGGGAAACTTGTCTCTGTGAATACGAACGATTATGGATACTATCCTTATGTAGCTTATATGGCTGGAGATTCTGCTGGAAGTGTTGCAGAAGCGAAAAGTTCAGTTACACAAATCTCAACTCGTGAATTGACTGTAAGTGCAAATGTGCAAGCAAGCTATAAGATTCGGTAATTAAGATTTTTTATTTTTTTATTTTTTAGTTAGTTTTATTAACTCTTTCTTTTTCATCTTTTTATGCTCAATGAGAAACAAATATTGGAAATAAGAGAACACTTAGAGAATGCTCAAAATCCCGTTTTCTTTTTTGATAATGACGTAGATGGATTGATGAGTTTTATTTTGCTTCGAAGATTTATTGATAGAGGGAAAGGTGTTGCGATAAAATCTTTTCCTGAACTTGATGTAAGTTATGTGAAAAAAGTTGATGAACTGAATTCCGATTATGTTTTTATTTTAGATAAACCGGTTGTTTCTCAGGAATTTATTGACGAGGTTGGAAAAAGAAATTTACAAATTGTTTGGATTGACCATCATGATGTTGAACAAACGGTTAAGGGAGAAAATCTGAATTATTACAATCCTTTTTTTACAAAGAAATCTAATGAACCTACTAGTTATCTTGCTTATCAAGTTGTAAATAATAAAGCAGATAGATGGCTTGTTATGGCTGGTTGTATTTCTGATAATTTTCTTCCTGATTTTGTCGAGGAATTTGCAAAAGAGAATGCTGAGATTTGGAAAAAAAATGCGAAATCGGCATTTGAAGTTTTATATGAAAGTGATTTTGGGAAATTAATTATTGCGTTGGATTTTGCATTGAAAGATAGAACTTCTAGCGTTATTAATTTGATTAATTATTTATTTGAAGTAAAATATCCGAGTGATTTGTTAGTTGAAAATTCGAGAAATAATTATATTCTTCGAAGGTATAATCAGATAAATGAAGTTTATCAGAGATTACTTGATAAGGCGAAAAAAATTGCGCGTAATTCTAAGAAAGTAATTTTTTTCCAGTATGGGGGCGCAATGAGTTTGAGTGCGGATTTGGCAAATGAACTTTATTATAGGTTTCCTGGGAAGATAACTATTGTTGCATTTATCAAAGGAGATGTTGCGAATATTTCTATTAGAGGAAATGCAGATGTTCGTAAAACTACTTTGAAAGCCGTCGAGAAAATAGAAAATGCGACAGGTGGTGGACATAAAAATGCGACAGGCGCAAAAGTTTCATTAGATGATTTAGAAAAGTTTGTTGGGTTTTTTAGAAAGGAATTTGAGTAATTCAGTAACTCTTAGAAAAATAAACTTCGCAAGTTGCTTTCTTTTTACAATGAATGCAATCTGATTTTGGAATTTTTG
>PFCU01000047.1:4822-12805 GCA_002763155.1 Candidatus Pacearchaeota archaeon CG10_big_fil_rev_8_21_14_0_10_30_48 | reverse complement strand
ATCCTGCACTTTAATTTCAAAACTAACCTCAACACCTTTATCAGAAAAAACAACACTATCTGAATTTAATTGAGATTCTAATTGGGAAAGTTCAGGAATAATAAATTTCCCGTCAACAACATAATTCTCTAATTCTAATTTAAAATTATCAATAAACTCTTCCTTTGAATTAGAATTCTCAAAAGACCTATCAACAATATTTTGAATATTAAAATTAATTTCTTCCACATTTATATTAACCCTCTCTAAAATAAAACTATTCCCCAAGTTTTTAGTAATTCCAGAAGAACGTGTAGTAAAATAAGTTAAAGAAGAGATTACTAAAACTAAAGTAAAGATTACTAAAAGAACAATCGAAATAGAAACCCCCCCTCTTTTATTGTTTAGCATAAGTCACCTCGATTAAATTTTGTTTATCAGAAGGAAAAATAATATGGGAGATAATTTGTGAATTATAAAAAAAACTATCAGAAGGTGCACAAGAAATTACTCCTCCTGCATCTTCAATAAGAATTGTTCTTTTATTACCCTCGCTAATTGAAACAGCCGGATCTCCAACTTCAAATAAAATAGTTTTCCCATTCAAATCAAATCCTCCCTCTTTAAACACATCACAAACAGTTTGATAATTTTCAACATCACTATCAGCCCATCTAGAAATTAATGTTTCATGATTATCTAAGAAAGAAATCAAATTCTTAGTATTAGAAAAATCAAGAGATTTCATAGTCTTTAATTCTATTTCAGAGCTTGGGATCTTTAAGTCAGTTAAAGTTTTATTTCCAAAAGTAAAAAGAATTCCTAGGATAAATAAAATTAAGATAAAAATTATAATTGTCATCGCAACAACCCAAGTCAAAGTGGTTCCAATCTGAGCTTTTTTATTCATCAAAATTTCCCTCCCCGAACATTACTTCCTGCAAAAATCTCAACATTAATTTCTTGATTATCTTTCAAAGCAATAAAACTTCTTTGAGAACAACGAGCAAAATTTTCAGAAGATTTTTCATCCTGGGTTTTTCTCAACCCGCACTGAATTTCAAAATCTTTATTTCCTCCAGAAATAGAATCCTCAAGAAAACTAACTTTAAAATAAAAATTTCCTTTATCAAAAATTTCTTTATTCAAATTACAATCTTCAAAAACATTTCCCACATCAACAAATTGTCCTTGGTCAATAAAACAATCAGCTAATCTATCAATCAAAATATCTGATTGTAAAATTTTAATATCTGCTTCTTGTCCATAAAAAATAAAAACAGCTAAAACAATAGCTAACGCAATTAAACCCCAAACCAAAAACATCCACAAACTCAAAACTTTTTCTCCACTCATTCTTCCACCTGTATTTTTAAAAATAAATTTCCATCAACTTCATTAAATGTCCTCTCAAAAGTATAATCGCTGAAATAATTTACAGAATATCCTTTAGCTCCTTTCTTCAAAGATATTTTTACTTCCCCATTAGAAATCTTAACACCCTCCACTAAATTCTTCTCAAATAATCCTCTAGAATCTTCAACATTTATAGAAATAGTTGTTCCAGGCCTTGCCTGATCAATAGCTAAAACAATTTCTTTTGCATACATCTGTTCATAAAGAGCAACATTACTCCCTGTTCGAGCTACAAAAGCAAACATTGCTAAAAAGAAAATTAAATTAAGAACTATAAAAATAATCGTGCTATGCATTAAATCAAGTCCTTTTTTATTATTGAATAAGCTCATTTTAAGGAATATTTTCGAATGAATCACAACCCTGCAATTTCAAACTATCAATATCATATGGAATAATTATTGGAGGCATATACTCTGCATTTCCCGGAAGCCGATGAGAATAAGTAATTCCTCCAGCCGCTATAGTTGTCAAAGTTCCAATAGTAGCTCCAAAAGCACCAACAGAGACAATCATAGGAATCCCTATAATCGCTCCAACTCCTGTAGAAGAAAGTAATAAACCAGCACCTACACCTGCTCCAACAAAAGTAGTAGCTACTAATCCTCCTGCACTTGCTCCTCCAATTTTAGCTTTCCAATTTCCTTCTTTAGTAGCCCTAACTAAAATGGCTTGTTCAGTTCCGACATCAAATTTCCAATCATCTAAGGCATATCTTAAATCTATATTTTCATTTTCAACTTTAACTTCTCCATTTTTAACTTGTTGTTGCACTAACAAGAAATCTTTTTCTATTTCTCCAGCATATTTTTTATCATAAACAATTTCTAAATAATTACTATCCCCTACTTTTTTACTCTCCATATATTTATACAAATCCATATAATCAATTCCATCTGGAAAAGAACTACCCACTTTATCCTCAGTAGAAATTCTAGCACAAACAATACAATAATCTGTTTTTCCCCAATTTGAAGGTAAAAAATTCAAATCCCCACTACCTAACATTGAATCACAATTAACAATAGCCTCTGAAAAAGTATCTAAAATATCTTCTTTAACTTGTTCTTTATTTTTCTCAGAATTACTCACCTTAATTTTAGTAATAAAAGATTCCTCTCCTTTCGAATAACCACAATCACCCTTAGAATCAGTTATACAAATTTCTTCTGTTTTACATTTTAAAGGAATCACCTTACTTCCTTCCAAAGGACCAATGTTAAGACTATTTCTTAAAATAACAGACTCTTTACAAACCGCCCGATTAGTAGTCCCAGAATCATTAAGAAAAAGATTTCCAAGTAAAATTAAAATCGCTACAAAACTGAGAATAAGTATAACTAATCTAATAATTACACTAGAAGAAATTTCACCTTTTTTTCCTAACATAAAATATCAAATAAACTAGCATTTAAATGTTTATCCACTAGTTACAATTTTAATCAATGAATAAACTCCATAAGAAGCTACCAAAAAGAAAACAATCCAGATTAATATTTTCACCAATCCATCAAATTCTGCTTTAGTATTCATTTTTCAACAATCTTAAGAACATTTTTTTCAAGAATAATATTTAAGTCTTTTCCAGTTTCAACTTTAATTCCTTCACTCTTATCAGAACCCTCTACATTAACTATTGATTTAAAATTTAACTCTCTACAAACCCCTTGTTCATCACATTTTTTTAAAACATCACTTGCGTCATATTTACATAAACAAATACATTTACTCCACCCATTTTCAGAACAAACATTTGGAATTTTATTTCCATAATCTGAATAAGAATACCCCCCTCCCCCTGTACCTCCTCCAATATAAGAAGCAAATAAATCATTAGGCCATCCAATCAATATCCAACCACTCGGACTCAACAAAACATAATCCGCACTTCCACTCCCTTGTTTTTCCAACGATTCAATTATCCCCATAATCTTATCCATATTTGCTTCAGCTTGATCTAAATCTTCTGTAGCTGCTGTCAAAGAATATAATTTATATCCAAGAAAAACTAAAAACCCTATACAAATAATCGCGATAACTACTTTAATTGTTGTTTCAGCTAACAAGAAACCTTTTTTATCCATTTCCACATCCTTCAATAAGTTCTTGTTTTTTATTAAATAAATTTAATTCCAAATTTGTCGCAATATCTTCTTTAGGTATTTCCTGCCAAGTAGTTCCTATCTTTTGATAAAAATTATTAGAAGAATCAATACCATAAATTTCATTATTGATTGTTACATATAATCTGGAAACACCTAATTTTTCTAATTCTAACTTAAAATTTTCCTCTTTAGAAATAATAGTTAAAGTGGATAAATAATTCCTAAATGCAGATAAAATATTTCTATATTCTTTCTCTTGGTTTTCATTCCAAAGATCAAGTGAATCTGGAAGCAACGGACTAACAGAAATACTATCTCCTTCTACATTTCTCTTTAATAAAGTATTCCTATCAACATAAACATATGTATTTCCATCATCCAATGTTGATTGCAAGCCTAAAGAGATAATTTCAACACCATATTCTTTTCCCCCATATTCTAAAAAAGATTCCTTCATAACTTTAATCAGTTCATCTCTCACTTCTCTATTTCTAATCGCATCTTCATTCGGCACTTGACTTTCAACACTAATCCATTTATTTTTTTCCCATACTTCAATTCCTTTTTCATTATTCAAACTATACAAACCTTCAACAGGTTTACACCTTCCATTTTCATCATCTAAAAAAATTTGATAATACATATCTTTTCCATTATCGTTTGAACTCTCATTTCCAAAACTTGGAAGAATAATTTTAAGTTTTCCCACTAAATCAAAATTAGCAATTAAACCAACAACTAAAATTAAAACAATAAGCCCAATAATTCCGCCAATAACTTTCCCGGCTTCCATTTGCCCTTTAGAATTCATACACTTATTCCTCTCATTAAATTTTTAATATAATCAATTGTTCCTTCCCACCAACCCATCAAATATATAATAGAAGAACCGACTATAATCAAAACAACAATACCAATAATCCAAGGAATCATCGTATCCCATTCAACATCTCCTTTTTTCCCCCTCATATATTTACTAAAAAAGAATAATTAATAAACTTATTGAAAATAGAGAGATGAATTAACAATCATTCAAACACATAGTAACTCAATTTTACTGCTTCAGATTACTAAATATCTAAAGAACTAAGCAACACAATTTTACCTTCGTCAGTTTACTAAAAAATTTACTTTCTCATCAATTAATCCGCTCGCAATCATATAGCAACCAAAGTTTACTTCAGTGATTTACTAAATCCACTTATGTAGAAATTCCTGCCAAAGCAACAGCTGCTAAAATTGAAAGAACAAGCACAGCAAAAAGAGTAACTATAAAATAAATTCCAATTCCCCTCATTAAGTTTTTACCGATATCATGCGTTTTTTTCAATTTGTCCTCGCCAGAATCAATTGTAACAAGAACAGTAGTCAGAATGAAAATTATCTGAACAATATAAATTCCAATCGCAACTTGCATAAAATAAGGTGGAATCATATCAAAAATATTAAACAAACCAGTAATCGTACTCAAGTTTCCAAAACCTAAATTATCTGCTCCGCCTGTTTGTTGAATTTCCAAAAATATTCCTGAAAGTTTATTCAAAATAAAAGTAATCATCGCTGAAAGCCCAACAACAATTCCTGAAAGCAACGGCGCCAAGAAAACCATATTGCTCCTCATATCACTAATCACTTCAGCCAAAAGGTCTTTCAATCTTTGTTCAACTTTAGAAATATTTTTTAAATATTCTGAAATACTCATCAAACTCTCTGCCGCAATTTTCAAACCTTTCTTAGAAGATTCAAGCAAAATTCCCATACTCGTCGCAATCAACTGACTCGGAAAATAAATTATTGCTCCTCTCCTCGGATCAAAAATCGCATTCTCCAAAGACATCCCTGCCTGATGCAAATTAATATTCACTCTTCTAAAAAAACTCTCAGTCTTCTGTCCTTTCGTAGATTCAGCAACTTTAGAAAAAGCCATTTCAGCCGGCACTCCATCACCCAATCTATTTCCTAACTGAAACAATGAATTCGCAAACTCACTTTCAAGCTGTTTCGTCGATTCTCTATCTTTGATAATTGATTTAGTTTTAATAGAATAAGCTATTGAGAAAAATAAAGAGATAGAAAGGGGAATAAATAAACTCAAAATCAAAGCCAAAATTCCAAAAGGCCCGACGATAGCTCCTCCATCTAGATTAATTTTAAAATCAAATGCATAAAGATCTTTTAAAAAGTCTATTCCTAAACCTCCAAGATTAAAATCCACAAAACCATTTTCATTAATAGGAAAATTTCCTAAATTCGCAACAAAACCTATTTGCAAAATAAACGGCAAAAGTCCGATTATTAAAAAAGGAAACGCAATCAAAAACCCATAAACAAATCCTTTCTTACTTTTATACTGAGGATAATTAGGATTCATTTCTAAAATCTCAGACTCTCCATAACCCCCTGGACGTTTTAGCATAATTTCATTAGTAAGATAAAAAACAAAAAAAGGAATAATCAAATTAAATAAAATAAACACATGATAAAATTTAATTGCCCCTCCCAATAAAGTCGCAGCCAAAGGAAGTAAAGCCAAACCTAAAGTAGGAAGCACAACACCTAACATATACAAGTTAGTCAAAGGGGCCCGAATATCTCTAGAGAAAACTAACATTTTATCATAAACACCGTCGAGAATAACTTGCAACGCTTTTTCCAAAGTCAAAATTCTACGAGTATTACTCGGCTCATACAAACTACTTTCAATAAGATGAAATGCCTCAACAAATTCCATAGCATCATTTTCCCAAAATTGCAAATAATGATCTAAACTTTCTTTAATCGTAGAAAATTTCCCTGTTTCAACATCCCAGAAAATTTTCTTCAAATCCAACGCCAAAGGCGGACGCAAATGTTGCGACGCAAAACCAATCGCTCTCTCCAAATTAGAAGTATGTTTCATATAAATTACAATATAAAGAATACAAGGAACCATCTGCGAACTCGCTTTCAATCTCCAAATATTCGCCAACCTCGCCGGAGAACTATAAAGATAATAAAAAACAAAAACCGAAGTAAAAAGCATCAGAATAACAAAAATTATATTCTGACTTGTAAACTCCCTATTTTGCACAAAAAATAATCCTACTGAAATAAGAACACCAATAAGAAAAGTAAGAAACCCTCCCATAAACGAAGCAGCCGAAACCTCCTCGGGAGAAACATCTAAATGAGACACATTAAGAAAACGTTGCATTTTATTTCTATCTTTCACACTCAAACTCAAATTCAGAAAAGAAAACGCCTTGACAAAATTCTCATAACGCGACAAACGCGGAACCATATCTTTCTTAAAAGTAGTATATTCTTTACTAACATTTCCAGTAACCTCTTCAGAAGAAATATTCTGAGAAATCTTTCTGGAATATTTGCTCAAAATTTCATCAATATTTTTACGTTCCAACATACAACACCCTCTTCAATTAAATTAGAATTTGGAGTTAATAAAAGTGTTGGAAAAAAAGAAAAATTCTTTTAATAAAAATCATCCGTTTTTCTACGGAATCAGTATTTTATTAAAAAGACGATGTACAATTATCCCAATACCCTATTATTCTTAGTTAAAATAAAAAGTGATTTCTATGGAGCTTATATGAATTAATTTAGAGTTGTTTTAAATTGATGTAAAAATTCTTTTTTCTTCAAAGTATTCAATTCAATTTGAACTTATCGATAAATTTATATACCTTTTCATTAATAACAATATTATTATGAAAAATAAATTCATATTATTTATTTTCGCATTCCTAATTTTTTCTATTCTACCAAATTTTGTTTTCGCAGATTTAGGACCAAAACCTTCAGCAGATATTCATGTAACATTGAATGAGCAAAGTGTTCAAGATGCAACATTCAATGCAAAAATGTTAATTTGTATAAATGAAGATAAAGAATATTTTCCAGAAGATGATTTAATTCCGCAATTAAATATTAGTGAATATAATCCTACAAATAATTGTTATTGGAAACCTGCGGAATTCGCATGGGGCGGAAATTGTAAAAATGGAAATTGCCATTTCAATTATTTTCTTCCTTCAGAATTTAGACTTGCAGTATATTTGCCAAGTCAAGACAAAGTATATTTATCTGCTGAAGTCACAAGAGAAAATTTTAGAAGCACATTTGAAGCAAACTTGCTTTCTGATGGAAGTATAACCCTTCAAGAAACAACTCCTTTTGTTCAAAGCAACTCGGCAAAAAATATTCGTAGTTTTTTCATTGCCTTAATACTTACATTAATCTTAGAATTACTCGTTGCTTTGATTTATATTTCAAGCACAAAAATTTCAAAAAAAGTTTTATTTTCTGTATTAATTGCCAATATAATCTCACTTCCTATTGTGTGGTTCGTATTTCCATTGTTAAAAATAACTTTATTGGCAATATTATTAGGGGAAATTTTTGCTTTTGTTTTTGAAGGTTATTTTCTTCATTTGCTAAATAAAGACATCCTTCCATTAAAGAAATCATTTGTATTAAGTATCTT
>PFCU01000047.1:0-4795 GCA_002763155.1 Candidatus Pacearchaeota archaeon CG10_big_fil_rev_8_21_14_0_10_30_48 | reverse complement strand
TAAAAATTCTAAGTTCTTCTGAAATTCTTTTCTTCCATTCGGGGAAAACTTTTTTAGAATCAGGAACACCCAATTCAAGAGCAACTTTATCAGAAACTTCGTGGAAAATGGAATTAGCTATATTGACAAATTTTGCCTCTAAAAGTTCAGGGCGATTAAGCTTCTTAGCCATATCAACAATTTCTTGTTTCACATTTCCTCTCAAAACAATATTATCATAAACAGCATCCCAATTCCCAGCCCATCCTTTAACACCTGAAGCAATCGCTTTTATTACTTCTGAATTTCCATTAATTAAATCATCACTAGGATTAAGTTTATCATTTTCCACGTCGTATTTTAATAAATCTACAAAACCTTTTTCCGTTAAAGGATCTACAGTCCAGTGTTTTCTAACCTCTGTTAATTGAACAACTCTTCTTCTTGAATGTAATCCATCTGGAGTTCGAACAGGATTTGCAACTAAAATTAAATCTGTCGCTTTGAAACTTGTTATCGGAACATTAAGGTCATTTACAATTCTATCAAAGACACTATATGGGGAACTTCCATGAACAGTTCCTGCAACAACATTCGCCAAAGCTCCAACTCTCATTGCTTCGTAAAGTGCTTTCGCTTCAGTACTTCTAATTTCACCGACGATTAAAGAACTATCTCCCAATCTCAACGAAGCCCTTATTCCTTCTTCCGCAGAAATCTCATTATTATTTTCCTGCAACGAACTTCTAACTTTCATAGAAAGAATATCATAACCTAGCTTCCTAAAATATTTATTCGGAAGTTCTAAAGTATCTTCTATCAAAATCATTCTATACTTCGGTTTCATTTCCAACATTAAACTACCTAACAAAGAAGTTTTTCCGCTACTTCTCGTTCCAGCAATTAGCAAAGTTCTAGCACCATCAATTAAAAAACTTAATAATCCCGCGGAAAAAGAATCTAACATTCCATTCTCAATAAACAACGGCAAAGTCCAAGGATAATCTCTATGTCTTCTAACAGCGTATGCTAAACCATTCGGTGATAAAGGACGCTGAACAATTGAAATTCTCGCCCTCACATTTTCCAAAGTTAAATCTGTATCTAAAATAGGGTTCGCTTCATCCAAAGGACGCCCAGAAATCATACGGAATTTCGCTGCCCAAGAATCTGCATCATCTTGACTCAAAAAAACATTTGTAAAACATTCATCAAATTCAGAATGTCGAACAAAAATCGGATTCAATGGAATTGGTGCATTCAAAACAATATCTTGCAAATTTTTATCCTGTAATAAAATCTCCAATAAACCAAAACCAATCGTATGCCTCACTAAAATATTCGCAAGCAAATCCAAATCGCCGTATGAAAGTTTTATTCCCTTATTCACAGCCAACTCACTAATTAAATCCCTCGCGACATTAAAAAAAACCTGCCTAGTTCTCTCAGGGTCGGTAAATTCCTCGGCTTTCGGTTGATGCTCAATAAGAACATTCCTTGCCAAATTCAACAACATCTGATAATCTTCATTCAAAAAATACTCTGGAGGCATAAGATGATAAAAATATTTTAATTCCTTCGGTTGTTTCAAAATCGTAACCACACTTTTATCTAACCCACTACCTATTTCATACTGAGAAACAATTTTCCCTTTTTCCGGAAGTTGCGACACAAGACGAGCATAAGCATAATTAGGAATAATATCTGGAATAAATAATTTCTCATAAATCGCCCTATCACCAAAAACATAAGAATCAAGATAATTCTCCGCGTCCTTAATAATTGAAGTATCTTCTAACAAACCAATTATCTTTTTCAAAAGATAGTCATAAGAATCCTGTTTTGTTGACTCATCTTTCAAAGAATTTTTAACTTTAAAATAAGCCGCTATCGGATCACTCTTCAACAAATTCATAAAAAAGCTCATAAAACTATGTCTTTTAGAAACATCTCCCCCTAATCTTTCCGGAGATAAAACCCTTTCCTGTTTCAAAAGAAAATTATACAAATTCGCTATTTCAATTAATTTCTTAACTTCGTTCCCGTCGTAATTATAATTTCTTTGTTGAACAAAAACAATTCTTGAAACATTCGGAGATTCAATAAGCATATCGACTACTCTTGAAAAAACCTCTGGAAACTTAGCAATACTCGGCAAAAAAGGCGCGCCTAAGTAATTCACATAAGCAACGCTCTCACCCGATTCCCTACGAACATCGTAAGAATACAATTCGGTCTCTTTTTCAGATATCATCGTTAATCTATAAATCAAATAAAAATCGTTAAAATAGTTTTCTATAAAAACAATTTTAAACCCTAAACATCCTATTATATAAGGAAAAGAGGAAAATGCCATCAACAGAATCAGCAGATATATCTTATGAACTTGCACTTAAGCTCCGCGACTTAGAAGAATCACAAAAATTATCGAAAGAACGATTACTATTAATAGGTCAAAACCTTATAGAATCACAAGAGAAAACAATTTCAGAAATTACAGAATTAAAAAAACAAACACAAATACTCAACGACGAATTAAAAAGAATAAAAAGTATTGCGAATTCATTATCTGAAGAAGTATCTAAATCAGCACGAAAAGAAGAGTTAGCTATTTTAGAAAGACAATGGAAAATGTTTGATCCTTTAGAATTTGTTCGCATGGAAGATTTAGAAGATGCAATAAATGAAAAAACACATCATCTTAAAAAAGACGAAGTTAAAGAGGATAAACATAGTTTTTGGTCAGGAAAATTATAATAAGATAAAATGAGAGTAGTAGATCAAGTAAGAATGTTAAAACACCAAGGAATGGATGATTCGCAAGTAGCGATTGCTTTACAAGACCAAGGCATTCCCCCAAGAGAAATAAATGAAGCTATGGCTCAAGTAAATATTAAAGATGCGGTTTCAAATCCTGAACAAGCATTGGAAAGTCAAGAATTAGACCAAAGAAATATGCAACCCGGAATGCAACCTTCATTATTAAATTTACAAGGCTCTCAATCACAAAATCAAATGTCTCGCCAAGGAAACTCCCGAACTCAAGAATGGGATCAACAAATTCCCTCTCCAAGTTCAAATATCCCTCAACCCGGACAGCAACCTCAAGAATATTATTCTGAAGATTCTCAAGGTTACTCTCAAGACCAAAGTTACCCTCAAGAATATTCTCAAGACGCTTACCCAAGCTATCCTCAAAACCAAGGTCAACAAAATTATGATTATGCCTCTCAAGACACAATGAGCGAAGTAGCAAGTCAAATTGTAACAGAAAAAACAAAATCACTTTCAAAAAAGATAAACGATTTGGGGGAAATGAATTCTTTATTGACCTCTAAAGTTGAAAAAATGGATGAACGTCTTTCAAGAATAGAATCAATAATTGACAGATTACAAACATCTATACTAAGGAAAGCAAATGCACAAGAGCAAAATATTGAAGATATAAAATCTGAAATGGGTGCAATGCAAGACAGTTTCGGGAAGGTCATTAATCCTTTAATTGGTCTTGCAAGAAAATCTCCATCAAGAAAAATTTCTAAAAAGAAAACAAAACACAAAGCAAAAAAAAGATAATTTTGTTTTTGTGAATATTTAATAAATCATATTTTTATAAAATCTGAGAACAAAAGTTCCGCTATATTTATAAGATGTTGCTCTAAAAATAGCACTATATTAAATTAAGTTTTAAAAGTGACTATTTGGTTTTATTTCTTTCTTTTCTTTATTAAATATAAATGCAGAACCAGGACCAATAACTTGAATTTTATTATTAGTAACAAAAATCCCAGAATCTTCTGGTATTCCTATAACCTTTTTCAAATCATATTGTTTTATGTACTCAAAAATGGTTTTATCCTGATTCTCTTCATAATGAGCAAAAATATCATAATTATTAACTAGATTTAATGCATCAAATTCTTTTAATCCTACATTATTTGGGTCTGCACTTAAAGCCGGAATAATTGTTTTAGTTAGAATTATAGCCCCAGCACTTCCACCATAAATTGGAATGTCTTTTTTTGCTAACTCTTTTAAAGAATCAAGAAAGTTAAAATCTCTAAAATCTTTAAGAAGTTTGAAAGTATTACCACCCCCAATATATACACCTCCAAAATCATTCAAATCAGTTTTGTCAAAATTAGCTAACTCTTTTTCTGTCCACATTTCAAATTTTTTTATTCCTAAAGGTTCAAATGTTGACTTTAACCATTTTAAGCAATCTGGATAGGGATGTTTCTTTGTGTCTATGGCTATTGGTATGTATAACAGAGGTTTTGATTTATCCAACATAGAAACAAACAATTTATCTAATTCTATAGAATCCTTTCCACTTCCCCCTCCAGACAAAAATAATTTCATAATCTAGAAAGAACTATAGAGATTATAAGGTTTCTCATTTATCAAAATTCTATTTCTAATATACTGCCATTTTTGTAGCAGTATGTTTATAATATCAGCCCACAAAACGAGCATAATTTATTTGCTCAAACTCCAAGGAATATTGTAAAGCAATTCAAAAGATTGGATATAAATTCATCCTCTATAATTATTCCAAAGAGTTTACCCTCACTAAAAACAATTACTTCCTTGTAATTATCCAAGAAGCCGCAGCTGCAACAAGCCCTAACAAAACAGCACCATACAATCTCTCGCTATAAAGAAAACGATCTATGTAAGGTTGAAGAAATGGATTAAAAACAATTATCGCGCTCCACAAAAATATAATCACTAACAATATAATAAATGCCCAAGCAATACTCGGTTTCATAAAATCACCCATATCTTTCTGAGAAAATCCTACAATCATCATTAA
>PFCU01000029.1:3403-14798 GCA_002763155.1 Candidatus Pacearchaeota archaeon CG10_big_fil_rev_8_21_14_0_10_30_48 | reverse complement strand
ACCCTTATGATTAATTTATCAACTTTTCCAGTCTCTCAATTTTGTCCCAACACTGATTCAATTTTTTATTAGCTTCTAAAACAATTAATTTCAAATAATCATCATCAACTAAAATTTTTCCATTTTGAAAAATTGGAAATTCTAATTTTTCAGTAGTATTAAGTTCAACAACAAATCTTTTATCACTTCCAATAATTCCACAACGTTTCCATCCTGCCTCTCTTGAAGCAATATCAATTAATTTTTGTGCATCTTCTAAACTCCGACAAGCAACATGAATTATAACCGGATCTTGTTTAAAATAAATTAAATCGTCGCCTTCTAATTTTTCTAAAATCAATTTCAACTTTTCAAATGAAATTTCATTGTGACTAACAAAAATAAAAAGGTCATTTAATTTTTCTAAGAAATCTCTCAAAATAACAACCCTTCCAGAACACGAAGAAGTAGTGTAATAATCTTCGCTATTATTTATTTTCTCACATAATTTATTTATTCGCAAATCCCAACTTTGTTTAAGTGATTTATCTCCTTTCTTCAATTGTTCACTTTTTCTATAAGCAAAATGATCTCTTACCATGAATTCTTAAGAAAAATAGAGTTTGTAAATTTATCTAATTTCAAACTTATTTAAATCAGGAATATTCAAACTCGCTTCCAAACTCCTTTTAACAGCAGGCCTATTCTTCGCAATATCTAACAAACCGTTAATCATATATCTTTGAGGATTTTCTTTTTTATAATGAGAATTGTCTGGTATTTCAAAAAAATGATTAATATTTATTTGATGCAAAACATCATCAAAGCTTGAGATATATTCTTGTTTTTTTAAATTAGAGAAATATCTTTCAAACATCTCTCTTGTTTCAAATTCATTTAGAAAGTTATTATCTAAGAATAATGAGCGATTATCAGCAATTTCATTTAAACGATTGTAACTTTCATTTATCGCTCGAGATAATCCATCTTTCCCAAATAAATCCCCAACTTGATTAAAAATTTTCGTCAAATATAATCCTCCAATTTGAGACATTGTAATCGTCTGTAATTCAATCAATTTATTTTTAACAATCGAAGAAAAATTATTCATATCTCTTTTAAAATATTCATCTAAAGTTTCTCCTTCAAAAAATTCACTAGGCGCATAATGAAATTCTTTTCCAACATTTGCATAAGTTAAATGTCTATTCCATTTAGAAAGCATTAACTCGCTCGTATTTCCGACAGGTAAAAGATTAACAATATATTTTACATCTCCCTTTTCTCGTTTATGGGACAACCTCCAAACACCCCACTTTTTTAAATTATTAATAGCTCCATTTGTTCTGCTTGTCCCTTCAGGAAGAATTGCACTACAAGAACCATTTTCCATAAATTCTTGAACTTGAATCATTCTTTTTTCATTATGTTCTCTTTGTTCTTTATCCGAATCGTAAAGATTATCGGTGGAAATTCTTTTTATAGAACTCAAAACAGGAGAAATATATGAATTAAATAAAAAATCCAAAGATTTAATTTTAGTATAATTATCCCTTCCAACAATTGAAATAGCTGGCGGATTTGAAATTTCACTCCAAACAGGCAAAAGGTCTAAAATATCATAATACCCTCGGTGATTTAAAATAAACAATATAGGTTTTTTAGTCGAATTAATATTTTCCAAGCCATTAACAAAAACATTTTCACACCAAATCGGTCTCAACAATTTAACTAATTTTGCGTGCCTATGAAGAAAATTACAATTCTTAATTAAATAATCATCTTGTTTTTCATAAGACAAACTTTTATCTTCTTCAAATTCTAAAATTTTATAATCTCCCATAAACCGCTTAAAATAAATTAGTTTTTAAATTTTAAGGTCAATTGGTTTTATTTTCTTTTTTCAAACTAGCAAAGATAATTGTATTTCTTATTCCCCTAAATATACTAAAAAATGGACGTGGAGTTAAGAAAGATGCAAAAGATAATAAATTAATATCTAGAATTGGTTGATAATCTTTTCTAACTTCTTTTATCTTTGGAAGAAAGATTAACGAAATTATTCCTCTCATAAGTCCTGAAAGAAGGAAAATAATTAAGAGAGTGTTAATCGAACCAATCTGAACAAATTGCGCAAAGATTCCTCCAAGAGAAGCTCCGATAAATACACCCAATCCATTTATTAAAGTGAAGTAAGCCACACAAATTGCTCTTCTTTGGGGAGTCACAGCATCATAAATAAAATTAGATGCACCAAGATTAAACGCAGCCCAACCAATTCCTGAAAGTAACTGACCTGAAAAAATTAAATAAATAGGATTACCAGAAACTATCCAGAGTATCGGGGAAAAGGTTATAATCACCCCACCAATTTGCAAAAGTCTTCTATTACCATATTTATCTCCAATCTTTCCCCAAAAAGGCATTGCAATAATTGTAAAAAGCGTTCCAGAAAGATTCACTAAAATAAACCACAAATAACTATAGTGTAAATCCTTTAACATATAAACTGCGAAAAATGGGCCTGCAAAATTAGTTGCAAGATTTATCAAACCGACATAAATAACAAATTTTCCAAAATTATTTTTTGGGGCGTTTTTTATAAACTGAACAAAACCAAAATAAGATTCTTTTTCTATTTTAGAATTTGGCTCATAATGACGAGATAAAAGAAAAGCAGAAATATATCTTCCAATAGCTGCAATCAAAAACAAAATTATAAAACCGAATAAAACAAAACCTAACTCTTTAGTGTAATCTAAAAAAATAGCAGAGATAAGAGTAACAATCATAGTGATAAAACCGACTATTTTATTTCTCTTTGAAAAATAATCTCCACGTTTTTTCTCGTGAACTAAATCTCCCATCAATGAAAACCACGCAGGACCTCCAACCCCTCCAGAAATTCCATATAAACTATAAAGAATGACTAAAATCAACGGAGCATAAACACTGACATAGCCTTTTATTGTAAGCAAAGTAAGTAACACAATTAAAATCCATGAAGTCGCCTGAAAAAAAACAGCGGGAATAATTATTTTTTTTCTTTTATGTTTGTAAACTAATTTACTTCCAAAAATTTGTGATAACGCAGAAAACAAACCAACAAAACTTGTCATAAAACCTATTTGAAAATTCGAGGCATTCAATGCTAAAGCATACGGAATTATATAAGACTCTCCAGCTCCAGACATAAGAGCAGTTGCACTCCCTTCTTTAATTGATAGTTTCAAAGATTTTTCTTTTAATTTTTCCTCTTCCATTTATCTAATAAAATGTTATAGTTTAAAAATCAGAGCCTAAATTTTTTGTTTTTAATTTTCTATAGGAAAATTGGTGGTGAGATTTAAAATGGGCGCAGGAAACGAGAACTAACATTCTCGGCATCGAATCTTTGATTTGACACAGAGGAATCGAATTCCCCTAAAACGAATCTGAAAGATTTGTTTTTAATTTCGTAGAAATTGGGTTCGATTAGGAGTGTGAATCGAATTCCCCTAAAACATCAAAAATGTTTTTTGATTTTCGTTTAAGAAAATTAAGGGTTTGATTCCGACGAGAATGGGCGCAGGAGGAATCGAACCCCCAGCTGCCGGGCTGGAGCCGGCCATTTTACCATTAAACTATGCACCCTCAAAATCTTTAGAAAAAAGGAATTTATAATATTATCTATCTCTATAAAAATACCCTCGAACTTTATCCTTACAACCAGAATATTTTCTCTTCAAAGGTTCTCTAAAATAATAAAGCGTAAGCGATTTAGTAATAGCATTTTTAACAACCCATCCAGTAAGTAAAATTGTTTCTAAGTTAGGCATAGTTAGTTAATTAAAAGAGAAGCTAAAAACCTTTCTATAATCTTTCCATAATTTTAATTTCATCAGAAGAAATCGCAGCGCCTTTAAATTTTGCAGCATACAACATTGCATCCAACAAATCTTTATTTTTTGGAAGAATTCCTTTTTTATATGCAACAAAAATTAATTCAGTACTACGAATAAAATCCCCTCGATAAAAATCACGATTACCCTGTTTCTGTTGAATAACTTTCATATGTAATTTTTTACTTAAAAGTCTTTCCAAATTCTGAGGTTTCTCACAAAGCATCCTAGTAGTGCGTTCATCCATCGCAATTAAATTAGCTATTTTTTTATTGCGAAGCAATTTACTTAAAGCCATAATAGAAGCCTCCCCGAGATCAATAATATGCACAGGTCTTTTTTGAGCAATAAACATAGCATTCGCATCTTTCAAAATAGAACTCGCAATTTTTGAAATCTCATTTTGAGAAATACCTAACGCATCAGGAAATTCCAAAGTTTTATCTTCAATTAATTTTTTCAAACGCATAGCTCCTAATTTAAATCTCTTAATTTTCATTGGCTTTGTAACAATTTCATTTTCAACTTCTTTAGTAATAATAAATTTCCCGCCAAACTTTTTTTTCAATTCTCGTAGCATCTCTAAAAGATCATTCATAGATAAAGTAATCAACGTCCCTGAATCAAAAATTATTGCTTTTTCCATTTTATTCAAAAAAATCCAGCGCTTTTTTAACTCTTGCCCGAATATTCAGTGTTTCCCCCTCTTTCATATCATTAATTGTTCCCTGTCCAACATAACTTGTTAAATCCCAAAGAGAAATTCCTAAAAGTTTGGCAGTAGAACCCATCGAAATTCCGTGCTCATAAATCTTAGAAGCTTTGTTAATTTTAGCTTTCTCAAAAACTTCTCCAACACTTTTTTTCAAATCACTCGAAAGCCCCCGATAACTTAACATCTCCTTAATTCTATCTCTAAAAAGAGGACAATTATTTTGATTAATACAATTTCTAGAATAATCAATTGTATCTAAATAATATTTAAAATATTTTTCAAAATCTTTAGGAGAATAATTTTGTCTTCGTTCTAAAAGTTTAGAAAGAGAATAAACAATAATCGCAACTAAAATATTATCGCTATCTTGGTAAATCGCCGTAGAATGAATTGTTTGATCGCTCAATTGTTTGAGTCGAATAATATCACCTCTTTCCGCAGCCTGTTTCGCCTCTTCTAAAACATTAACAACATGCTCGTGTTCTTGCATAAAATAACTTATCAAACATAATATTTAAACCTATTTAGAAATATTTTTAATATATCTAAAAATATTAAATCTATATCTTCCTTCATCAACTAATTCATAAATTCTATGTGCATTTTCTAATTCATCTAAATCCTCATCTGAATGTCCGCCATCACAGCCAACCCAATCTTCGGTAGTATTAGCACAACATAAAGCACAAGTATTATCTCCTCTAATATCTCTATCAACAAAAATATTTCCTGAAGGACTCGTAACAGCATACCTAAATGAACTTCGGAAACTATTCATCTGAGTTTCATGCACATCCCATCCATTTGAGATATATTCAAATATTTTTCTTTTAACTTTATTAGTTCTCATTTTTCTAAAAATAAGGATTAACTATATAAAGATTCTTAACATTTCAAAATTATGAAAGTAATCTTAGATACAAATTTTATTATCTCAGCAATTTTAAACAAAATTCAATTAGTAGACGTTCTTTTAGAAATACCAGAAATAACAGATATAATAATTCCATTAGAAGTTTTAACCGAACTGGAAAGAATAGAACAAAGTTCTGAAACAACTTCTTCTGAAAAAGAAGCTGCAAGATTAGCAGAATTTTTAATTAAGAAAAAAAATTTAACAATTACCACTTTAGGCACAAAAGATGTGGACGCAGGTTTGCTAAGGTATTGCACTCAGGAAGAATGTATTTTAGCAACACTTGACAGAGAATTAAAAGAGAAAATAAGACAAAAATCCCCTAAAACAAAATTTTTAACCATAAAAGAAAAGAAAAGGATTGGTTTTCAATAACACTTCAAAAGCTTTATAAACCTAATTTTACCTTTAATTTACATGTTCTATCTAATTGATGTAGAAGACTTTATCAGAGTTGAACCTAAACTCTTTGGTTTGCCGACTAAAGAAGCAGTGGAACAACAATTGAAAGAAACATATGCAAAATATTTTGACAAAGAGTTAGGAATAGTTGTAGCTGTAGCAAAGGTCTCAAGCATTGAAGAAGGAATAATCATTCCCAACGACGGGGCAGCTTACTACAAATCAAAATTCCAATTAGTTGTATGGAGACCAGAAATGCAAGAATTAGTTTATGGGACTATCGAAGAAATAACAAATTTCGGAGCATTTATTAATCTCGGGGCAACACAAGGAATGATCCACATTAGTCAAACAATGGACGATTTCGTTTCATTTTCGAAGACAAGCACATTAACAGGTAAATCTTCAAAAAGATCTTTGAAAAAAGGAGATAGCTGTTTAGCAAGAGTAGTTGCTATATCTTACAAACTTGGAGAATTAAAAATAGGTTTAACAATGAGACAACCCGGCCTTGGAAAATTAGAATGGATTGATGAAGATAAACAAAAAGCAATTAAAGCAACAAAATTTGCTTTGAAAAAAGAAGAGAAGGGAGTTAAGAAAAAATAATGGCAGAAGATAAAATAGAATACGAAGAAGAAACACCAGAAGTAGAAGTGGATTTAATGGAAGATGAACAAAAAGAAGAAGTGGAAAAAGTTAACTCTAATACTGAAAAAATTGCAAACATCCCAGATAAAATAGATAAAATTCAAGATGAAAAAATAAGAGGAAGAATTATCGTATTTAATCCAAAAGAATCTGAATTTGCAAAAAATCTTAATCTTGTTAAAGCAGGAGATTATATAGAAAAAAAATGAATAATCTAAAACAAAAACATAATAATTTATTGAATCGTGAAGAAATCACATTTGAAGTCGAAAAAAATTCTATTCCTTCAAAAGAAGAAATGAAAAAACAAATCTCTGAGAAAACAAAAAAACCAGAAGAAAATGTTATCATTTCTAAAATTAATACAAAATTTGGAAGCAAAACATTTGAAGTTAGTGCAAAAGTCTATGATAATGTTGAAGATAAAAAAAGGTATGAAGTTATTAGTCGAAAAGAAAGGAAAAAACAAATAGAAGAAGCTAAGAAAGCTGAAGAGGAAAAAAAGAAAGCTGAAGAGGAAAAAAAGAAAGCTGAAGAAACAGCGAAGAAAGTAGCTGAAGAAGTGGCTAAAGCTCCAGCAGAAAATACTGAAAAAACTAAAATAGAAGAGAAAGCAGAATAATGGCAAAGAAAAAGAAAATAGAAAAGAGAGGGAAAAAACCTAAAAAAAATAAACCTACTAGTAAAAAATATACTAAATACACTATTAACGGCGACACTATAAAAAGAAAATCAAGTTGTCCACGATGCGGTTTAGGTGTTTTTTTAATGGATGTTGAAAAAAGAAAATATTGCGGAAAGTGCCACTACACAGAATTCAAATCTTCTAAACCTGTTGTAACTGCATAAATATTTATAGCTAAAAAATTTCTATTTATTATGGAATCAGATAAACACTATATTCCCAATTCTTCAGAACAAGAATTAAATATACTGGAAGTGGATTTTCAATCTCGTCGTTTTCAAGAAGTTAAATTATCTCCATATCAAGAATATTCTTTACAAAATAACACTTACCTTGACCAAGAAGAAATAAGAAGTCAAATACAAAAAGCTCAAGTTCGTCAAAGAGAAAGACATAAAGCTCGCCTATATCGTGAAAGAGATAGAGCCTAATTTTATAAACAAAGATTCCCTATTTTATTTATGGAAAAAAAGAGGAATATTCTCTTAAACTCAATTGGATTCTTCATACTTTTTTATGGATTATTTGCAATCTCTTATAGTATTTACCGAGGTAAACCTTCGTGGATCTTCTGGTTTTGTTATATCAGCATGGTCATCATGGGAATCGGGGCTATCAAAAAAAATTCTCTATTAATCGCCTCGCAAATAAATTTATTATTTTTCTATTTACTTTTTTGGAATATTGATTTCTTTTACCAGCTTATTAGCTCAAAATCTTTATGGGGAATAACAGATTATTTCTTCAAAGAATTATTAATTTCCGCAAGAATAATTAGTTTGGAACATTTATTTTTGCTCCCGCTCGGATTTTTCTTATTATATATAATTAAATTAGAAAGAAAAGACCATTGGAAGCTTAGTTTAATTCAAGCAGGATTGTTAGCCATCACCACGAGATTTTTAACACTAGAAGAGTATAATGTAAATTGCATCTTTTACAAATGCACATCATTTTTACCCAGCGGAGAATTTTATATTTATTCTTGGATATGCCTTAACATTTTAGCCATATTTTTAACAGCGTTTATAATTAATAAGATTTTTTTGAGAAAAGAAGTAAAGAAAAAGATAAGTAGAAAATAACATATAAAATAAATTATAATGAATTTTCACTATCAATTTGTAGTGAGATAGATTTTTATATATCTTAATTTATTTTAAATTTATGAAAGAAAGAGAAAATAAAACCTTAGGAGAATTACATCAATCTGAATTAATTAAGGAGATAATAGCTAACATTGATGAAAATGAGCATGATCCAGATGAAAAAAATAAGGTAAGAACAGAGATTAGAAAATTAAGAAGATATTATGATAAATCAGCATTGCAAGATTCTTTTTTAGAAGAAGTGTATAGTCGTTTAAAATTGTGTATGGAAAATAATGGTTTTCGGATGATATATAAAGAATTTAAAGATGAATTAGATGATTATGAAACAAGAGTGATAACAAGTCAGACTAAATAAAAAGGGTGAATAGTTCCTATATTTTTTTGAGAGAAAAACTATCATAATATACTCTCAAAGATTTAAAATAAAACTTACCTAATCACCAAAAATAAATATAATCGAAAGACTCATTCTTTAATAATTTGAATATAATCGAGTCTTCCTTGAAAATCAGTATACTATTAATAATGCGTCACTAGTATATATACCTATGCAATTTGAGATAATTTGTTTTTTAATTCTTTGTAAAAAAATTCAAGGACTTGCCCCTATTCAATTTGTTTCACAAATTGAATTTGAATTTTCACATAGAAAATTCAAGGGTTATAATTATTAGTATAATTATAACCCCAAAAGAGGAAATCCAACGATCAAGTAGAGTGTTGAACTGCCTCTAGTGGGGAAAAAGAGGTGATAAAATTGCAATGAAGAGGTAGTATTTAAAGTTTTCGTTTGTTACCATTCTTAAATGACTGGTCCTCTTTTGCAAATCACTTAATATTTATTACCTTATTATTTATAAACCTTATTGCATTCAAGAATACAAATGGAAGAAAAAGAGGGGAAACCAGAGCGTATTGGACAGGAACAATTCCAAGATTTCGTATTTAACGAGGATGTATCTTGGCAAGAAATAATTTATGACCTAATAAACACAGAACAACTAGACCCCTGGGATATAAACCTTTCAATTTTGTCTCAGAAATACCTAGAACGCATCAAAGAACTCGAAGAAGCCAATTTCATGATGTCATCAAAAGTCCTATTAGTATGCTCTTTACTCCTAAGAATCAAATCAGAATTATTATTAAATAGAGATATACGCGATTTAGATAATATTTTATTTAGTAGAAAAGAAGAACAACAAACACTAAACTTCAAAGAGTATGAAGACATTGATGTTCCAGAATTACTTCCAAGAACGCCTTTACCAAGATACAAAAAAATTTCTCTACAAGAACTTGTTTTAGCATTATCTAAAGCAGTCAAAACAGAAGAAAGAAGAACAATAAGAAAACGCACAGAAAAAGAAATTTATGAAAGAACTAAATTTTTCATACCAAAAAGTTCAATTAACATTCAGGATCGTATCAAAAACGTGCATTCAAGAATAAAACAATTATTTCAAACTCAAGAAAAAATTCCTTTCAGTCAATTCTCAGGCCCAAAAAGACAAGACAAAATCGACCACTTCATCCCATTATTGTATTTAGATAATCACAATCACTTATGGTTACATCAAGAAAAATATTTAGAAGAAATATGGATACATAAAGATGGAGAAAAATTTATAACAAAAGATAAAATTATAACAGATAATATTGAACGAAAATTCGAAGAATCGATCAACGCTCAAGAGAAAATGGAAAAAATACAATAATACTTTTAAATGGTTATATTATAATAAAATATGAAAGAAAACGGAAGACTAAATATTGAAGACCTTTCAAAAGGAAAGAATTACCATCTAAAACTTTCGGGAGTGATTGATTTAAATAACTCTCATGAATTAAGAGCGCATTATGAAATATTCAGAGAAAGCAAATATTCTAACTTACATATTGATTTCACTGAAGCTTATCCAAAACAAAATTCTGAAAAATCATCATTAGATACCTCTGTCGCTGCAACAATGATAGAATTTTATCGAATCATAAATAGAAGAAATGGGTCTCTAAATATAACTATGACTGAAAGTCAAAGCAAAATAATTGATTTATGTAGACTTCGAGAATTATTTGAAGATGGATTAACAATCGTCGATAAACAAACTCATTAAACTAATTTTTTAGCCAATTCTTTCAGATTCAATTTATCTTCTTTTCCACTCTTCAAATCTTTCAGAGTAAATTTTTTCAATTTTGTTTCTTTTTCTCCAACAAAAATAACTTTCTCAAAATTTTTCGAATTTGCATATTCTAATCCCTTTCCGGGCTTTCCATAAAAAAGAGAACATGCGATTTTTTTCTCACGCAAAGCTTTAATCAATTCAACAGCTTCTTTATCCTTCTCAATTGAAATAACTAAAACAGGAAAATCATTAATTTCGATAGTTGAAACAGCCACTAATCTTTCTATAGAAACTCCAAATCCAAAACTAGGAAAATCATTAAATGTATAAGCGCCACCGCCAAAAATCGTTTCTTTAATTTTCTTAGTTTTAATTTCGAAAATATTTCCATCATAATATCCTAATCCCCTCGCTAAAGAAGGTAAAAACTTAACATTAACTCCAAAATATTTGCAATATTTTTTCAGTTCAACAATTTCTTTATACGAAGAATATTTCTTAAAATAAATTTCCGGTTTTTTAAAAATAGAGATAATTCCCTCAGCCTTATATTTTTTCAAATTAGTTTTCACCTCAGATTCAGATAATTTATCCAATTTATCAATTTCTCTAATAACTGAATTCTTGTCTAAAACTTTTTGCTCGTCTAAAATTTCATTCAATAATTTACGATTATTAACATAAATCTCTCCATTAACTTTCAACTTATCTAAAATCTCTTTTGTCATCGATAAAACTTCTGCTTGATCTTTAATATCTGCTCCAATAACATCTCCGTCGCAAGAAATGAACTGCCTCATTCTATTCCCAGAAATAGGTTCATCTCTAAACACCGGCCCAATTTGGTATCTTTTATAAGGAAGTTTTTTATTTCGGGCCAATCGTTTCAATTGAAAAGTAAACTCGTATCTCAATGCAAGGTTTC
>PFCU01000029.1:0-3379 GCA_002763155.1 Candidatus Pacearchaeota archaeon CG10_big_fil_rev_8_21_14_0_10_30_48 | reverse complement strand
TTTAAAAATATCTGAAACAGCCTCGTCACTAGAATTATCTCCTTTCACAAATTCTTCTTGTTCAATTATCGGAGTTTCTGCTGGTTCAAAACCATAAAGTTGAAAAGTGTCCTCTACAATTTTTTTTATTTTAACTCTTTTACAAGCTTCTTCACCAGAAAAATCCTGAAATCCCTTGACAGTTTCGTTATTCATTTTAAATTTCTCTCAAACAAGATATTAGACTTACTTTCTTCATATCCCCATTTTTTATACATTTTATAAGCACTTGAATCCTTAAATGATAGAAAAATAAACTTCTTAAAACCTTTCTTAGAATATCTTTTCTCAATCCAAGATAAAAAAGCCTTTCCAATTCCTTTATTTTGATAATTTTCATCAATTGCCATTTCTTCTCCAAAAACAAACTCTCCTAAATTCCAAAAATTAGTGTTAGCAATAAAAAAACCAACAACTTTTCTATCAACAACAGAAACATAAATATCGCAATAATTAGAAAAAATATTTATTTTTTTCAAAGCTTTCTTTTTCGTCCAATCCTCATTATAAGGAGTTTTAGAAAATTCATTTGTATAAATTTCAGCAATTCTAAGATAATCTTTCTTAATAGCTTTTCTAAATAAAATTTTCATTTTTCACTCTATTAAATTTTGTCCAATCTTTTAAAAACTTTCTAGAAGTGTTCTTATATCTTCATCTACACTTCTCTTATATATGTATCCTAAACCTAAATGAACATTTTCTTGTCCAGTTAGTAAAAATCTTCCACCCGCATTAATTACTCTCGTAGAATAATTTGAGTCTAATTGTTGAACTACTTTTTTCCAAGCTAATGCTACTCCTTCATAAGCTAAAACATCGTGAAAGCAAATAATTCCACTTTTATTAACAAATTCTTGATAATTTTTCCAGTCGGAAATAACAGACTTTTCATCATGAGCACCATCGATAAATAGATAGTCTATCCCAGTATGGACGGAAGACAATCTTTTTTCTAATTCTGCTATAACTCCTGGAGACTGCGACTTACCTCTAACTGAGATGTAATTAATATTTCTATAGAATTTTTTTAATAATTGAACATTTCTACAGTATTCTTCATGTATTTTTAAAGAATCCCAAGGGTCAATACTAACTATTATATGTTTTTTCTTTTTTAAAATTGAGGAAATAAGATTAACATGCGCACCGTTCGTAGAACCTATTTCAACAATTGTTTCAGGTTGAAATAAACTAAGGAGTTTTAATTCATAAGATAATTCATTATCTGTTAATCCAACTCTTGAAGATTTAGGGTATTGCATTTTATTCAGATAAAATTTTTAAATTTCTATTCCATGAACCACATAAAGTTCCATCTGTGTGGACCACTAGGTCGGGTAAATGTCGTTCTGTTCTATCAGCCATAGATAAATATTTGTTATCAGAAAATTTAAATAAAACAGTTGTATCTCCTTTGTATTTCCAAACTTCATAATAACATGCAACACCGCCCCTATATTTCTCAAATGAAAATTCTGGATTAACTTCAGCACTTTCAATTATAGCATTTACATCGACTTGCCTGCTCAATACATAATCTATTATTTCAGACCTATACATATCATCCCGAGGGAGAGGAGTTAATTGGGCAAAAACTAAATTATGAATTCCATGGTCTCTTGACCATTCTACAAAATCTATTACACTTTCATAAGAATCGATATAACCTCCTATTAAATTGCATTGCAATCTTATATCTATTCTAGGATCTATATTCTTTAAATTTCCCCAAAATGTTTCATTTGGTGAAAAAGGTTTTAAGTGCATAATCTCATGGTTTAAATCTTCATTATAATGGTGTCTACTTAGATTTATATGTTGAATAGAACTTGTATTTATTCTATCAACTAATCTATCATTGAAACCAGTTCCGTTAGTTCCGATAACCGGATTTCTCATTCTATTCCCATCTACCATATCTAAAATAGGATAAACTTTAGAAGAAAGTGTTGGCTCTCCACCTACAATTTGTATACTCGGATGTATATGCCGAGTTAATTCAATTGCTCTTTCTAAACCTTTAAGAAACTTGTCAGTTGGAGCTTCGGTTCTCTTAAATGTTGTTTTTGCGATGCAAAAATCGCAATCTCCATTACAAGCACCAGTAGTATCTATATACATATTTATGTTTGGATGTGCAAACCATTTTCTTCCATTTATTTCTACTTCCTTACTAAATGTTAAAAATTCTTCAAACCCCTCTTTGTAAGCCTTATCTTTATTATATCTATATGGTCTGCAATCCTCTAAACTCGTCCCTATATTTGAAAGATTAAGATCTCTTTGCCATTTTCTTTCATCTGCAATTGGTTCTATTTTTAATTCTGTTGCCATTTTAGCTATTTCTCCGATTTTTTAAACCATAATATTCTAAAGGAATATTAATATCTGGATCTGCAACAAATTCCCTAACATCAATTCTTGCAGGATACTCTTGTCCTTCAAACATAGGATTAATAGTATTTTTTGGCATTAATAATTCACTAGGGGTTAATGTCAGTCTAAAGAAGGTTCTTTTTGTAGTTTTTTTAACAATCGGACTCGCATGAACAACATACGGATCAATTAAATATAAATGACCTGGGATAGTTTGATAAAGTAATTCTCTATTAACTTGCTTATCAAATTCTTTAAATATATTATATCTGCTATCATTAAGATGAGCTACAAAAAAAGGATGTAATGCCACTTCTGTAGGATTATTATTAACATAAATGTAACTATGTTCACAGATTAATTTCTTTGGGAATTTCCCCCCTTGTAAACCATCTCCATGGAATCCAGGATATCTTTGAGTTTTATCTTTTTTTACTTCAGAATTATCAAGAGTAATATGAGCAAAGAAATCTGTAAAGAATGGATTAATGTGTCTATCATACTGCATAATTCTCACAAGTTCGTCTTTCAGTGAATGCAACTCTTTAGGTAGTCTAACCTCATTTGAACCTCCCCATTTTATTGGAACCCTTAATACGTCAGAACAATCTTGAAAGACAAGCTCATCAATAGAACCTAAAGATATAGGAGGACGAGGACAAGTATATTTATGAAAGTCAAAGTGTTCTGTAATATCTCTATACATTGGATTCCATGAATCAATTATTGGATGCCAAAACTTACCTATTTCAAAAGTCTCTCCATCTCTGGATAGCATAGTCTTTCGATAATTTATTCCTATCCTTTTTGTTTTAGTCATTTTATTACTTCTTTTAAGTTACTATATAAATCTTTCTTTAGTATGGCTCTGTCCGGAGTTCAACCGAAAAATAGTTATTCTCGAGAAATTTAGGTAGGATATGATACAACAAATTATCCTACCTAAATATAATTCTATAAT
>PFCU01000056.1:7483-9990 GCA_002763155.1 Candidatus Pacearchaeota archaeon CG10_big_fil_rev_8_21_14_0_10_30_48 | reverse complement strand
CAAAAATTTCTAAAATTTTACCGAAAGATTTATATTGTTGAGTGATTTAAAATAGATATATTATAAATTTTTAAAAAGAGCAAAATGGACAGAAGAGATTTTATGAAATATGGAATTGTAGCAGTAGTAGGAGCTGCATTTATGAGTCCACTTGAGGCAATGGCAGATACTGTTTATTTTGGAAAAGTTAAAGATGCAGAAAAGCCGGCATATGTTGTTTATGATACAATAAAAACTTCGAGCAAATATCATTCTCAACTTCCAGAAAAAAACCATCCGGATTATAATAAAATTTTAGCTAAAAGAGATGATAGTGTTAATGAAGCAATTAGAGATGTTGCAAAAGAAAAAGGATATGACGTTGTTGTTGAAAAAGAAGATCCAAAAATTAATGGTTATTTAGATATTAATCCAACTGTGATAGAAAAAATTAAAGAGAACGAAAAATAAAGTAATTATTCTTTTTGAGTGCCTGTTAAATTATTCCTTGGTATTCTTCGAGCTTCAACAAAATATAATAGTTGAGATTGATTGTTTTCAATAGAACGTGAAGTTGTTGCGTCTTTTATGATGGGAATTTTATTTAATCCAGGTATTCCTCTATCTACACTTCTATATCTTGTGAATAATGAAGTTGCTGCAAAATATGTTAAACCATCTCTTACAATAAATTCTGATTCTAATTTAGCAGTTCGGAATATTGGTCTTTGTAAAGTTCCTGCAAATCCTGTTTGTTCTCCTGATTCAGCTTGTGTAACTTTTAAATTTATGAATCCTTCTTCATTTGCAAAAGGAGTTACACTAATTATGACTCCTGTTGGTTTGTATTTTAGAGTTTCTAAAACGCTATTCCCTACAACTAAAACTTCTGGATAAGGAATCTCTGATTGGTTAGAAAATAATGCTGGGTTTCCATTTGAAACAAGCATGTCTAAATCTGCTAGAGTGTTTGTTTTACCGTGGCTGTCTAAAAATTTTATCGCGCTTGTGTAAACATCTGTTTTACCTTCTTGATTTCTTTGAGCAAAAGGATTTATGCTTATTCCTGTTGTAAGAGATACAGTTGGATCTGGGTTGCTTGGTAAGTTTATGTTTAAAGCTTCAATTCCATCTTTTACCCAGTTTAAAGCTGATTCTCTATCATAAGTATTATCGTTGAAGTATTCTACAATTCTCATTCTTACTCTAATTTGTTCAGGAGTAACATCGTATTGGTTGATTATTGTAGAAAGATCTTTGAAATTTCCGAAAGCAACTTTAGGTCCTGTCATCATTAAATGGTTTCCTTGTTCTTTAATTTCAATTCCTTTTAAATATGGTTCGATGCTGGCTTTAAGTTCTGGTGCAACTGTTCGTGCATCATATCTTAAAATAATTTTTCCACTTTCAAGTTCTACATAAGAAGCATTTATTGTTGGAAGTCTTGTTCGTCCAGATTGTTCCACTTGAATTGGATCGTCGTAAAGTTCTGCTGGAAGGAATTTATCATCTTTTTGATAAGCTCTATCATTAATTACAACAAAATCATTAGCCCCATCAACTGTTGAATAATCAATTGCAATTGTGTCTCCAATAGGAGCTTCGTTTTTTGCTTCATTATTTCTAAAAATTTCGTGATAAGGATTAGGAATATTTCCAGGAAGAGTACTACATGCAGATAATGCAAGTGCTGTTGCTCCTGTAGTAATTTTTTTTACAAGACCTTGTTTTTGTGTTCTATAGTCCATTGTATTATGTTATCACTCTCAAATTACATTATTTAAAGGTGTATGGATTTTAATATATATTTTATAATATATATGTTAAAGTATGATAATGACTTTTTTATTAGTGAAATAAATTTCAGAAAAAAATTTAAAAGATTTATAAAATTTTTCAAAAAAATTCTAAAATTTTACCGAAAGATTTATATTGTTGAGTGATTTAAAATAATTAATTCATAAATTTTTAAAAAAAATTGTGAAAATGGATGATGAAGATGAAACAGACTCGAAGGGAATTTTTAGATTATGCTGGAAAAGGACTTGCTGGATTGACTTTAGTTAGTGCTATTTCTCCAAGGACTTATGCTGGAGTTCCTGTAAGTGAAAATGGAACTTTTTCTTTTAAATCTGGTTCTGTTCCTGAGAGATATATTTTAGCAGGAAATACCAATTCTGTCCAAGGAAATCTTTATTTTACGAACTTAGCAGAATTAATTGTTAATACAAAACAATATGAAAGTATTAGTAAAGAAGATTTAAAGAATAGAAATGCTAAATACTGGACAGCATTAGAAGCAGCTAATAATGAAGTGCACAGATGGGTCAAAGATTATGCAAGATTAGGAGATGTTATGATAAACAGAGAGTATTTTGATACAACCTCCTTACAAATAGATAAAATTTTTGAAAGTGTTCCAAAAGCTTATGAAAATAAAACATTAATGGATATTGTTAATAGTTTAGATATTACTCAAGATATGATTAGAAGATATGATAAATAAAAATAGTTAAGATTATTTACTT
>PFCU01000056.1:7141-7464 GCA_002763155.1 Candidatus Pacearchaeota archaeon CG10_big_fil_rev_8_21_14_0_10_30_48 | reverse complement strand
TACATAAGATTTAAAAAGCGTTTTTTACTGAAGATGATGTTCTAAAATGGGATTAATGTCTGCAAGAAAAATAGAAAAGAATCGGAGCAAATTTAGATGGAAAGATCGTAAATTTAAAGTTAGAACACTCAAGCTAAATATTAAATCAGATCCCTTAGAAGGAAGTTCGCAAGCAAAAGGACTTGTTACTGAAAAAGTTCAGAAAGAAGCTAAGCAACCAAACTCAGCGATGAGAAAATGTTGCAAAGTTCAATTAAAGAAAAATGGAAAAATTGTTACAGCATTTATTCCTGGAAATTTAGCGCAAAAATTTATTGATGAAC
>PFCU01000056.1:0-7112 GCA_002763155.1 Candidatus Pacearchaeota archaeon CG10_big_fil_rev_8_21_14_0_10_30_48 | reverse complement strand
TGCTTGTAAGCAAAAGAATAGAGAAGGGAAGAAGATAAACCTTTTAAAAAAAGGTTTCCAAAAACTAAACAATAAACCTTTTAAAAAAAGGTTTCCAAAAACTAAACAATAAACCTTTTAAAAAATAATATGGTAAAACAAGAATTAGAAAAATTAGAAAAACAACCTATAATTCAAGAAATTGAAGAAGTAGTTGAAGAAGTAGTTGAAGAAGTAGTTAAGAAAGTTAATAAAAAAGTTAAAAATAGTTTGAAAAATATTGAAGAGAAAATCGATAAAGTTTCTAATGAACTAATTGGTGGCGAAGAAAGTGAAGGGAAAAAGAATAAGAATAATTTGGAAGAAGACGATTCTGGAGAAGAAAGATTAATTTTTGATCTTTATAATATTTCTGAAGTTAAAGTTAAAGACCCTGGATTGAAAAGTGCGCTTAATCTCAAATATGCACTTGTTATAAAATCTCGAGGAAGGCATAGAGAAAGATTTGGAAAATCTAAAGTGAATATTGTTGAACGACTTGTTAATATCATTAGTGTTCCAGGACATAGAGGAAAAAAGCATAAAATTATAACTAATTGGGCAAGTGGAAAATATAATAAAAACTTGAAACAGGTTTTAGAGGCATTCAAAATAATTCACGAACGAACTAAAGAAAATCCAATACAAGTTTTAGTTAATGCTATTGAAAATGGAAGTCCAATGGATGAAGTTACAATGATTCAGTATGGAGGAGCAAGATATCCTCAAGCTGTTGACTCAAGTCCATCAAGAAGAATAAGTATCGCGTTAAGAAATATTTCTCATGGAGCATATGATAAATCTTTCAATAAGAAAAAACCCTTTTCTCAAGCTCTCGCTGAAGAATTAATTAATACTGCGAAAGGTTCTGGAGATAGTATTGCTGTTACAAAGAGAACAGAATTAGAAAAGCAAGCAGATGCTGCACGATAATTTTTATGATTTTATTTTTATCAATTTTAAAATATAAGGGATAAGGTTTACAAATCTTCTAAGGTATATTACTATAATAAAGTATTTAAAGGAATAAATATATATTCTAACATGAAAAAAGAGATTAAAGTTTATGGATGCAAATGTGAGAGATGTGAACATAAATGGATAACAAGGAGTGAAGAGATACCGATTGTTTGTCCAAAATGTAAATCACCTTATTGGAATAAACCTAAAACTAAATTTAATAAGGATGATAGAAAATAAAATGGTAGGAATAATTTTAAACAAAGATAGATTTTTAGAAGTTGTTTCAGATACAGAAAGAATAGAAGATTCAAAAGAATTTAAAGAAAAGATTAAACAAATAAAAGATTCTTTAGAAACAAAAAATGATTCTTTATACTTACTTAATATTGTTGGCAATGGAGATACTATTAATTATAAAAAAGAAATATTAATTTCTAATTTACAACAGATTATAGAATCTCAAACATTAGAGAGAGCAAAATATTATCTTGAAAGATTAAAAAAGGGAATTGAAGAAGTAAAAACAAGCAAGATAAATGATATTAATCTTAATAGGTGGAAAGAATACGAAGATTTAACGACAGATAGTTTATGGTATTGGAAAAGTAGGGATTCTTCAGGAGTTCATATCGCAAGTTATTGGGGAAATTTTATTCCCCAAATTCCAAACCAAACTTTAAGAAGATATACAAAAAAAGGAGATTGGGTTTTAGATACTTTTTCTGGAAGTGGGACAACTATGATAGAATGTAAAAGATTAGGTAGAAATGGAATTGGAATAGAATTAAATCCGAGAGTTGTAAAAGATTCTAAAGAGTTAATTTCTAAAGAAGAAAATCCATTTAAAGTTTTTACAGATGTTATTGAAGGAGATAGTAGATTTATCTCTCACGAAAACTTACTAAAAAATAATCCTAACAAAAAGTTTCAGATGGTAATAATGCACCCACCCTATCATGATATTATTAAATTTAGTCAGAATAAAGAAGATTTATCCAATGCTAAAAACTTGAAAGAGTTTTTAGAAATGTTTGGAAAAATTGTTGAAAATGTAACCCCTTTTTTAGAAAATAATAGATATTTAGTTTTAGTTATTGGAGATAAATATTCTAAAGGCGAGTGGATACCTTTAGGACATTTAACAATGTTAGAAGTTCTTAAAAAAGGTTATACTCTAAAAAGCACTATTGTAAAGAATATAGAAAATACCTTGGGAAAGAGAAATCAAGAAGATTTATGGAGATATAGGGCATTGGTTGGGGGATTTTATATTTTCAAGCATGAATATATTTTTATTTTTAAAAAAACAGGAAATAAAGACAGATTAATTGATGAAGTAGTTAATTTGAAAGAACAATAACAAAACATTTAACTTGATAACTTTTTTCTCCAACTCTTGCATGATTATAAGTAAAACTTACTCTTAATGGTTGATTTAAATTAATTTTATTTATTGTTTCTTCAATTTTTTCTAAATCAACATCTTCATCTAAATAAACAATTAGTATTCTGCTATCTGCTCCAAATCTACCCTCATCCTGATATTTGTAAAGATACTCTGCTACTTTTTCTGGTTGCTTAATAGCTTCTTTTTTCCAATTATCTCCATAAGCCCTCATAAATTCTTTAGTTGGACTTTTGGCTACTTTTTGGTCAAAAGATTCTCCATTTATGAAATAATCTGTTCCTCTTGAATGATTTAAGGTTGGAAGAATATTACTATTTTTCTCAAATATCTCAATTTCAAGAAAATCATTCCTAACCGTGTTTAACTCCTTCATTCTCCTATACTGCACAGATGCTTTTTTAACAATCTCATCTTTATTTGTAGCATTTGAATTGTTAACTCTTTGAACAAACTCATCAAATGCCCCCTGACTACATGGCCATTTTATAAGTCCAAGATTAAGATTATTCCATTCTGCTACCAATTCTTTATATTTTAATTTAGCAATCTTTCCATTATTATATTTCTTAGATTTTTTGAATAAATCTCTTATCACTTTTAGAGAATCGCTATAATTCCAAGAAGAAATAATTTTATTCCATAAATCTTCATTAACCATATCTAAAACTTTTGTTCCTTGATTTCTTCCTCTTGTGATTTCTCTAAATCTTAAATTAATATTCTTTAGATTATTTAATTCAGTTAGATATTTTTCTACATTATCTTTTGATGAAAATATTTTTTTGGCTATATTTAAATCAATACTATTTAAAATATTCATAAATTAAGAATATTTCTAAAACTTAAAAACCTATCTATCAACCTTTAACGCACCAATATTTCTTTCTTCACAATAACATTTAAAAACTATTTTTATTAATCAATTATACTTCTGTAATCTTTTAAAGATTAACAAAGAAAACTATGACTGAAAGAATTGAAGATTTAATGAGGCAGCAGGATAAAATTAGAAACATAGCTATCGCTGCGCATATTGACCACGGGAAAACTACTTTTAGTGATAATCTTTTGGCTGGAGCTGGAATGCTTTCAGAAAATACCGCGGGTAAACAACGAGCTTTAGATTTTCACGAAGATGAGGCAGAAAGAGGAATTACTATTGATTCTGCGTCGGTAAGTATGATTCATCATGTTAAAGGACAAACTTATTTAATTAATTTAATTGACACTCCAGGACATGTTGATTTTGGTGGAGATGTTACTCGAGCGATGAGAGCTGTTGATGGATGTGTTGTTTTAGTTTGTGCTTCAGAGGGAGTTATGCCTCAAACAGAAACTGTTTTAAGACAAGCGTTAAAAGAATTAGTTAAACCAGTTTTATTCATTAACAAAGTTGATCGTTTAATCAAAGAAGTTAAGTTAACGCCTGAAGCGATGCAAGAGAGATTTATCAAAATTATTACTCATGTTAATAAATTAATTAGAGAAATTGCGCCTGAAGGTTACAAGGAAAAATTTCAAGTTAATGTTGCCGACGGAAGTGTAGCTTTTGGAAGCGCTTTTCACAACTGGGCTTTGAGTGTTCCTTACATGAAAGAAAAAGGAATTACTTTCAAAGATGTGATAGACGCTTATCATTCTGAAACTCAAAAAGAACTTGCAAAAAAAGCGCCGTTGCATGAAGTTGTTTTACAAATGTCTGTTCTACATCACCCGAATCCTTTAAATGCTCAAAAATATCGTATTCCTAAAATCTGGCACGGAGATTTAGAATCACAAACTGGAAAAGATTTAATGAATTGCGACGAGAATGGAGATGTTGCTTTTGTTCCGATAAAAATTGTTGTAGACAAACACGCAGGAGAAGTAGCTGCTGGAAGATTGTTCTCTGGAAAACTTAAACAAGGTGATGAAGTTTATCTTAATTTAACGAAGACAAAAACGCGTGTACAACAAGTTTCTGTTTACAAGGGAGCTCAAAGGATTATTGTTGATGAAGTTTTATCTGGAAATATTGTCGGTATTGTTGGTTTAAGAGATGTTGTTGCTGGAGAAACTGTTTCAAAAAAAGAAATTGAACCATTCGAAGCTATTACTCATTTATTTGATCCCGTTGTTACTAAATCTATTGAACCGATGAGAAGTGCTGACCTTCCGAAATTGGTTGAAGTTTTGAGACAAGTTGGAAAAGAAGACCCGTCTTTGAAAATCGAAATTAATGATCAAACAGGGGAAAATTTAATTTCGGGAATGGGAGAATTACATCTGGAAATTATCGAGAATAGAATTAGAACTGAAAAAGGTTTGGATGTTAAAACTTCTCCACCAATAATTGTTTATCGTGAAACTGTAACAAAAGAATCTCAACCTTTTGAAGGTCGTTCTCCTAACAGGCACAATAGTTTCTTTATCAAAGTTGAACCTTTAGATGAAGAAGTCTATAATGCGATTCATAGTGGAGCTCTTCCCGAAGGTAGAATTAAGAAAAAGAACGAGCAAGTTACTCAAACTTTAACTGCATTAGGATTTAGTGGAGATGAAATAAAAAGTGTAAGAGATATTTACAAAGGAAATATGCTTGTAGACGAGACTCGTGGGGAAGTTCATATGATTGAAGTTATTGATTTAATCTTAGATAGTTTTGAACAGGTTATTGATCAAGGACCTTTAGCGAGGGAACCTTGCACTAAAATGAGAATTTCTATTGATGATATTAAACTTCACGAAGACGCAATTCATAGAGGACCTGCACAAGTTTATCCGGCAGTAAGAGATGCAATTTCTGGTGCGATGAAAAATTCCGGAGTTGCAATGTTAGAACCTTTACAAACTCATGTGATTGAAGCTCCAAATGATTTTATGGCATCGATTACAAAATTGGTTTCAAGTAAAAGAGGACAATTAATTAATGTTGAACAGGACGAATCTGGAGTTTCTATAAAAGCAAAAATCCCTGTTGCTGAAATGATTGGATGGTCAAATGATTTGAGAAGTGCAACAGAAGGACGAGGAGTAAGTTCATTAGCAGATCAAGAATTTGATAGAATGCCTGTTGAATTACAAAACGGCGTTGTAAGAAAAATCAGAGATAGAAAGGGATTAGCTGAAAACCAATAGAAATTGGTTTTGGATACAAGACAAGCTTGCATAGAGAATCAGTAGCTTAAAATTCCATTTCAATTCTTAGCTCTCCAACAGCGAGGATAAATTTACTAATCATCATTAAATGTCTTGCGATACTTCTTGCTTCTCCTGTTTCGGATTTAAATTTTTGATGTTCTCCATAAATGATTTTATCTGTTACTCCAAAGTCGATTATGTCCTCCCTATTAAATTTATAAAATAATTTATAGTAAATCTCAAAATACTCTTTGACTTTCTCTGCTAAGTTTAAAGTATTCTTAAGTGATTTTTTTGAAATTGCTAAATGTTTTCCAATATATTTGAATTCATCTCCGAGAAGTTCAAGTAAAAATAATGTTGAAAAAAGTAGAGGTTTATCTTTTTCTAGAGAGGAAGTATTTATTTTATTTAAAATTCTACAACAATAATCTACAAATCTATCTATGTTTAAATCGATAGTGTGTAAATCCTTACATAAATTAATGTCATTAATTTCATTTTTCTCTATTGCATCAATTAATCTTTCAAAAAGTTGAATAATTACAAGAAATATTCTTCTTAAAGAATTGTCAAATTCTTTATTTGAAAGTTCCCCCATTTCTTTTATTGTAATGTAATTTTCTCCCGCATCTAAAATTTCTACCCCGACAAATCTATCAACTAAAGATTGTATTGCAACTAACATTGGTTTCGATTTTATTTTTTCTCCTAGCTCGGCATAATCAAATTGAGTGGTGTAGTAATGATATGGATCTTCGAATAATTTTAAGCTTTTATTAAATTCTAATCTTATTTCATCTGCTCCAGATCTATATGCTCCTTGGAAAAATCTCCATAAAAGAGGGACTGTAAAATCATCTATATTAATTATTACTAGTTTATTTTTATTTCTTTCAATTCCATTTAGAACTAGGGAGTGTTCTTTTTCAAATACGTCTATCTCATCTCCGGATTTTATATTTAATTTCTTAACCCAATCAGATGGGAGAGTCATGGTTAGAGTATTATGTCCTTGTTTGATTACTCTTCGTTTCATTATCTAACAATGAAATAAAATATATTTAAATGTTTTGAATATATCTACACTAGTGTCAATAAGGTTAAATATAGGTTTATAAAATTATAATGCCGGATATTCTTCCCTTTTCTACCCACAAGTTTAATAAAAAAATATTGACAAGAAATAAACTATTTTTAGGATTAATATTATTAATTAAATTTTGGAGGACAAAATGCAACAAAATCAAAAAGAAAAAAATGCAGTAAATTACTTTCTCTTAGGTCTTGTGCTTTCTGGAACAGCTATAGCAACATATTGTGCTTATGCTTCTGAACCAGAAATTGAATCTAGGAAATCGAGGATTACTCAAACAACCACTGCCTTCGACGGAATAAGAAATATGCGAAATTATGACACATTAGATAATTTAAAACTTTAAGAAATTGATTTTTCAGGGGGAGGAAACTCCCTCTGAAAAATTTGTTCATAAAATAAATTTTTGTGTATAACAAGGAGACATATGTCACTAGGCAAAACCGAAAATTAGTTCGCAGGTAAAAACCTGTGAATCTAATGAAAAAGGAAGAAATAAGAAAAGAG
>PFCU01000025.1 GCA_002763155.1 Candidatus Pacearchaeota archaeon CG10_big_fil_rev_8_21_14_0_10_30_48 | reverse complement strand
AAAGGTTGATGAGTTTAATGTTGAGTGATTGAATAGTTTTAGAGGAAATCATTGAAGTAAAATTCAGTTGCTGATTCTTTTGATAGTTAAGTTAGTTAGTATGGGATAAATTTTAGGAAAAGACTTATTTTTTAGATTCAGATAATCCAATTATTCCGCCGATTAGACATAATATTCCAGAAATATTTCCTACTGTGATTATTCCTAAGATTATGGCTAAGATGGAATTGTTTTTGAGCATCTTTTTATTTTTCATTTTTTTAGAAATTGTTTGTTGTAAAAATGCCAATATTAAAACTAGAATTCCTAAAGCTATTCCTAGGAGGGTAATTGTTCTGACGCTGAATGTTAAGCCTTCATTGACTAATACTTTTGGCACTTCTCCTAAAAGAAAGATTATTAAGGATCCTAAAATTATTAATCCTGCTCCAATGTAATTAAATATTGCAGCGATTAAGACAAATAGGGACCCGGTTTTATTATTCATATTTTAATTAAGAAAAAGAGTTTTATAAAACTTCTCATAAAATTATAAAAAGCCAAATAATTTTTATTTAAAATGATGATTGTAAAAGTTCCTTTGGAAAATAGTAATGATTCTCTTGGATGTAGGAAGGCAGGCAATGAAATTCTTAAGAATTTTCCAAAGACATATACTGCTGAAAATAAAAAATTAATTGAAAAAGCGTCGCTGAGATTGGAAGAGATTCATCTTGATAATTCTAAACTTGCGGAAGCAGGAAAATTAATTTATGAAAATTCTGTCGAAGTAATTGAAACAAATGAGAAAACTATTTTTCTTGGGGGAGATGGGAGTATGTGTTATGAAATTGGAAACGCGTTTAAGGAAGTTTGTAAAACTGAAGATAAAACTCCTATGTTGGTAATTTTTGATGCTCATGCTGATGTAGAAAAGTCGAAAGGTATTCCTAATAATCGGCAGTGGCTTAGAAAACTTGTTGAAGAGGGATTTCCGGGAGAGAATATCATTTTAATAGGATTGCGAGCGAGCAATATTTCTGATAATGAATTTTTGGCTAATCATAAAATTAAAGTTTATGAAATGAAAGGGCTTAATGATTATGAGGAAATTTGTGATATTGTGATGGAATTGGCGAGACAGGGAGAGATATATCTTTCAATTGATGTCGATGTTATTGATAGTGTTTTTGTTTCAGGCACGGCTATGGGAGAGAGTGCAGGCATGACTACAAGACAATTAATTTATTTTTTACAGAGATTTAATTTAATTAAAAGTTTGAGAGTTATTGATATAAATGAAATAAATCCCGAACTGGATGTCAACGGACAAACGGTAAAATTGGGAACTAAAATTTTAGGAGAAATTTTAGGTAATTAAACTGAAATCATCAATCATTTCAAACTATACAAAACTTTATTAGTATTTTTATTTTATATTTCTAATGAAGAGAGTGTTCATTTCTGTAGAGATTCCTGAAGATATTCGAAGAAATATCCTCAAAGTTCAAAAAGAAATGGATAAACTTGGGTTGATTAGCGGGAAATTTACTGAGTTTGAGAACTTGCATTTGACTTTAAAATTTCTTGGGGAACTTTCTGATGTTGAAATTCGGGCAATTCAGGAAAAATTAAACTCCTTAGAATTTGAACCCTTTGAATTGACTTTAAATGAGTTGGGCGTTTTTTCTGAACAGTTTATTAGAATTATTTGGGTTGGTGTTGAAAAGGGAGAAATTTTTAATTTACAGAGAAAAGTCGACGATATGTTGGATAATTTATTTCCTTCAGAGAATAGATTTATGGGACATATTACTGTTGCGCGAGTTAAAAAAGTTGAACAGAAAAAAATGTTTTTGACTGAATTAAAAAAAATAAAATTCCCGAAATTTAAATTTAAGGTCGATAAAGTTTGTCTGAAAGAATCTAAACTTTCCCAATTCGGGGCTCAATATCAAACTCTTTTAGAAATACCTGCAATTAAAATTCCTCTAACAATTTGAAAATATAATGAATAAAGTATTTGGGTATTTATAAGATTGTTGCTTTTTGAAATGATTAATAGATTATGGTTGTTTTTTTAAAGGAAGATTGGTTTAATATATTTTAATGAGTTTTCGAGATAATTATACTATAGAACAATTTTCAAAAGATATTGTTCACGATTTAGATGCATATTATAAAAGGAAAGGGGTTTACGAAAGTATTATTCTTCATAATTGTCACGATTTTAGTGTTTTGAATGCATTGCGAGATAATTTAGAAAATAGAATTAAAGATGGAAAAGATTTAGAAAGCAAGATTCAAGGAAAAAATGTTCGGCCTGTCATTTTTACTTCTCCTCAGAAATTAGAAATCAGGGATGAAAATCATTATCCTGTTGATGTGGGATATTTTATGGAAAAGAAGGGATTAACTTCAGCTTAATTATATTTTTTATCCGAAAGTTTAAAGGATTCAGCCTTCTTTCCGATTAACTTTTCTAATTTTTCTATTGGGGTGTTGATTATTTCTTTTAGTGTTCCAAATTCTTCTAAAAGTTTCCTTGCTGTTTTTGGGCCGATTCCTGGAAATCCTTCTAAGATATATTGTAATTGTTCTTTGACATCTCGAGGTTTTGGTTTATCATTGATTCCTGATTCTTGTTCTTTAGTAGGTTTTTTTGCTAAAACAATTAGAAATTTCGCAGTGTCGGCATAATCTTTTGTGTAAATGATTGGAATTTTGAAATTTAATATTATCGAGAGTAAAAATCCCCGAATTGCATTTTCGTTGATATGTGATTCTGAATGATAAAGCTCGTGTTCATCTATTCCTTCAATAATTAGAAATTTTGATTTTAAAGGTTGCATATTTTTTAGTTGTTTGACTAAACGTTTATTTAACATTGAACCAAGAAAATCTGAAATTGTTTTTCTTTCTATGACTGTGTCTTTTACAATATAATCTCCGATGCCCAAATGTTGGAATTCCACGTCGCATTGAAGACGCATTAACTCGCTCGCGATTAGAGAATTTTTTTCCCGTGTGTCAACTATAATTTTAGGACGAATAATTGGTTTTCCCTTTTTCTCTGATTTTGAAAAAATATCTACGAATGGCATTTTAAAACAACTTCTTCTGATTGTCTTCAAAGTTTAATTTATTATCTTTAATGTCATCTTTGATTTTTTGAATTGCTGAATGCATTCTCTTTTCTTTATGATGTGCAGACCAATAAGAAGCTTCGTCCTTGGTGTTTTTTGTTACAAGCATAATTAATTCTCCAGGCATTAAACGTGCTGTTCTTCCTGCTCTTTGTATCTTTCTTATTGCACTTGGAACTGGCTCATAAAATACTACTGCATTTACTTCAGGAATGTCTAAACCTTCTTCTCCTATAGATGTTGCGCATAAAACTTTGAATTCTCCTAATGAAAAATCTTTAATGATTTGTTTTTGTTCTTTTTGAGATAAACCTGTTTCACCTTTTTTTCTTTGTCCGACGAAAACTTTTGAAGAGATATTTAATAAATTTAATTCTTTACAAATTTTTGATACGCTATCTCGATATTGGCTAAAAACAATTATTTTTGATTTTGGGTTTTGTTTTATTCTTTGTTCTATTAAATCTTTTAATTCTAATAATTTAGGATGTTCGAGATTTTCTTTTAATAATTCGTTAGTTAAATTTTCTGCTTGAGTGAATTCTGGCCTCGATATTATTTGTTTTACTGCTTTGCTTTGATTGTTTTTTGCTTGTTCTTTTAACGTTGAAAAATATTCATTTAATCCATAAAGAGTTTGAGTTTCGATTAATTCTAACGCGTGGGAAATTTTCAGGGCTTGAGCACATGCAGATGCCCCTGCAAATAAATTCATATTTTTATTTCCTGACGCAATTGATTTCATTATTTTTTTCTGGGCTTCAATTAGAGTTACTTTATTGGCTGGACCAAAAATTAAATTTCTATTTTTTAATTCGCCTATTTTTCTGTCGTAGATTTTTTTTAATAAATCTCTTATTTCCTCGAATCTTTTTGGGAATTCTACTTTGATTATGTTGAATTCTAAATCTTGTAAATATTCTTTTACATCCTCGCTATCTCGCGTTCTTATTTCTACATTTTCAATGCATAAGTGTTCACATATTTTTTTAATGGCTTTTTGATCTGTTCCTGGAGAGGCTGTTAGGCCTAAAATTCTTTGGTTAATTGATTGCTCGACATATTTTTTTGCAACATAAGTGTAAGAATAATTTTTCACGCAACGATGGGCTTCATCTTCAATTAACAATGAAACTTCGTTTAAATCGTACAATTTATTTTTTAAATCATTTGCGATGCATTGGGGTGTTGAGAAAATTATGTCTGCTCTTTGCCATATTTCTTTTCGTTTTTCTGCATTTACTTGTCCTGTGAATAAATCCATTTGTGCGAAAAGTTCTGGAAGGTGTTTTTCAAAATAATTTAAATGCTGTTCTGCTAAAGGTCTTGTTGGAGCTAAAAATAGTATTTTCCCCGTCGGAATTTCTTTCATTCTTTCTATTACTAACATTAATGCAACAAGGGTTTTTCCAATTCCGGTTGGAAGTACCACAAGGCTATTTTTCTTTTTGCAAGTTTCAACAATTTGTTTTTGATATTCTCGAGGTTTTATATTAAGAAGAAATTTTTCCATCTGTTGAAAAAAAGTAAGAAGTATATAAGATTTATCGTTGAGATAAACTTGGGTTTCTATATGATTGCGGGATTGTTGATGGGTAATTGTGAGTTGATGAAATTGATGCTGTAAACTTATTTCACCAAATGATTGTGGATTGATTAAATACTTGAGAATCTAAAATTGAGTTGCTTAATGTTTGCGAGATTGCTACTAGAAATAAATTATCTAACTCGGAATAGCCAGCGCATATAGAAGTAAAATTCCAGTAATAACTACTAATAAGAACCAGTAGTTTCGATTTCCGAAAAAGATTTTTGTTCCGTCTAAACTTCCAAAAGGAACAAGTGACCACGACGCATAATATATACTGAATCTTGCAAGGACACTTAAGTCAAATAAATAGGCAAGTATGGCTAATGCGATATTCGCAAGAACTCCTGCTCCGATGATAAAACTCATAGTTGTGTCAGTCATTTCTGTGAATCTAAATCTTCCATGAGACTTTGCACTTCTTGCAGATGTTCCTGTGATATTAGATTCTAAAACAGTGAATAAGAAAAAATTTCCATACGAAAGAATAGCTAACAAAAATGGGAAAATAATTCCTGCAGGGATTGGTTTGTTCAAACGTCTTTCTCTTTTGAATCCGAATCTTTCCCAATTCCAAATACTTGTCTCAAGAGTTGATTCATATCTTTGAGCCATTGATTTTTTAGCAATAACATTTAATAAAATAGTAAGTAAAATGAATGCAAACATGGTTCCAACAAATAAAATGTCTATTCCTGAAGAAATAGTTTCTTTAAATGCAACCACGAAAACTAAAATAATCCCTACTAGGAAAATATGTGTTATTTCTTTCGTTGTAAACATATTCTTGATAGTTAATTTATTTTTATAAACATTGCGTTAATTGAGTTTTGTATTCGAAAAGGGTTTATTTGTTAAATTTAATCCTCTTTTTTAAGGAAATTATTTATTGTAATGCATTTCATCTATATGATTTAATGATAGAAAAGTATATAAATAAAATTTAGCTCAACAAATCATGCTTAAGATAAAAAAAATTAGTGACGTTGTGGGTAAGAAAGTTTATACTGACGAAGGCGACTTTTTTGGAGATATAGAAGAGGCTAACCTCGTTAATAACAAAGTTGATTCTTGGAGAATAAGAGTTTCAGGTGGTATCAGTAATTTATTCAATGGTGCAAGAGGAGTTATAATCCCTCATTCTTATGTAAAGTCTGTAGGTGATGTTTTTATCATCAATAGAGTAGCGATGCCTTCTCAACAAGACCTTCCAGAAATTGCTGGCGGCCTTGAAGTTGATTAATTTTTAGTTTTAGGTAGGGGGATTTCCCGTTTAGTTAGAAATTAATTATTTATTCTAAATCATAGAAACTATTAAAAACCATATTTGTTTAATTATATTGAAAAGATGGCAGTATTTGAAACAATTTTGACGAGTTTTTTTGCAGTTAGAGTAGTTTATCCTTTTTTGCTTGTGTTCACTTTGATATTCGCGATTTTACAAAAGTCTAAAATTCTTGGCGAGGAGAAATCTCAGATTGACGCTTTGATTGCTTTGTCAATCGCCTTAATTGTAGTGGCTTTTTCTTGGAGCACAGACATTATAATTAATTTAATGCCGTTTCTTGCAGTGAGTTTGGTTGTTTTATTGGTGTTCATGCTTTTGTTCGGATTTGTAGCAAGTGGTGAAGAAGGTTTGGTGTTGAATAAATCTGTGAAAACAGGTTTAGGAATTTTAATTGTTGTTGCTTTAGTAATTGCAATGTTGGTTATAACAGGCCAGTGGGATAAAATTTATTATTCATTGTTTATAGATTATGCAGGAAATAGTTGGATGTCAAATATTATTCTTTTAGTTATTGTTATTGGCGCGATTGCAATTGTTGTTATGCCCGGAATTGGTTCTGGAAAAAAATCTGAGTAATTATTTCTAGCGACGATTTTGATAATTAATTAATTTTTATAATAAATTTGAATTACGAAACATATTTAAATAATCTTTACTATTTTTTCTAATGGCACAACCAATCGGATTAATATTACAACAATGGGCTGACCTTGGAATTTTCTATTATGTTTTACCTGGAATGCTTGTGTTTGCGTTGGTTTTTGCAATTTTACAGAAGGCGAAAATTTTTGGTGCCGATGATAAATCAAGTAAAGGAATTAACGCAGTAATTGCGGGCGCAGTTGCTTTGATGTCTTTGCAGTTTGATGCTGTGCCGGTATTTTTTCAGATTATTTTTCCAAAAGTAGGAATAGGACTTTCTATAATTTTGGCTGCGATGATTTTAGTAGGATTATTTGTAGATTTTGAAAAAGGCGGTAAACGTACAGGAGCTGCAACGATATTCTTTGGAATTGGAGGAATTATTTTCATAGTTATTTTATTACAGAGTTTAAGTGATTATTCTTGGTGGACAGGAAGTTGGTGGCAAGAAAATATTTCGGCAATTGTTGCAGGAATTATATTAATTGTTTTCATATCTATTGTTGTAAATTCTGGCTCTTCTGCAAAAACTCCTTTTCCTCATAGAATTTATGATGGTACCCAGTAAAAATGGCAGTATTTGATATTACTTGGCTTGCATATTACATGCCTATTTTTGGATTTTTATTTGTATTTACTGTGATGTATGCTGTTTTATCTAAGACCCAAATTTTAGGAGAGAGTCCGTTTGTTAATCTTATGGTTAGTTTTATTTTTGGAATTATTTTTATTACGTTTTCTCCCGGAGTTGTTTATGTTCAAACTGTCGTTCCGTGGTTTGTTATTTTGATTTTATCTTTATTTTTCTTAATGATGATTGTAGGATTTTCTCAGAAAGATATGGGTGATTTTATGAAACCGAGTATTGCTTGGGCATTTATTATATTGTT
>PFCU01000011.1:13318-17516 GCA_002763155.1 Candidatus Pacearchaeota archaeon CG10_big_fil_rev_8_21_14_0_10_30_48 | reverse complement strand
AGATGTTCTGGAACAAATACAGAAATTTGTCTTAATAGTGCCTGGATAAATATCGGAAATCAAGAAGGAAAATGCGGTTATCATACAACCGTTTTACAACCAAACACTATTAGTTGTAATTCTAATTCTGATTGTGATAGCGACGAGATTTGCAATGATTCCGGAAGATGCCAATTTGAACAAGCTCCAGATGATTTAACAAATCTATACATTGCTATTGGAGTAATTATTTTTATAATTTTAGTGGTTCTTGGAGCAATTATTTTTATCACAATAAAAAATAAAAATAAAAGAGAAAACCATCCACCAAAAACACCTCCTGCCCATAATAATTCAATTAATTTTAATCAACCTGGAACTAGAGGAATTTAATTTTTATTTTTCCTACTTTCACATTCTGGATTAAAACAAAATATCCACGGTCTTTTTCCTTTCTTTATTGACATTAACATATTCCAATTACAATACTCACACACTTTATCACTTGTTTTAATTAAAGCATTTCCTGGAAGAGTGAAAGTAGTTTTACATTCAGGATAAGAATTGCACGCGACAAAATATCGGCTATATTGTCTTCCATATTTAATGGTCAATTTTCCAGTTTTACATACAGGACAATCCATTATTTCATTATCTTTTCTTTGATCTTCCCATAATTGTTCCGTAGCACTAATAAGATCTTGACCGATTTGATTTTTATTTTTCGAAAATTTATCTCCTATACTATATATTATTTTTTTAGTTTCTTTTAATATTTCTTTTTGGTTTTTACTAGGATTTTTAGAATTTCTTAATTTCTCTAAATTACCTTCTATATCTCTCGTCAATTTCTCATCAATAATAACATCGCAATTTTTTTCTAATGTCTGAATTAAAGAAAGGCCCAAACTTGTTGCTTGGATACTTTTCTCTTTTACATATCCTCTATCGTACAATGTTTCAATTATTGAGGCACGAGTTGCTTTTGTACCGAGATTTCTTTTTTCAAGTTCAGAAACAATCGACGCAGGGGTGTATCTTTTTGGAGGTTGAGTCATTTTTTCTTCAATATCAATTTTTTCAATTTTTACTTTTCCATTCATATCCGGAATTTCTTTTTCCTTCAATAAATTTGGATAAACTTCCATCCAACCTTTCTTTCCAATTCCCAAACCCTTCGCAACAAATTTTTTCCCTTCAATTTCCAAAGAGATCTTTTTATCATCTAAAACAGCATCTTCACAAAAACAACTAACAAATCTTTTGACAATCAACTCATAAATTTTTTTATCTTCTCCTTCAAAATCGTGGAATTCTCCTGTCGGAAAAATTGATGGGTGAGCAGGGTCAGATTTTTTACCTTCGATAGGCACACTTCGTTTAACATTTGAAACAAAATTAAATTTATTTTTCAAACGATTCAAAATTTTATCATACCCTATTTCTTTAGGAATTTTCTGACTTGAAGTACGAGGATAAGATATAACTCCGTTTAGATATAAATTTTGAGCTATTTGAAGAGTTTTTGCAGGAGTTATTTTAAAAAATTTATAAGATTCAGTTTGCAATGTTGTTAAATCAAAAGGAACCGGCGGAGGCAATTGTTGTTGTGATTTTTTCGTTTCAGCATTTCCTTCTTTCCCTTCTAATTTTTTAAATTCTCCAACGCTCTTTTCATCTTTAATATCTTTAATGTATTTTAATTCAACTTTATTTTTTCCATCAGAAACATTAGCAAAAACTTGCCAGTATTTTTCTGAAACAAATTTTTCAATTTCTCTTTCTTTATCGACGATTATATGTAAAGTAGGACCTTGCACTCTTCCAATAGACATTAATCTAAATTTTCCAGTAGTTTTTATTGCATCCATTAATGCCCTCGAAAGATTAATTCCATAAATCCAATCAAGATAGTGTCTTGTCTCTCCAGCAATTCCCTGTTTCCAATCCAAAGTATCATGACGTTTATCAAATGCTTCCTGAATTTCATTAGATGTAAGAGTTGAGAACTTCATTCGTTTAGCATCTTCTTGATTACAAATATACCGAACAATATTCATTCCAATAACTTCTCCTTCAATATCATAGTCTGTTGCCACGACAATTTCAGAAGCATGTTTTGATAGTTTTGCAATTACCTCATAATATTTTTTAGTGAAGTCTTTTTTCCGAACTAAAAAATTAGGAGCCCATTTTATATCAAAAGTTGGCCAAGGGTTTCTTTGTTTTACTTGAGCTAATGTAAATAAATGTCCTACCGCGCAAACAACAACCATAGGTTTTCCGTCGCGAAAGAATTCATAATAATTAACCCCATTAATTGATCTTTTTTCAATTTTACCTTGAGCTAACGCGTCGGAAATTTTAACTGATGACTGCGGTTTTTCAGTTACAATCATAATTGGCCCTTTTTCTTTTAATTTTTTATTTCCAGGAATATTAAATTTATCAATCCAATTTCCAGTCAATTTCCCAGAATTTTTCTTTGTAGCTTTCTTAGAAGATTTTTTCTTTACAAGTTTAGTCTCTTTTTTTATTCCAGATTTTTCAATAGTTTCAGTTATTGGCTTTTCTTTTACATAAACCTCAACAGATCTTGCTATATCTCCCTCGTCCATAGGAATCAGATTATCTCGGATTTCCTTTTCTCCATATTCTTTTACAGGATCTTCAACTATTTTTTTCTTTGGAACCATTATCTAAATTCAAAGTATCTAGCTTATAAAATTATTGTGGTAGGCTAATTTTATTTCTATCCTCTTAAATATCAATAATTTTGTCTCTTCCAGAAACATTAATTACTTTTGTCTTTCCGATGAATTCTTCCATACCCGATGCTTCGTGAATATGTCCATGTATTAAAAAATCAGGTTCAAATTTTTTAATTGCATTTAATATTGATTTACTTCCAGGAATTCCCGAAAATTCTGATTTAGAACCTAAGGGATGTCCGTGAGTAATCATAATTTTCTTCTCAATTCCTACAAGATTTTTGTGCGCCTTTTCAAGTGTTTCCATTAATTTTTTTTCAGAAATATTTCCAGGCCCCGGAGCTCCATCACTTGTTCCACCTGCTCCAAAAAATCCAATATTTTCATAAATTGCAGAATACCCATGAATATTACTAATGCCATAAAAATTCGCCAAAAAATCCGTAGTCGCAAATGAATCCCAATTCCCCGGAACGATCAAAACTTTTTTATTTCTATCTTTAAACGGTTTTATAATTCCTTTTGTTTCTACAAATCCCATTAAATCCCCAGCTATTACTACTAAATCAACATTTTCCTTTTCGGCTTTTATGGCAAGTTCCCGTGCTCGACCAGAATTTCCATGTAAATCTCCAGTTGCAAGTATTCTCATATAACCTATTCAAAATTCCAATTAATAAACCTTTTCAGTGATTATTCATGTCGTCTGGACTATTCGCTTTTTGTAGTAGTAAAAAAATTTAATTTTTTCCTTTTTAAACCACGAAACATTTAAAAGGGCGACATCTATTTCCCTATATAGCTTGATATATAGTTTAAAAGATATATCTTGTAAAAACAAAAAATGAAAGACAACTTCGATATCTTTTTCAGAAGGAAGCCAGCCTTAATGATGATTGCATTAAGAAAATTGGCAAGAGTAAGATACGGATCTGTTTTAGCTAAAGAGGTGGACTGTACATACAGCCACGCGGTTAAAATTTTGCAAACCCTTGAAACTTTAGGGTTAGTAACCTTTGAAAAACAAGGAAGAATTAAACTGATAAAGCTTACAAATAGAGGTATTGAAGTGGCAGACAGTATATCGAGTATTAAACAGACCGTTAACTAATTTTATTAATTTTTTCTTTTTCTTTTTATTTCGTGATAAATATCTTTTTAAATCGTCTTTATCTATTTAATTTAGGAACATGTTATGGCTCTGTAGCTCACGACTTACTTTCTTTTAGAAAAAGAAAGTTTCTCGAGAAATCAAAGAAAACTACAATTGCTTGGTATTGTATCAAGTTGCTTTAGTTTTTCGCTACAAGACATCAAATGGCTCTGTAGCTCAGCCTGGTCAGAGCACTAGACTCTTAGTAAAAAGAACCTAAGGTTCTTCTTACAACATCTCCTAGAGATGGACAATCTTCGATTGTCTTGTAAGAATAAGGGAAATCTAGGTGCCGAGGGTTCAAATCCCTCCAGGGCCATTTTAATTTTGGATTTGAAGTCGTTCAATTCCCTCG
>PFCU01000011.1:6206-13296 GCA_002763155.1 Candidatus Pacearchaeota archaeon CG10_big_fil_rev_8_21_14_0_10_30_48 | reverse complement strand
AGGAGGACGAATGTTAATTTCGTAGAAATTTACTTTCCAGGGCCATTTTAATTTTGGATTTGAAATTTAGAATTTTATTTTTAGTATCTCTATAAAATGTCGTAAGAAGAAATATTTTTAGGAGATAAGAAGAACCTTGGTTCTTTTTACTTATTTATACTCTCGCCAAGTATGTTTACATTTAGTGCAACGGAAAAATCGAGTTTCAGCTTCATCTCCTGAACGAGTTTGAGAAGTCCAGAAATATGCTTCCTTGTGTTTACACTTAGAACAATCAGCAGTTACAATCGGAAAAACATCAGTTTCTTTCTCTTTAACAACACCTATCTCCTTTACTTGCACAATTTTATCTTCAGAAATAATTTTTACTCTTCCCTTAGCAGTGTAACCACATCTAACACATCCGTAATTTTTTCGTTTCTCTTCAAGAATAGAACCACACTTTGGACAGAACTCCATTCTTAGTATACCTAAAGCTGGTTTTTAAAGATTACTGATTTAATGACAGATCCCTCTTTCGCTTTCAGGTCTAAGTGGTTCAAAGAAAATTAATTTTAACCAGCCGATATAAGGGATTTTTACCTGAGTTGCTTTTCCTATAATTCTATCTCCATCAATATTTTTTTCAAAAGGAATTTGTCCCTGATTATTATCTCCTTTTGTTTGTAACGGACTTAAATCTACAACTCGATGAATAATTGGATTATTATATTGGCTATCTATAAAAATAATAACATCGCCAATTTTAACATCTTCTTTATCAACACCCCTCACAAAAAATATATCTCCTTTAGTAAAGCCATTTTTCAACGGGAAGTTTTCAAAATTATTTTTCTCAATATCAAATTCTTTGTATAGATTACCATTTTCATTCCACCAAGATTCAAATTCTTGACCATGATGCATACTACAAGATTCAACAATAACTATTGGTAAAGAGGTTCCAAAGATAAGAGATATCGTCGGGAAAAAAATAAATTTAATAAATACAAAGATAATTATTAAGAATAAAAACCAACTTAACAGCGAATTATCATTCCATAAAAAATTCCAAAATTTTTTAATATCTCTATTAAATCCTCTTTTATTATTTTTCATAAACTCTTTTAGTGAATTTGGTATTTAAATGTTGTTTTGATTTTTAAAATTATTTTTATCTCGTTTCCGTATGTAAAAATTTATCTTCCGAAAGATTTATATAGTATACATATCTTGTATACACATAAAAAGTATACCAAATCTTATCCAAGATTATTGGTATCCTTTTAACCCCCTTTCACTCAGCTGCGTTCAAGGAACGTAGCTGTTCATACTCATGACAGATATATTTGACAACACAGTGCTTTGTAAAGATTGCAACACAAAAATGCAAAAAATCAAATATGTAAAACAAGGGTTTTCATTTCGAACTTTACAATGTCTTAAATGCAAGAATAAAATAATTCACCCAGAAGACAAACAAGAATACCAACACTATCTAAATTTAAAAAATAAAGCATTCAATGTTAAACTGAGAATAGTCGGAAATTCATACACCGTCTCAATTCCAAAAGAAATAGTCAATTTTATAAATGAGCAAAATAAATTAATTGATGATATGGTAAGATTAAGTTTCGACAGTATGAATAAATTATCGTTGGTTTTTGACGAAATAAGGAAAGAAGAAGATGAAAGATAATCCAAAAAAAGTTATTAAATTAAGAGTAGCAGAAGCGTCTCAAGATGATGCATATAAAGGTATTGCTCGAATAGATTATGATACTATGAAACTCTTAGGTCTGCGAAGAGGAGATGTTGTTTCTATTAAAGGTGGACGAGAGTCAATTGCAATTGTCGATAGAGCTTACCCTGCAGATGTTGGAGAGGGAATAATTAGAATCGACGGAATAATCAGGAAAAATGCAAAAACTGGAGTAGGAGAAGTAGTTGAATTAAGAAGAACAGAAATAAAAGAAGCGAAAAAAATTACCGTAGCTCCAGTTCAAGAAAACATTGTTGTCCAAGGCAATCCAGAAATATTTCGTAGAGGACTTTTAGGAAGAGCAGTTTTGAAAGGAGACATAGTTGTTTTAGGCGGAGTGCAAAGACGTAAAGATTTGTTAAGCGAAGATTTAGGAGAGTTCGGAGACGTCTTCGGAGATATCTTAGGAAATTTCGCATCTAATTTTGGAGGCATGGGTTTCGGAGGATTACAACAATTAAAATTTTTAATAATTAATACAAATCCTGCAATGCCCGTCGTTATAACTGAAAATACAGAAGTAGTTGTAAACTCAAAAGCAGTAGAAGTTTCAGAAGAGAAATTATTTGATGTTAATTACGAAGATATTGGTGGACTTAAAGAAGAGATGAAAAAAATCAGAGAGATGATTGAACTTCCATTAAAACATCCAGAAATATTCGAGCGATTAGGTGTAGAACCTCCGAAAGGAGTTTTACTTCATGGTCCTCCGGGAACAGGAAAAACACTTTTAGCAAAAGCAGTTGCAAATGAAAGCGACGCGAATTTTATTTTACTTAACGGCCCTGAAATTATGTCAAAGTTTTATGGAGAATCAGAAAAGAAAATAAGAGACATTTTTGCTGAAGCAGAAAAATCAGCGCCGGCAATTATTTTTATCGACGAAATAGATGCTATTGCTCCGAAAAGAGAAGATGTTCAAGGAGAAGTTGAAAGACGAGTAGTCTCACAATTATTAACAATGATGGACGGTCTTAAAACTCGAGGAAAAGTTGTAGTTATCGGAGCGACAAATCGTCCAAATTCTTTAGACCCTGCATTAAGACGTCCGGGAAGATTCGACCGTGAAGTCAGCATAAATGTTCCAGATAAAGACGGAAGATTATCAATCTTAAAAATTCATACAAGAAATATGCCTCTCACTAAAGACGTAAACTTAATCGAGTTAGCAGCGATAACTCACGGATTCGTCGGAGCAGATTTATCTTCACTTGCTAAAGAAGCAGCGATGTCTGTTTTACGAAGAACTTTACCTAAATTAGAAATAAAAGAAGATATAGAATCAATTCCAGATGAATTATTAAAACAATTAGTTATCACCGCTAAAGATTTTCAAGAAGCACTTAAAGTTGTTAGACCAAGCGCGATGAGAGAAGTTTTAGTAGAAACACCAAATGTTTCTTGGGAACAAGTTGGAGGTTTAGATAAAGTTAAACAAGAACTTAAAGAAGCAGTTGAATGGCCAATGCAATACCCTGATTCTTTCAAGAGAATAGGAATTACTCCACCGAGGGGAATTTTACTTTATGGTCCTCCGGGAACAGGAAAAACACTTTTAGCAAAAGCAGTTGCAAAAGAATCTGAAGCGAATTTCATTCAGGTAAAAGGTCCGAGTTTATTATCAATGTGGATCGGGAAATCGGAAGAAGGAGTAAGAAAAATATTTGAAAGAGCAAGACAAGTTTCTCCTTGTGTTATTTTCTTCGACGAAATAGACGCGTTAGCTTCTAAAAGAGGAATGGATGCAGGAACAAAAGTTACTGAAAGAGTTTTAAATCAGATGCTTGCAGAAATGGACGGATTAGAAGAATTACATAATATTACAGTAATCGCGGCGACAAATCGTCCTGATATGTTGGACACTGCATTATTAAGACCGGGAAGATTCGACAGAATTTTATTAGTCCCTGGACCTTCAAAAGAAGGAAGATTGCAAGTACTTCAAATACATACGACAAAAGTTCCATTAGATAAAGATGTAAACTTAGATAAAATTGCTGAAAAAACAGATGGGTTCGTCGGAGCAGATTTGGAAAACCTTGTGAGAGAATCAGCAATGCTAGCTTTAAGAGAAGACATAAATATTAAAATGGTTTCCAGAAAACATTTTGATGAAGCATTGAAAAAAGTTAGACCAAGTGTTACAAAAACTACAATGGATGTTTATCAGAAAATGGAAGAGCAATATTTGAAATCTGCGAAAGCAACATTAACATCAAGCACAGGTTATCTAGGATAATTAACAGATAACGCGTAATTTATAAATAATATTCTCTTGAATCAAGCATGGAACATTTCCTATTAGTCGATAGATTACATACTGATGTGTTAGAAGAAAAATATGGCTCAATTTCTTCCAAAGTATTAGTCCATGATGATAAAATAAGACTTGCCCACTTAGTAGACAGCAAGGGAATATCTCGTACTTTTGCTATAACTTTTTTTCTAAATAACTGGACAACTGATGTTAGAAATATTAATGAAGAAATAAGAAAAGGGCAACCCATTGGTAAATCTTTTAGAGAACATGAATATGCAATAAGAAAAAATGTTTTAGAAGTATATAGAATTAAGATTCCTCAGTGGTTAAAAGAGGAATTTGCCACTCATTTATGCTAAAGCAAGATTGTCAGAATTCTATGCTAAGAAAAAGGGAAGTCCTCCTGTAATTTACGGGGTAGTAGTTGAAATTTACTCTCCAGATTTTAGAAAGTCAACAATAAATAAAATAGATATGGCTCAAGAAAGTGCGTTGACTCCAGTTTTAGAAAAACAAGGATTTTCAAAGGAAGAAATTTGGAAAAGGATTGGAAGAGAGAACGATTATGAGGACCAGAAGAATAAGTTTTTGAAAGCAAAGAAAGAATCGAATAACAAAGAAAGAGAATTAAAAATAAGAATTAATGAAATTTTAAAAAATCCAACTAAACTATACTAATATTTGTCACAATAAAGGTAATCTCTTTTATCTTAAAAAGTTTAACCAATTATATTATAAAATTAATCATTCAACAATTTTCTAAGAATTAATCAAACAACAATTTCATAAATAGTCCACAACATTAAGACTAGCCATAATAACAAATAAATCAAAGTCCCTAAAGATAATTTATCTTTGAGTATTTTTTTACTAAGTGTTAAAACTTCTTTATTCCATTGTAAGAAAGCAAGTGCAATTAATAATGAAACAAATCCAATTGTCGCCATTAATTGAACCATTGTAATTTCTTTAATTAAATAATAAAAAACAATTAGAACTAAAACGAAAACAATTACACTACTTATTTTAGGATTTCCATAAATTCCCCGAATAATTGGGAACCAACTTCTTCTATCAATTATAATAACTAATAATTTAACAATTCCAATTACTGCAAAAATCAATGCAATTGTTTCAATAGGTGTTAATGCCATTTTATTTTTTACTAACAGAGGATATTTCTTACAACTCCAGATCTTGTAACTCTGAAATCAAGATTCTTAGAACCTTCAAGTGCCCTAGTGCCGGTTGTTCCAGATTTTGTTGCAACGATATTAATTCTTATATTTCCTTCAGATGCTTCTTCAGGAATACTTACTGTAATTGTTTTTCGAGGAGTTTTATCATTCGGAGGGAAATTCTTTTCAGTCCATACATCATTTCCCGGTTTAATCCAAGTAGCTGTTTCTCGGGAACTTATGTCTGCTGATTTAATTGGTTCTGCTAATCTAATAGTGTAATCTTCTCCTTGCTGTTTAGCATTAATTAAACAGAAAATAAAATTATCTTGCCCTGGAATCATTGTTTTTGATTCTTGTGAACCAATACAAACCACATCTCCACCAGAAGTTTCAAATAATTGTTGAATTTCTCTATTTACTTTTGAATTTATTTCTTCGGTAAATCCAATAGCTCCACACATAATACTTCTTACAAAAACAAATCCCATAATTAAAAGTGTTAATGAAAGTACAACAACAATAATAGTAGTCATACTTAATTCAATAGCTGCTCTTTTTCTTTGAAACATCATCTTTTTTTAAGTTTTCGAATAATCTTTGAAACAAAGATAATCAATAACAATAAAACAATTAAAGAAATCCCTTGAGTCCATGGTTGTGTCCAAAGTAAATATCCTGAATAAAGGAATAATACTAAAAATAAAGTTTGCACAAACCAAGTCCAACTAGTCTGTTTTGTTCTAACAGCATTTCTTTTAATTTGAGCTTTTCTAATAGGAGATTTTTTAACAGAAACTCTTTTCTTAGATGTTTTCTTTACCGATTTCTTTTTTGCTTTTGCCATTTTATATGAATATTAATAATAGTAAGAGTAATAGGGACAATAATCCTGTTGCTAACAATAATTTATATTTTTTGAATATCAATGGAATTAAATTAATTATTATAATTATTAATCCTATAATTACATTCGGGGTTAATAAATTTACCATTATTTTATTCCTCCTTTGATTACAACTTCAATTGCTTTAAATAAAGTTCCTATGACAGTTACTAATAATCCTAAGTTAACATAATTTAAAGTTACTAATACTCCTCCAAAGATTATAACAATTCCTACAATTAAATTGATTGGATCCATTGAAGCTTTTTTATTTACCATACTCTTTTATTTTTGTCCAATCTTTTTGCCTTTTGAAAAGATTGTCACACTCTCTTATAATTATTGAAATGAAATGCTTTTTATAAATGTTTTGAAAATGGGGATGGGGTGAATCGAACACCCGACACCATGATCTTCAGTCATGTGCTCTCCCACTGAGCTACATCCCCATAAAAGAATTAAGAGATAACTGTTTTTTAAACTTTGTTAAATCACAGATTTGATGAAAAGATATAGAAAGAATATTGAAGCTAAGAAAAGAAGTATTGAACCTCCTAATAACAAATATGTAGAATATCTATACATTACTGGATTCTTTACATGATCTATCCACATAACCCTATAAAGATGGAATTTATAGGGTCGATTGGTTTTTATCGCTTTAATCATTTTAAACCCTCTGATAAATAAAATAATGGAACTCGGAAATAAAATTAAAAAATAAAATAATAATCCTAGATTAAAAATTAATGTAATAATTAAAACAATTGCAAAATAGATCAATGCAAAAATTACTTTCCATCCTTTTCTATCCATTATATATTTATTTCAATTTACCTTATATAATTAATGATTGCTAAAAGAATAAAATGGCGAGTCGGAAATAGGCCACGTTCTGTCGTTTCTTGTTTCCCGAAGGACAAACGAAACGTGCTCACATTCAACTAAGCGGTATAACTTTAAGTTTCCCTTGCACAAACCAAGATGCTCGTTCCAGCGTTTCTCTAAATTAATAGAGACGTCTC
>PFCU01000011.1:4815-6191 GCA_002763155.1 Candidatus Pacearchaeota archaeon CG10_big_fil_rev_8_21_14_0_10_30_48 | reverse complement strand
GTGCGCGGACCTTCCGACGTGAACAAAGTTCACGAAGCCGACGAAGACAATACGAAGTAGAGTCATTCGACGTGGAACGCGTACATTTAGTGCGCGGACCTTCCTCAGAATTCGACAATCATTTTTATCGTTTGTTGATTTAACAACTGAATCCCGAAGTGAGCTATCCAACTCGCTTGTAAAAAAGAATTCATACAAGTTTATATACTTTTCTGTTACTTCTATAAAGAGATAACAAATAGAAATATTTATAAATCTGATTTTATGCTAATTTATACGATGAAGCAGAAGCTTAGTATTACTATTGAAGAAAAACTATTGAATTTGTTAGGTGAAGCAATCAAATCAGGTAGATTTAGGAATAAGTCTCATGGGGTAGAATTTAGCTTAAATAAAATTTTAATGGAGAACAAAGATGAAAGGAATTTATAGAAATTCGACAGAAGTTGCAGAATTACATGGAGTTCTAATTTACCTATCTGATTTAACAGATATATGTCTTTATGGTAGACTAAATTAACAAACAAAAATGCAACAATCAAATCAAATACTAGGAACAGAAATAAATAAACAAACTTATTTAGAAGCCCTAGCAAGAGTTCAAGCTTCAAGAGAAAATCCTCAACCAGAAATTCAAACAACTCAAACAACAGAAGATTTTTGGAGAGTTGAAGGAGTTGAATACAGAAACGAAATTTATACAGTAGATCTCTCAAAATCTATTTTATTCGACGGAAAATCAAAAACACAAGACCAATGGGCAGAATATTCAATGCAAGCTAAACAATCAGGAGATTTTTACATAGGAGACTTCCCCCTATATCACGCACTCTTCACAACACTATTTAATCAAGAAAATACAACTCAAGCAAAAGAAGCAAGAAAGTTTTTAGAAAAGCAATTCGAGGAAAAATGGCTGGCAACACTGACAAGGATAAGATACACTCCTTCTGAAAAAGACGAAGTAATTCATAATTTCGGTTTAGACGATAAATACTCAATAAAAGAAACTATGATCGGTCCTGATGAATGGATTAAAAATTCTCAAAATACAAACTATTTAGAAGCACTTTTAGGAACTTCAGATAATGAAAAAATCAATAAAGTTTACAAATGGATAATTGGAAATGATGCTTACATTGGGAGAATTAATTCTACTCCAAAAAATGTAGTTGATAGAGTCGCGGGTTTCGGCGCTGACTCTGGTGGGGCTGATCTCTATTGTGGCTGGTATTCTTCTGTTTCCAGTGGCTCTCTCGGGGTACGCGCGAAGCGACACACTCCGGATTTATAGTAAATTCAAAAAATAACTCGAGTTTAACAATTTAAGAATCAAAATCCATGAAATAATTTAATAGTTTATTGAAATATTTTTT
>PFCU01000011.1:0-4806 GCA_002763155.1 Candidatus Pacearchaeota archaeon CG10_big_fil_rev_8_21_14_0_10_30_48 | reverse complement strand
TGACCGTTTGGCATTCAATATCGGAAAAAGAGGTATTATCAAAACTTAGATCACGTGAGACAGGATTAAAATCGTCCGAAGCGGATTCAAGATTAAAAAAATATGGAAAAAATGAAATCCTCGAGAAGAGAAGACAATCTTTAATTTTATTATTCTTAAAACAATTTCACAGCACTTTAGTTTATATTTTAATTGTTGCAGCGATGATTTCTTATTTTTTTGGAAATTTAATCGACATGTATGTAATCATTGCAGTTATATTGATTAATTCAATTATTAGTTATGTTCAAGAAAGTAAAACAGAACATTCAATTCAGGCATTAAAAAAATTAATCGTTTCTTATGCAAAGGTTTATCGCGACGGAAAATTGAAAAAAATAAACTCGACTCTTTTAGTTCCAGGAGATATAATTTATTTAGAAGAAGGAGATAGAATCCCTGCAGACGCGCGTTTATTGACTATAAAAAATTTTAGAACGAATGAATCTTCTTTAACAGGTGAGAGTTTTCCCGCCGATAAACAAATTAGAAATTTATCTGAAAAAGTTTCTTTAGGAGACCAAAAAAATATGGTTTTTATGGGAACATATGTTGTTTTAGGAAATGCTAAAGCAATAATCGTTTCTACGGGAAGTGAAACAGCGATAGGAAAAGTAGCAAAAGATATTCAAAAAATCCCAAGAACAAAACCCCACTTCAAAGAAAAAACAGATTTCTTAGCTAAACAATTGGGGTTACTTGCTTTATTTTCAGCAGTTTTTATTTTTTTAATAGGATATTTTGTCAGAGGATTTGAATTTTCAGAAATTTTCTTATTTACTTTAGCTTCTTTAGTTTCTGTAATTCCTGAAGGGCTTCCCGCAGTTTTAGCAATTGTTTTAGCAATTGGGTCTTATAGGATGTCAAAAAGAAATGCATTAATTCGTAATTTACCCTCGACAGAAACTTTGGGAATTGTAACAACAATCATAACTGACAAAACAGGAACTCTTACAGAAAATACAATGAATGTTGAATCAATTTTAATCTCAGGATATCCTTTGATAACTGTAACCGGCGATGGTTGGAAATCTGAGGGAAAATTCTTACAAGGAAATAAAGCCCTCTCTCCATTAGATAATAATCATTTAGCTAAATTAATTCATATTTCCGCTTTATGTAATAATTCAAGAATTTTAAAAGAAGAAAACGAACATGAAAAATATACAATCATTGGAGACCCTACAGAAGCTTCATTAGTTGTTTTATCAGAAAAAGCAGGAATACAAAAAGATTCTTTGGAAAAATATAAAGTTGATGACATTCCATTCAATTCAGAATTAAAATACCGAGCTTCTCTATCTACTTTAATTAATGAAAAAGGTAAGAAACAAATTTATGTTGTCGGTGCTCCGGAAAATGTTTTGAAAAATTCTGCAAGTCTTTTATATAAAAATAAAGAATTAACTTTAGACAAATCAAAATTAGTTGAGTTGAATAAAGGAATAACTTCTCTCACAAAAGATGGCCAGAGAGTTTTGGCTTTAGCGTATAGAAATGTTTCAAATAATATGTCTAATTTAAAGGAAGAGGATGTTCATGATTTAATTTTTGTAGGAATTGTGGGAATACGCGACCCTCCTCGGAAAGGAGTTAAAGAGGCAATTGAAAGAACAAAAAATGCAGGAATTAGAGTAATCATGGCTACAGGAGACCACAAAGAAACTGCTGTTGCAATTGCTAAAGATATAGGATTGGAAGTTAGAGGAAGAGCTTGGACAGAAGAAGAATTGGAAGAACTTTCAGAAAGGGAATTTTCAGATGTAATTAAGAATAATAATATTTTTGCAAGGCTGACTCCAAATATGAAATTGAAAATTGCTACAGAGTTACAAAATCAAGGAGAGATAGTTGCAATGACTGGCGATGGTGTTAATGACGCGCCTGCATTAAAAAAAGCAGATATTGGAATTTCAATGGGAATTATTGGAACAGATGTTGCGCGGGAATCTTCAGATATCATTTTAGCAGATGATAACTTTGCGTCAATCGTGAATGCAATAGAAGAAGGAAGGATTGTTTTTATTAACACGCGTCAAACAGGTTCTTATCTTGTAACAACTAATATTTCTGAAGCCCTGACAATTTTAATTAGTATTGCCATGAGTTTTCCAATTCCCTTTTTACCAATTCATATTCTTTGGCTTAATTTAGTTACAGGGGGCGGAACAGACGTTTCTCTTGCTACAGAACCATCTCATGAAGATGTATTGAATAATAAACCAAGAAAAGCTTCAGAACAAATTTTATCTAAGGAAATGATACCTTTCATATTTTTGATAAGCACAACAATGATTTTAGTTACTCTTTTTGTTTTTAATTTATATTTTCCTTCTGATTTAGGAAAAGCGAGGACAATGGCCTTTGGTGTTTTGACTTTTTCCGAGTTATTCAATGCATATAATATGAGGTCTCTGAAAAAATCTTTATTCAAAATCGGAATCTTCAGCAATAAGTTTGTGAATTATGCAACCCTTCTCTCGTTGATTTTGTTCTTCGGAATTTTATATATTCCCTTTTTCCAGAATATTTTTTCATTAGTTCCTTTAACATTGAAAGATAGCCTTATATTAGTGGGCCTTTCTTCACTTGTATTCATAGTTGGTGAAGCTTACAAATTTGTTAAAAAATAACATTTACCACCCAAACATAATACTATCCACTTACCAGTTACAAGTCATGTTTTTAAATCAACATATCTTACTACTTACATAAAAGGAGGTGTTAAATGAGAATTAAAGTATTATTTGATAACAAAAAAGGATTGACAAGATCTTTAGATAAACACTTGGATCTTATTAAGGATTTGATACAGAGATATCCCAACGCACTCTGGCGTAAAATAAACGGGAAAAATGGCCAAACTGGCTATGAATTAGACATTTAATTTATTTCTATTTTATTTCTATTTTATTTATTTTTCTAAAGTAAAAGCTCTCCACTTCGTTCCAGCCTTAAACAAAATTAAGAAGAATTTTACTGAAAGTGAATTCGTAGCAAATTATAATTTTGATTTATTAAGTATCTTAAAGCGAGCTAGTTTTTCATTAGTTTTTTATACCTATTTCTTCCCTTATCTTATTTATTTTTTGTCTAATCATATAATCTTTGTGATAAATTTATCTGAATATTTTGTTACTACTTCTAAATTAACAATATAGAAAGATTTATAAAGTAGTATTTTATGAACTTTTATAAGATGAAACAGAAAATTAGTGTTACTATTGATGAAAATACTTTGAATTTGTTAGATGAAATTATGAAAGAGGGCTTATTTAGAAACAAGTCACATATAGTTGAATTCTCATTAAATAAATTTATCAGGGAGTTAAAAAATGAAGAAAAATTATGATGTTCTTAAAGAATTAGATAAAGGAAGCTATCAAAATAATAAAGTTGTTGATATGGGAGGCATTCCTTTTAGCGTCAGAGATTTAGTTGTTAAAGCTCCTTTACTTGCGGGATTGAATGTTTATCTTGTAGGTGCAACAGGAGAAGGTAAAACCCAATTAGCACATGATTTAGCAAGTTATTTTGGAAAAGATTATATTTATACAATGGGAAGACCTAGTTTTGAACCTAGTGAATTATTAAGAAAAATTAATCTTGCAAAATTAAAAGAAGCAAAAGATGATAAAGAATTAGTTGAGTTAACTCAAAATGTTGAAAAAGTTTTGTTTTATGTTGATGAGTTAAATAGAATGCCTCCTCTTGTTCAAAATTATCTTTTTGATTTTTTTGACGGACGATGTGAAAATCCAAATGGGGGAGCTCCTGTTAGATTAGGAAAATCAGGATACCACATAGGTTTTGGAACAGGGAATTTAGGAGATGGAGACTATGTTGGAATTTCAGATTCAGACAGAGCATTAAAAGATAGAATGCACTTAACTTTAAAATTAGACCATCCTGATTTTGGAACAACTCCTTTAGATGATTATGATATTCTTTCATCTAAAAAAAATCCAAGAGCAACTATGGCTCAAGGTAATGAAAATCATACAGATGAAATTATAAAACTCCATCAACAATTTCAAGAAAGAGAAGTTCCAAGTATAATTCCTCTTTTAGGAGTTTATTTTACGAAAGGATTAGACTATTTAGAAAATACTAAAAAACATAGTAAAAAAACTGTTGAAGTAAAATGGCCTAATATAGAGGGGATTAGAAGTGATACAGATGAATCAAAAATAATGCCTTTATCAAAAAGAGCAGTATTATCTTCTATCACACTTTCTCAAGCATTAGAAATGATTGCAGAATATAGAAATAACTCTCTTGAAAAACCTTTAGAAATTGATTCTGTAAAAATGTTCTTAGATTCGTTAAAACTTACAACTCCTTTTTCAGGAGTTTTTAATCCCGCTTATGTTTATAATGAATGTAATACAGACAATTATGAAGCCTTTGATAATGTATTAGGAGTTAATTCAGTTAATAGAATAAACATCAATGCAAAACAATCAGATTTAGAAGAAGCTTTATTTTTAGCAGAAGCAGGAAAAAAAGATGTTTCTTTGTTAGATAAAATTGCAAATCCTCGAAATAGTTCTGATGGTAAGTGGATGCCGATAAGAGCAACACTTGCAGGTTATGCCGATAGAAGAGAACAAAATCCTTCTGAAGAAGGAATGAGAATAAGAGATATTTTAGAAAAAATTGAAGAAGATTATCAAAATCAACAAAAATGAAATTCACAAACAAAGAAAAATTAATAGAAAGATATAGACAAAGAGTTTTAGCTAGGCAAAACTCTCCTGAAACAGA
>PFCU01000014.1:9626-11943 GCA_002763155.1 Candidatus Pacearchaeota archaeon CG10_big_fil_rev_8_21_14_0_10_30_48 | reverse complement strand
GTTCGCTAAGTAAAGACATACGATTTGATGTTGAGGAAAGACTCAGGAAAGGAGAATTAAAAACCGTCGTTTGTTCAACAAGTTTAGAATTGGGTTTAGATATCGGTTATATTGATTTAGTTATTATGTTAGGTTCTCCAAAATCATCTGCGCGAGCATTACAAAGATTAGGACGAGCCGGACACAAATTACACGAGACAGCAAAAGGAAGATTCATCGTAACCGACAGAGAAGATTTAGTCGAATGTGCAATAATTCAAAAAGAAATGATTGAAAAAAAAATTAACACTGTCCACATTCCAAAAAACGCGTTAGATGTTTTAGCTCAACAAATATTCGGAATGGCAATTTACAAACAATGGAACATCGACGAATTATTCGCATTAATAAAAAAATCATACTGCTACAACACCCTAACAAAAAATGACTTCTTCGACATTATCAGTTATTTAGCTGGAGAATATGCTTTAGAAAAATCTAGTGTTTATGGAAAAATCTGGTATGATGAAGAAACAAAGATGATTGGTAAGCGTGGAAAACTCGCGAGAGTAATTTATTTAACAAACATCGGAACAATTCCAGAAGAGTCATTCATAAAAGTAAAAATTCTACCTGCTTCCGAACAAATAGGAATGATAGACGAATCTTTTTTAGAGCGAATGAAAAAAGGTGATGTTTTTGTTTTGGGCGGGAAAAAATACCAATATGCTTATGTCAAAGGAATGAATGTGTATGTTAAATCAGCAGAACACAGAACTCCGACAATCCCCTCGTGGTTTTCAGAACAATTACCTTTAAGTTTTGATTCGGCAAATGAAATTAATCGTTTTAGATTATTAATGAAAGAACGTTTCAATTCAAAAAAATCAAAAGAAGAAATGTTAGAATTTATCAGAAAACACCTTTATGTTCCAGAAAACACTGCTGAAGCAATTTACGCTTATTTCAAAGAACAACATAAATTCGCAGAAATTCCGACATCAAAAGAAATTATTATTGAAAAATATAAAGGAGATAAAAATTATCTTTTAGTCAATAGCTGTTATGGTCGCAGAGTCAACGATGCACTTTCAAGAGCATTAGGATATTTAATGGCACAAGCAGGTTCGAGAGATGTAGAAATAGGAATAACTGATGAAGGATTTTATTTTGCGGGAGAAAATTTACAAATAGAAAAAGCGTTTAAATTTTTGAACTCTAAAAATTTGCGAGAAGTTTTAGTAGAAGCTATTGAAAAAACAGATATTCTCGCGAGAAGATTCAGACATTGTGCCGCACGTTCTTTAATGATTATTAGAAATTATAAAGGCCGAAGTAAAACCGTCGGAAAACAACAACTTAGAAGCCATTTTTTAATGGCTGCCGTAAAAAAAATATCTAAAAATTTCCCAATCTTAAACGAAGCTAGAAGAGAAGTTTTAGAAGACGTAATGGATTTAGAATCTACAAAAAAAGTCCTTGACCAAATTGAAAGTAAATTATTAAAAATAAAAATCATTGAAACTAAACTTCCGAGTCCTTTTACTTTAAGTTTAATTATTCAAGGTCATTCAGATTTGATTAAAATCGAGGACAAACAAAAATTCTTAAAAAGAATGCATGAATTACATATGAAGGTGATAGGTGAAATTTAATGGAAAACTACCAATTTGTGAATAAAACAATTTATTTACCAAAACAAAAAATTCTTGTAATTGGAGATATGCATTTAGGTTACGAATTTACTTTTAGAGAGGCTGGTTCTCAAATTCCCGCCTTACAATTAAATCAAACCAAAGAAGATTTAGAAAAAATATTTTTAAAATTGAAAGAAGAAAAAAGAGAGATAAAAAAAGTAATATTCCTTGGGGACATAAAACATTTATTCCATTATGAAAAGGGCGAGAAAAATATTATCTTGAATGTCTTACTTTTAGTTGGAAAATATGTTAAAAGAGAAAATATTATTTTGATTAAGGGAAATCACGAAAAAATGGCGCAAATAGCTGACAAAGAATTATTGGAGTTTTATGTAGAAGAAGATATCGCGTTCATCCACGGAGACATAATAGTTAATGAAGCTTTCAAAAAAGAAATAAGAATAATAATTATGGGCCATTTGCATCCTGCTATAACAATTTCAGATTCTCAAAAGATAAAAAAAGAAAAATATAAATGTTTTCTCGTCGGAAAATACAAAAACAAAGAAATAATTATCCTTCCAAGTTTTCTTCCAATAATTGAGGGAACAAGTGTAAATGAACATCTCTCAAATAATCGTTGTTTTATTCCAGCAAAAAATCTTTTAAATTTTAAGGTTCATGTAGTCGGAGAAAAA
>PFCU01000014.1:2465-9599 GCA_002763155.1 Candidatus Pacearchaeota archaeon CG10_big_fil_rev_8_21_14_0_10_30_48 | reverse complement strand
TCTGATTTTTTACCTTATTTCACTTTAAAAAATCTCTGATTTTTTACCTTATTTCACTTTAAAAAATCTCTGATTTTTTACCTTTTCTCTAATTCAAAAGACTCGATAGCTTCTAATTCAGTTCTATATCTATTTAAATGGGAATCGATATTTATCAAATCCAATAATCCTCCCATTGGATAATTTATCGAGACTAATTTTAAATCACCATTATTTTCCTTATAAAAATCTCGTCTAGCCATCAAAAATCCCATCGCAAAATAATCTACAGATTCAACTTTATCAAAGTTAATAACAACATCATATAAATTATTCATAGAAAGAGAGTACATACGATTATATAAAGTATTTATTTCTATTTCATCTAAATCACCTTTCAACCTAAGAATAACCCCTTTTTCTCCAAATAATTTCTCTTCAATAGATAACATCAAAAGATAATTAATGAAATTTATTTAAAGATTTATCTACTAAACTTCTCAGCTAATTTCTTCCATTCCTCTCTTTTTTTCTTCGAAGGTTTCTTATGTTCCTTCCCCAATTTCAAATATTTCCCACCATGATAAATCAAAGGAGACAGATCTTGTTTAATATAAGCGCTTACAACCTCTCCGATAAAAATAGTATGGTCTGTTAACCTAATTTTTTTAATAACTTTACATTCCGCATGCATCACAGCTCCTTCAACCATAAGGGTATTTATTTTCTTAGCCTTAAAAAATTTATAACCTAACTTCTTCAGAAATTTAATTTTATCAATTTTTCGAGCAGAATTTCTTCCAGCCAAACTCACTAAAATATTTTGTTTTATTGAAGCAAGATTTACTCCAAATTCTTTAGTCTTAGAAATATTATCATGCGTTGCATCTTTAGGATTAACCCCTAAAACAATAATTCCAGGACGATAATTAACATGGTGTGTAAATTCACAAGCCATAACATTATTTCCAAATTTCCCGTTAGAAGTTATAAGCCCAACATTTGTAACAAATTTAAAACTCCTCGGGTCTCCCCAAGGCATATCTTCCCCTTTCATAAATAAAACAATCTTTCAAATTATTTAAACTTAATTAGTAAATTACTTCTATTCTCTACCAGTCAATACTAAAAAAACCATACTAAAAAACAACAACAAATCTTATAAACAAAAATGCCATTTAAAATAGATGAATAAAAAAACCCTATTACCAATTCTTTTTGTATCATTATTACTATTAAGTATTCTCAGCGTTTCAGCTTACAGATACGGATACAATTATGCTCCGCAACAGTATTCAAATTATTACTCAACAAGTGTCTATGAAAAATCATACAATTCAGATTACTCATATACTCGATACAATTACGGCGGACCAACATACAGAGTTGACTGGGGACCAAACCCAAGCGCAAATTATTACTATGGGGGCTACCGCCCAAGTTATTACGGCGGATATTACAACACCTATTCAGGATTCAATAGCCAAAGTTCATATTCATATTCAAAAAATTCGTACAATTCTTACAACGGAAATTATTATACAAGGTATTATTAATTATCAACCTTTTCTTTCTTTCAAAATGCAAACTTTACAAGGAGAATATTTCCTTTTCTTAAAAAAAGATTCGGAATTGCTATGCACTTGATTTTTCTTTTTTATTAGTTTTCTAAATCGACAATTTCTATGATGATAAGTTTTAGTGTCATCACTTCCAAAATATTCATATTTAGGAATATCTAATTTTTTCCGAGGAGAAGTTACAGGCACATAAATTTTTCTCTCTACAGGCGTTTCAACAGTCCTAATAACATCTCTAAAAACAGGTTTCTCAACAGTTCTAATTACTTCTTTAATTACTGGTTTCTCTATTGTTCTAATCTGAGTCTGTCGAATTTCTCGTAAAATATGCGGTTCTAAAAGAAAAAATAATATACTCGAATAAAGTAAAATTAAAATGACTCCTAAAAGCGAACCTTCAACTCTATCTAAATTGAAAGAAACAATTAAAACAAGTTCAATAAGCACAACTATTAACCCAATAAGCAAAGCCCATAAAACATTGCCCTCTTTCCACCTCTTTCTTTGAAGAACCATAGGTTCAGATCTGGAAACATAATTTCCATCTACCAAATACATAACAAAAAAAAGAATTCAAACTTTATAAATTATATGAATTCCTTCAAATCTCTCCATATCTAAAACAACTCATTTCATGATCATTAACCATTCCAACAGCCTGCATAAACGCATAACAAATCGTACTCCCAACAAAACTAAATCCCCTCTTCTTCAAATCTTTACTCATTAAATCAGAAATCGAAGTAGTGGCGGGAATTTCTTTTAACAAATTAAATTTATTAACAATTGGTTTACCTTTCACAAAATTCCAAATATACTTATCAAAACTTCCAAACTCTTTTTGAATCTCTAAAACAAGTTTAGCATTATTCACAATTGATTTAATTTTAAGCCGATTACGAATTATTCCTTCATCTTTCAAAGCGTTCAAAATATCTTTCTCAGAAAATTTACTAACTTTCAAAATATCAAAATCCCTAAATACTCGTCGATAACCCTCGCGTCGTTTTAAAATAGTAGACCAAGAAAGCCCCGCCTGAGCTCCTTCCAAAACTAAAAATTCAAATAATTTTTTATCATCATACACTGGAACTCCCCATTCCAAATCATGATATTCTTGCATACCTTTTTCTTTACCAGACCAAGAACATCTCTCCAATTCCATAATAATGTTTAGAAATAGATTATAAAAACTTAATTAAGAATTAATATTTGCAAAGTATAAAAAACTCGTACAACCCTCTGAAAAATCCAGGCACTTTAGGAGTAGGTGTGTACTCTCTTTCTGAAAGAGGATTATCGAAAGTTCCAGTTTTATAAGCAAAAACGTGAGTTATTGGTTGCCATTCTTCCACATCTCTTTCATTAGTTTTCATCATTTTACAACAAACACGGAGTATTTATATTTGCTCCTCAATTCCGAACCATTTCAAATATGGCAACTAGTCTGTCCATTTTTTTCTAAATATTTTTGATGATATTCCTCAGCTTCATAAAATTTAGACGCCTTAACAATTTCAGTGGTAATTTTTTTATTTAATTTAAATTGTAAATTTTCCTTCGATTTTTCAGCTAAATTTTTTTGTGTTTCATCAAAATAAAAAATCATGCTTCGATACTGATTTCCAGAATCTGGACCCTGCCTATTTCCTTGAGTCGGATCATGATTTTTCCAAAAAACATTTAACAATTTTTCATAAGAAATTTTTTCTGAATCAAACCAAATTTTCACAACTTCAGCATGCCCAGTATTTCCAAGACAAACTTTAGTATAAGGTAATTTTTTATAAGATTCTTTTCCACCAGCGAATCCAACTCGTGTTTTAACAACTCCCTTTAATTTAGAAAATAAAAGTTCAGGGCCCCAAAAACATCCCATCGCAAACATTACACTTTCCTCTTTCATATAATAACATAATTCTCAAGATTAAATATTTAACGCCTATAAAACTCATAAATTCATCTAAAAAACTCCATAAATGATTATCCCACACAATAACAATAATTAAAAAACCAAAAAACAGACAATTTCATGGAATTTGACACTATTAAATCAAAAGAGTATGAAAGAGACAGAAGAGTATCTGATTTTAATCCTTTTAAAAGAGAAGAAATAAGGGCTCATGAAAGAAGTCTACCAAAGACAAGTCAAGAATGCCCTGAATGCAAAGACACAGGAATAATCAAAGAGAAAAATGGAAGCATCCACACATGTTGGACATGCCTTGAAAAAGGAAGACTCGATGTTCATTCAAAAAACCTTCCAAATAACAAAGAAATAAAATTATAATTCTATAAAATTTATTTTAAGAAAAAACAAAGATTTTACCCTTCCCGTCGATTTTAATCGATGGCGATGGTTAACTTTAGTTAATGGCAGGTATAAATTCTTGCAGAATTTATCCCTTCATCTCAATCTTAATATTAACACTCTTTGGAATAGGAAGTCTCATTACACTATGTAAGATTTTATCATTACTCGGAAGGTCTATAACTCTTTTATGAATTCTCATTTCAAATCTGTCAAAAGTCGCAGTTCCGTCGCCACAAGGAGATTTTCGTGTTGTAACTTTAAGTCTTTTTGTCGGTAATGGAATCGGCCCTTTTGCGATAACTCCGGCTTTCTTAGAGATGTCTCTAATATGGTCTGTAATTTCATTTAGCTTTTCAATATCAATACTACTCAATTTTATTCTAACTACTTGTGGCATGAATATTATAGGTTAATATTGGTTTTTAAATCTTATGCAAATAAGCGATCATAGTTCTCTTTGATTTCTCAAGAAACTTTTTTTTAGAAAAAGAAAGTAAGTTGGTGGGCAGTCCACGCCGCGAGCGGAACTGCCCGTCACCACAGCCAATGCGTGATGATACAAATAAAGACAAAAATCATATTTTAAATCTTCCCTTTTTCCCCACTCATAAATAACATATAAAAAATACTAGAAAAACAAATTCCAGCATTATCTACCATAAAATCAAAAATATCACAAACTCTTTCAGGAACAAACAATTGATATATCTCATCAAAAACCCCATAAGTCATAGAAATAATAATTGCAACAACAATGAAATCGTGTTTGTTTCCTCTAACTAAGGTAAAGAGCAAAAATAAATTCAGAAAAAAGAAAGCAGAAAAATGATAGATAATTGAATAAATTCCAAGTCCTTTTTTGTGTGGAGGGCTAAGTTCTCCAAAACTCGAAAGAGTAAAAATAATCACTAAAATCCCAACAACAATAACTAAAGAAACATCCCAATTTTTTTCAAACCACCTCATCAATCTCATTATTAATCTAAAATTAAACCCCTTAAAAAGATTCTTGAAAACCTTTATATATATTCTACCCCATACTAACTTATGTTAGATATAAATTTAATCAGAGAAAATCCTGAATTAATTAAAGATAACCAAATAAGATCGCACAAAAAAGTCTCAGTAATTAGCGATTTATTAGAAGCAGATGATAAATGGAAAAAATTAAAACAAGAATCTGATAATCTAAGATCAAAAAGAAATAAAATTTCAGAGTTAATAAATCAAGCAAAAAAGGCAAAGAATGAAGCTCAAGCAAAAAAATTGATCCTAGAAGCAAAATCAATCCCAGATAAAATAAAAAAAGCTGAAGAGAAAACAGATAATCTTTTAGAAAAAAGAAATTCTTTATTGAAGTCAATACCAAACATAATTTCTAAACAAACTCCAAATGGAGAATCTGATAAAGATAACAAGGAAATAAAAAAAGTTGGCAAACCAAAAAAATTCGATTTCAAAATAAAAAACCACGTCGAAATATGCGAAGAACTTAAACTCGCCGATTTTGATACTTCTGCACAAGTAACTGGCAACGGATTCTATTATTTGAAAAATGAATTAGCTTTACTAAACCAAGCTTTAATCCGATTTGCAATAGACTATATGAAAAAAAGAAAATACGAATATATAGAACCCCCTTTAATGTTAAGGAAAAAAATATTTGCAGAAGATGAGGCGACTTTTTCAAATTCAATTTATGAGATAAAAGACGAAGAAACAGCTTTAATCGGAACAGCAGAGCACGCCCTTCTCGCAATGCATGCCAATGAAATATTCAATGAAAAAGACCTCCCAAAAAAATACTTTGCATATTCAATGTGTTTCAGAAAAGAAATCGGAGCTCACGGCATTAATGAAAAAGGTTTATGGAGAACTCACCAATTCAATAAAGTAGAACAATTCGTATTTTGCAAACCAGAAGAATCTGAAAAGATATATGAAGAACTATTAAAAAATTCCGAGGGAATATTAAAAGAATTGGAATTACCTTACAGAGTTATAGAAATCTGCACAGGAGATTTAGCTCCTTGGAAATATAGAAGCCATGATTTAGAAGTATGGCGTCCCACAACAAAATCTTACGGAGAAGTAATGTCCTTATCAAATATAACTGATTATCAAGCAAGAGATTTGAACATAAGATTCCGTAGGAAAGATCATAATGAAATTGTTCACACACTCAATAATACTGCTTTAGCAACTTCGAGAATCTTAGTAGCAATATTAGAAAACGGCCAAGAAAAAAACGGTTCAATAAAAATTCCAAAGGTTCTGCATAAATATACAGGTTTCAAAAAAATAGAAAAGAAAAAATGAGCTTGAATTCATTTTTTCTCTCCATCATAATTTATGAATTGAAAGCCCATTTTTATGTTTTAGCCTTAATCGGTTCAATAATCAGCAATAATTTATTTGTCATATTTCTCTCGTCACTTTCGGGACAAGGATTATTTTCTCTATGGAAAGTTTGGATTATAGCCTTAATGGGAGTCTTAATTTCAGATATAATTTGGTTCACCCTCGGAAAATCGGCCTCAATAAATAAAATAGCAAGACACAGGCATTTCCTTTATAATTATTATTCAATAAAATCTATATTAAATAAATCAGGAGAGAAAAATAATTTTTTTGTTTTCTTGGGTTCAAAATTTGTTTATGGTGCAAAAATTATAACATTAATGTATGCCGGAAGAAGAAACATGCGCATAAAAGATTTTATAAGATATAACGTCACAAGCTCCACAATTTGGGTTTCATTTTTAGTCTTTTTAGGATTCCTCGCAGGAAAAGGATTCACTAAACTTTTAGATGGATTAAATAATCTAAAATATGCTTTAGTAATTTTCATACTAATAATAATTATAATTTATTTCCTATGGTTCCTTTCAGGAAGAATCGTTATGAATGGGTGGAAAAAAATGAATAAAAAAATAGACAAAAAATTTGGTCATAAAATAATTGTTACTAAATTCAAATATCAAAAATTTATGAATCGATTTAATTAAAAAATAAAATAAATAACCTTAAGGTTTATTCGTCGCTATCTAAATCATCATCAGTATCTTCTTCAGATTCATCTTCATCTTCGAAGTCATCTTCATATGCTTTCATTAAAAAATTCCTCCATTTTATTATCAAATCCATATAACCAGATTGTTTTTAAATCTTACCCATACTAAGAAATCACTCTTCAATGAATCCAAAAATTTAAAAACTATTTTTCCAAAGATTTAAGCTATTTTTATTTAGGGATTATTG
>PFCU01000014.1:904-2455 GCA_002763155.1 Candidatus Pacearchaeota archaeon CG10_big_fil_rev_8_21_14_0_10_30_48 | reverse complement strand
GAATGTTCCAAAGGTTATAAAGAACGCACTTAATACGTCTATAGTATAATGGACATGCATTAAAAGAACAATAGTACCCATAATAATAGACAAGGCCAAAAATAAATATCTTATTTTATCTTCTTTAAATAAAAGAAAACCAAGAAAAGGAATGGCGGTATGTCCTGAGAAAAATAAATCATTACTGAAATTTAAAAAAAAGAGTGCTTTTGGAACATGAAATTGCAATGCTCCCGTAGGAATTGCTAAATGAGTTAAACTTATAAAAAATCCTCTAACCATAACGAGAAGGCTAAACTGACTTATTACAATATGGAATTTTTTAACCTCAAAAATTAAAGGATATAAAAATAATAATATCACCATAAATACTGCACCATATAAATAAATATAATTAAGGTCAACAGTAGGAATATTATCCAAAAGAATATCTGGAACTGCAACTCCTTGAATTTTGGATACATAAGTTCCAGCAACATAATCTAATATAACTGCAATGACTAATAATATTAGGGAGAAAAATATTAACCACCTATGTCCCCAAATTTCCTTACTCCATTCTTTTTTTAATTCCATCTTATAAAACTTTTATTTATAGAAATTAATATTAATAAAGCTATACTTTCATTAAGAATAATAAACAATTTTCATAGATTTAAGATACGCTTAAATAGTTTATTAGCCAAAATATATTTATGAAAAAACTGAAGATAGCAATATTCACAGATTCATTTATTCCTTTAAGAGATGGGATAGTAACTTCGACGATTAGTTTGGTTAAAGGATTAGCAGATAAAGGAAACAAAATTTATATTATTGCTCCAAATTATAAAAATTTAAAAGAATTTTCTTACCCTAACGTTATAGTTAAAAGAATATCCGGAGTACCTGCTCTTTTTTATCCTGGCTTTAAATTTACCCCACCAATTAATATAAAATTAATTCAATATTTGAAAAAAGAAAAAATAGATTTAATACATTTTCAAACACCATTTACTCTAGGAATACAAGCAATTTTAACTGCAAAAATTTTAAAAAAACCACTTCTTGGAACCTTCCACACTTTTATTACAGACGAACAATATATTCAACATCTTGGAATAAATGTTAAATTTCTTCAGAATATTTCTTGGGCCTATGTAAGAGGATATTATAATGAATGTAATTTAGTTACTTGCCCATCAGAAAGAACAAAAAAGGAGTTAATTAAAAATAATTTTACCAAGCGAATTAGAGTGATATCAAATGGAATTGATTTGTTCTCTTTTGATAATTCAAACTGGAGAAAAATTATAACTAAGCATAACCTTAATGACAAAACGCTTCTTTTTGTTGGAAGAATAGCGCATGAAAAAAATCTTAATTATTTATTAGAATGTTTTGAATTAGTGTTGAAAAAAATTCCTGATACAAAATTAGTTATCGTCGGCGATGGACCACAAATGAATCGATTAAAGAATCATGTGAAATATTTAGGTCTTTCTGATAATATTATCTTTACTGGAAAAATAGAACATGAACAATTATTAAAATCTGGAATCTTTAAAGCGT
>PFCU01000014.1:0-888 GCA_002763155.1 Candidatus Pacearchaeota archaeon CG10_big_fil_rev_8_21_14_0_10_30_48 | reverse complement strand
TAATGGATATTTGATAAAAGACGGGAATAAAAAAGAATTTGCAAAAAAGATAATCTTATTATTAACTGACAAAAAATTATATCGGCACATGAGTAAAAATACTTTAAAAGAAATTAAAAAACATGATATTAATAAAATTATTAATGAATGGGAGAAAACATATAATCAATTAGTAAAATGAAAAATAAGGTATCCTGCATAATTCCAGCATATAATGAAGAAAAAACTATAGGTAATGTTTTAAAGGTAATGGAACACCATCCTCTTGTTTATGAAACAATCGTAATTGATGATGGCTCTTCAGATAATACAAAAAAAATTGTAAAAAAATACAAAAATGTAAAATTATTAGTTAATAAAAAAAATATAGGTAAAACACACTCTCTTTTAAGAGGAATAAATTATGCAAAAAAAGATATTGTTATGTTAATAGATTCTGATTTAATTGGACTTTCTAAAAAAGATATTACAAATTTGATTTCTCCAATAATTAAAAACTATGCAGATGTTTCAATAAGCATTCGAGAAAATAGTTATAAAATCTTTAAATTAATGGGCCTTGATTTTGTTTCAGGAGAAAGAGCTTTTTCAAAGAAAATTTTGGGAGATATTAATCAATTCAAAAAACTACCGAACTTTGGGTTTGAATCTTATTTGAATAAAGAGATAATTAAAAAAAATCTTAGAATAAAAATAGTTCCATTTCCAAATGTTTCACATATAAGAAAAACAAAAAAAAGAGGATTCATTACTGGAACAATACATGATTATTCTATGACCTTCGATATAATAAAAACTCTTGGCATTTTTGGAGTAATTAACCAAATAATAAAAATGCGTTCATTAAGAGTTTAAGACATTTTGTTAAAATTCTTCTTAAAATATTGT
>PFCU01000044.1 GCA_002763155.1 Candidatus Pacearchaeota archaeon CG10_big_fil_rev_8_21_14_0_10_30_48 | reverse complement strand
CAATTAGATGTTGTAAGAAATTATGTCAAAACTCAAGATGAACATCACTCGTCAGGAAACTCCACACTTTAGTGTGGAGAGGATGTCATATTCTTCTTTTTCTTTAATCAGACATGAAAAAACTAACTGTTATTTATAATTCTTTGTTAAAATCGCATATTGTTTATGAAGGCGAAGAAGGACAGGGAATTAGACGGGAATATAAATCTCTCGAGGAATTATTTAAGATATTTCCTAATGAATTAAAAGGATTTAATCATGAAAGAAGAATTGAGTTTAAATTTAAAGGTTACGATGAATCTCAAAGAAAAATTTTGGTTTCTGGTTTTGACCATCTTTTTGAGAAAGTGACTTACACTTCGCAAAGACATTAATTTTAATAACTTATTTTTCTTTAAATTATATGGATTATGAAAAAATTGGTTTTAAGGCAGGATTGGAAATTCATCAGCAGTTGGATTCGGGGAAACTTTTTTCGAGAACTCCGAGTTTATTGAGAAGTGATGAACCTGATTATATTATTAAAAGGAAATTGCACGCGATTGCTGGTGAAACTGGTGATGTTGATATTGCTGTTGCACACGAGGCTTCTTTGGATAAAGAATTCATTTATCAAGGTTATAATGATTCGATTTCGTTAGTTGAACTTGATGAAGCACCGCCAGAGATGATTGATAAAAATGCTTTGGATATTGTTTTACAAATTGCTTTGCTTTTGAATTGCGAGATTCTTCCAGTTAGTCAGATAATGAGGAAGACAGTTATTGATGGTTCTAATACTGGCGGTTTTCAGAGGACAGTGTTAATTGCACAAAATGGTTTTATTGAAACAGCTCAAGGGAAAGTGAGAATTGAAACTGTTGCATTGGAAGAAGATTCTGCGAGAGTTATTTTAAGAGATGAGGAAAAAGTTATTTATCGGTTGGATAGATTAGGAATCCCTCTTGTTGAAATTGCGACAGCGCCTGATTTGAAAACTCCTGAGCAAGTTAAAGAAGTGGCTTTGAAGATTGGAGAAATTTTGAGAAGTTGTAAAGTTCGTCGTGGAATTGGAACTATCCGACAAGATGTTAATATTTCAATTAGCGGACATCCTCGAGTTGAGATTAAAGGTTTTCAAGATGTTAAGATGTTTATTCCGACGATTGAAAAAGAAATTTTAAGACAGCAAAATAATAAAAATGGAAAAAGTGAAGTTCGTAATGCAATGCCCGACGGGGAAACTAAATTTTTGAGACCGATGCCTGGAAGTGCGAGAATGTATCCTGAAACTGATTTATCTTTGTTGGAAATTTCAAGAAATACTATAAATGAAATTAAAAATCGTTTACCTAAATTGAAGAGTGATTTGAAATCAGAATTGAAAAATCAGGGATTGAGTGATGAGATGTTTAATCTTCTTATGCAAGGAAATTTATTAGACGAGTTTAAATCATTGAGGGCTTTGTCTAAGGACGCTGATTTGATTGTTAAAATGTTGATTTTATGGCCGAAGGATTTTGCAAAAAAATTAAAAAAAGATATTAAATTTATCGAGGAAGTTTTGAATTTAGATGTTTTAGAAGAAGTTTTGAAAGCATTGAATAAAGAAATTATTCAGAAACATCATTTACAGGATGTTTTATTTGAGATTGCTCAAGGGAAATCTGTTATGGAAGTTTTGAATAAAGAAAAAATTGATTTGAATGAAATTGAGGAATTTGTTATTAAACTTGTTAAGGAAAAACCTGGGTTGAATGTTGGAGGGTATATGGGAATTATTATTGGGGAATTTAAAGGCAAGGTTTCCGGAAAAGAGGCAATGGAAATAGTTAAAAAGTATGTGAAGTAATCTTTTCAAAGGCAAAAAGATTAGACAAAATTTAAATAGATATTTTTTATGATAGTAAAATGGAAAGAACACTGATTGCAGATGCATTTAAGGCGAAGGGAAAAGTTTTGCTTAAAGGATGGGTTCATGATAGTCGTGATTTGAGTAAAGTTAAATTCCTTGTTTTGAAAGACCGAACTGGAAGAATTCAAGTTACAGGTGTAAGTGGAAAAACTCCTGAAAAAGTTTTTAATTTAATGGATAAAATCAATAAAGAATCTGCTGTGTTAATTGAGGGCAGTGTTCAGGATTCTCCAAAAGCGCCGGGAGGTAAAGAGATTTTACCAGATAAGATTGAAATTCTTGCAGAAGCTGACGTTAATTTGCCGATTGATGTTTCTGATTTTTCTAAAACAGAATTACCTAAAAGAATTGATTATCGATTTTTAGATTTACATAGAGAAAAAGCTCAAGCGATTTTTAAAATTCAGAGCACGTTATTGCAAGCTTATAGGAAATTTATGACTGAAGAAGGTGCGATTGAGGCGATTTTCCCGTCGATTATTAGCAGTAGTAGTGAAGGAGGAACAGAATTATATCCTTTGAAATATTTTGAGAAAAGTGCTTATTTGAGTCAGAGCTGTCAGTTGTATAAACAGATGTTGGCTTGTTCTATGGAAAAAGTTTTTGCAGTGTTTACTGTTTGGAGAGCTGAGAAACATAATACTATTCGTCATTTGAATGAATCAAGGCAATTTGATTTTGAAATGTGTTTTGCTGATGATAAAATCGTAATGGATGTTTTAGCAAAATGTGTTCAGTTTATAGTTAAAGAAGTTATGGAAATTAGAAAAAATGAATTGGAGCTTTTAGGAGTTCAATTGAAAATTCCTAAAGTTAAATATATGACTTTCAAGGAAACAAATGATTTGTTAAAGAAAAATAAAATTGTGACAAATGAACATGACCTTACCGGAGAAGGCGAAAAGAAATTGAATGAGTTGTTTCCGAATACAATTGTTTTTGTTCATGACTGGCCGATGGCTGGAAAACCGTTTTATATTATGCCAAAAGATGCGAAAGTCGACGCTATTTTGAGTAATGGGTTTGACGCGATTTATAATGGTATGGAAATTAGTTCAGGAGGACAACGAGTTCATATTCCTGAGTTATTAGAAAAAAGATTAAAAGTTAAAGGACTTAATCCTAAAGATTTTAAATCTTATATTGATAGTTTTAGATTCGGTGCTCCGCCTCATGCTGGTTGGGGTGTTGGAGTTGAAAGATTGACAATGGTTTTGTTAGGGTTGCCGAATATTCGAGAAGCTGTTTTATTTCCGAGAGATAGAGAAAGATTGACTCCTTAATTTCTTTGATGCACATAATATCTTGAAGGTAGACTTGTTTCTGTATAAGAACCTTTTCGAGACATTCCTAAAATATTCTTTGAGATTATTGGTTTATTTCCTAGTTCAATCATTATTCTTCCGCCACTGATTTCATCTTCACCTTCAATTAAAGCGTAGTCAAATAATTCTCTTCCTACTGGTTTGAAATTAGGGTCTTTTTCAAATTTGTTTAATATTTGTTTACCAATTGATTCACTTGCTCGGTATGTTTCATGTGTTTGAGGGTATAACGTGAAGAGGTATTCTCCGATTTTATTAGGATTTACTCCTCCGCTTGAGTTAGAGACTTTTTTTATATCAAATTTGAATTCTCCGAATCTTGAGTAATTTAAAATATTATCTGTAGGGAATGTTTGGCTGTATGTTCTGATTAGTCCTACTGGCCAGACATGGTTGATAAATCCTGGGATGCCATTTGGGTTGCGTTCTTCATACCATTGGAAAATTCCAGTTACTGGTATTCCTAAATCTTTTTTTAGACAATCTTTAATTCTACCGAAGGTGTTTTCTGCTATCCACCCATTTTCTAAATCTTCAAAGAGTTTTCCATGGTAGAGATCTTCAAGATATTTTATTTTTAAAATGCCCATATTTTAACTTCAAATAGATTACTTTTAAAGATTGTTGTAATGTAATAAAATTATTTTTTAGACTTAAACAAGTATTATATTATTATCCTCGTGTGTAAACAATAATCTCTTAAAGGATATATCTTTTTTAAATGTCATTTTATTTTTCAATATATTTTATTCCTATACTTTTAGCTATTAATTCTATTTCTGTTTTTTTTATTGATGGTATATTTATCAATCCTTTACTTGAGAAAATAGTTAATATTCCTATTCTAAAAATAGGGGTTAAATAATTTTTTGAAAATGTAATTTCATATATCTCTTTATAAGGTATTTCAATTTTGCCCTTATTTTGTATAAGATAATATTCAACATTATTATGAAATTTTTGTATACTAATCATCATTCTTGTTTCCCTATCTAACCTTTTCCCCTCTTTTAGTTTTTTGTAAGTTTTCTTACTTGGAGATTTAATAATTAATTCACTATTAGTAAACTTTATCAGTGGTTTGTGATGAATATTTAATATTATCACAAAAATTATTACTGGAATACTCAATATAGTCATCATAATAGAATATGCTATCCATTCTTTTTCAGGGTGTGGACCACCAACCTGTTCAGCTAGATTTTCTTTTGATAAATAAAAGAGTGATGTAAAAAATATAATAACTAATAAATATACAAGTAAATAAAATGTAATATACCCTATGTTGGATTGTCTAATTATTGTCTCCATTCATTATCGAATAAAAGATAATTATTAAATCTAACTAAAAATCTAAGATAGAAAGTTATTAAAAAATTAGTCAAAAAACATATCTACTTTGTGTAAAAGAATATATCATAAATGTTACTTTTTAAGATAGCACATTGTTTTTACGAGTTTTGGATATTGTTTTAACTATGAGCCTCAGAGAGAATCGAACTCCCGATTATTCATATAAAAGAAAGATTTAAATAAGTGAGCTCACTTATGATACAATGACAAACATAACTCTATCAATAGACGATGATGTATACAAAAAAATGAGAAAATATTCTGAGATAAAATGGTCTGAATTTGTTAGAAAGATAGTTGAAAAAAGAGTTAATGAATTAGAACAACTGGATAAAGAAGATTGGGAAAATGCAAGATTCCTTGGAGATGAAAAACTTCTTTCTGAATCATGGGTATCAAAAGAAGATGAAGAAGCTTTTGCTTATTTACAATGAGTCTTAAAAAATTTGACATTGCACTTGTCAAATTTCCTTTTAGTGATTTAACCAAAACCAAGAAACGTCCTGTATTTGTCATCAGATCTTTAGAGGGGGACAATACAATCTTCTGTCAAATCACAACAAAAAGAAGAAATATTAAAAAATATGAAGTAATTCTAAAAAAGGATGATTGCGAGGGGAATATTCACTTTGACTCTTTTATCTATCTTGATATGATTTTCACTTTGCATAAAAGCATAGTTCATGAAAAAATAGGAGAAGTAAAAAGCTCCAAGGTAAAAGAAACTATTAGTCAGAAGATTAAATTAATCTTTAATTAAGTAGTCCCAAAGGGAATTGCACTTCTGAATGCTCAGTGTAAAAAATATCTTAAATGTAACCTTTTCTAACGAACACTTTATTTATGCGAGTTTATCATTAATTTATTCTTAATGTTAATGGGTTAGTGAATGCTAATTGAACTATAATCTTTTTAATCTTGTATTATAATTTATACAGTTGTATGAAAAGATATATAAATGTATTATTTATTATACAATTATGTTCTCTGAAAACCAAAATAAAATTTTAAATTTGTTCTTCGAATTTCCTAGTGGAAAATTTCATATTAGAGATATCTCTCGTCGTGTTGAGTTAAATCCTAATACTGTTTTGAACATTGTTAATCAACTTGTTAAGGATAAATTACTTATTCGAGAGAAAAAACTTCATTTAGTTGAGATAAGGGCAAATATTGATGAAAAATTTATTCGACTTAAAAGAATTTATAATCTTAATAGGATTTATGAAAACGGTTTTATTGAATTTTTAATGAATAAATTTTCTCCTGAATCAATTTCCCTTATTGGAAGCTATTCACGAGGAGAGGATGTTGAGGAGAGTGATATTGATATTGTAATTATAACTAAAAAAGAATATGAAACTTTAAGCCTTTTGAAATTTGAATCTAAATTAAAAAGAAAAATTCACTTAATTATTAGTGATTATAAAAAATTATCCGACGAGTTTTATATAAATTTAATAAACGGGATTGTTTTGGAAGGTTATCTAAATAAAAGGTAAAATGGAAAGTTTTGAAAGTTATTTGAAAAAAGGAATTGTTAAGAAAAGTTTTAAAGATATGCAAAGAGCTAAGAATTTAGTTAAAGATGGAAGAAAAAGAATTTTAGATGTAGAGTTATTGGACATTGAGAGGTTATCTAAATTTGTTTTTGAAAATGTTTATGATGCAATAAGAGATTTCTTATTTGCCATTTTGTTGATAGAAGGTTACAAGACGAATTCCCACGAAGCATCTATAGTCTATTTATTAAAAAAAGGGTTTGATGTTTATACTATTAATAAATTAGATAAATTTAGATATCGAAGAAATGGCTCTAAATATTATGGTGAGGAAATTTCTGTTGAGGAAGCAAAAGATATAAAAGAGTTTTATTTGATGTTAGAGAGTAAATTTAATAAATTATTAGGAGATTTTATTCAATGTCAAGTTATTTATGGAAAAAACTTTCAGATACAGAAAGAAAGAAGTTAGAAAATGAAGCAAAAGAGTTAATTCTGGCATTTGGGGATTCTTTAGAGAAATTACCTAAGATGACTGAGGGGCTTGTGGAAAGAGATTCTGAAACTCGTGATGAAGGAGAGGGTAAAAAATGCGACGATGATTTTAGAGAGTTGATGTTTGAAAATTCTCCGAAAAATGATGGAGATTGCATTGTTGCCGAGAAAGGGAGTTGGGTAGAATGAGCGATTTAAGAGATAGAATGGATGAGTATTTGATGAAAATGGAAAATTCTGTAATGTTCTCTAAAGAATGGAGAGATGCTGAAGATTCTTTTTTACGAAATTTAATTAATCAATCATATTTCTTTAAGCCTTGGGAAATTAGACATTATGATGAGAGGTATGAAAAAATTATGGGAGTAAGTCCACAATGAACATTCAAGAAAAAGTTAAGGCAATTAAATCTGGAAAATTAAGCGCTGAAGCAAATGCTCGCGGATTTTTAGACAAGATAAAAAAAGAAGATAAAAAATATAATTCTGTTTTGGTAATTAATGAAAATGCTTTGAAAGAAGCTAGGGAAATTGACAGAAAGAAAAATAAAGGAAAACTTGCAGGAATTTGTTTTTTAATTAAGAGTAATATTTGTGTTAAAGGTTTAGAAACAAATTGTGCCTCGAAAACTTTGGAAGGTTGGAAAGCAACTTACGACGCTAAAGTTATTGAAAAAATAAAATTTGAAGATGGGATAATTTTAGGAATGACTAACATGGATGAATTTGCTTCTGGAGCAAGTGGAGAGACTTCAGCTTTTGGACCTGCGAAAAATCCAATGAATTTAGATTTAATTCCTGGTGGTTCGTCGTCGGGAAGTGCAGTTGCTGTTGCTGCAGGTTTTTGCGATTGTGCTTTGGGTTCAGATACTGGTGGAAGCGTAAGAAATCCAGCATCACATTGCGGAGTTGTAGGTGTTAAACCTAGTTATGGATTAGTTTCAAGATATGGGCTGATTGATTTAGCAATGAGTTTTGATCAAATTGGATCTCTGACAAAAGATGTTGATTCTTCAAAATACGTTTTAGATATAATTAAAGGACGAGATGAAAATGATCCGACGACTTTTGACTCAAAAGAAATTAAAGATTTGAAATTAGATAAAATTAAAATTGGA
>PFCU01000001.1 GCA_002763155.1 Candidatus Pacearchaeota archaeon CG10_big_fil_rev_8_21_14_0_10_30_48 | reverse complement strand
CCATACTAGTTTAGAAAAGAAGACTCCTGATGAAATTTATAATGATTTTAAATTATTATTTTAGGGGGTGACATATGTCTCCTAGGCGCACATCTAAATTGACAATAGAAATATTTATAACCCCCCAATAAATTGGTTAATAGAAACCAAATATTTGGTTAAATAAAAAGTTAAAAAACAAATAGAATAAAATGTTAACAAAAAGTCAGTTTAAGATATTTGAACCTTTAACTAAGAATATGCTTAAAGAGTATTCTATTAAAGAAATAAAAGAAGCTTGTGGTGAAAAATCTAATAATGCTTTAACTTTAGCTTTAAAGAAGTTTAAGGAAGAAAATATTGTTAAAGAGAGAAAAATTGGTAGGTCTTTACTTTACACCATTAATATAAATAATGAATTGGTTTTTAATTATATTCAATTAATTAATACAAAAAAACTTTCTAAATTTGCCTTAAGAACTATAGAAAGAATTAAAGAAGATGTTGAAAAACATACCTCATTTTTTTCAATTGTTATCTTTGGTTCTTATGCTTCAGGAAAACAAACAAAAAATTCTGATTTAGATGTTGCTGTATTTATTGATGAGGAAAATAATAGAAAAATAATAGAAACTGCTATTAAATCATCTGAACTTAAAACTCCTTTAAATATTGATAGTCATGTTATTAGTAAAGATGAATTTTTAGAAATGTTAAAAGTAGATGAAGAAAATTTAGGTAAACAAATAGCAAGAAAACATTCATCAATATACAATTCTCATATTTTTTATTCATTATTAAAAAAAGGTATAAAAAATGGATTCAGATACTAAACTTTATTTGCAAAGAGCACAAAATGAATTGAAACTTGCTGAAATAATAATGCAGATAAGTGTTAATAAAGATATTCAAACTAAAATACAAGAAATTGATAAACCAGAAACATATTTCAGTTCGGTTATTACTCATACTTATCATTCTATTTTTTATACAGCCAAAGCATATTTAATTATGAAAGAAATAATAACAAAAGCTCCAGAAGAACATAAAAAAACTTATGAAGAATTCAAAAAATTAGTTTCTCAAGGGATTGTTGATGTAAAATTATAAAACATAATATATTATTCACAAATAAGTACATTAAGATAACCATAAAGTTTATAAATACATGCATTCTAATGTACATAAATAAAAATGGAAAGAGCTAAATTAGAAGAATTTAATCATTGGTGGACAAGTAAAAAAGTAGACCCAGATTTAGCTTTGCCTTTTAAAAGAGATATCTATTCGGAGATAGAAAAGCATTTAGATAAAAGATTCATATTAGCATTAATTGGACTTAGGAGAGTTGGAAAAACAACAACAATGTATCAACTAATACAAAGATTAATAGAAACAAATGTTAACAAAACAAATATCTTATTCTTTTCTTTTGATGAAATTTCAGTAAAATTAAGTGAAGTTTTAGAAACCTATAAAGAGATTCATTTCAAAGATTTTAGAGCAGGGAAGATTTATATCTTCTTAGATGAAATTCAAAAATGTGATGGATGGGAAAATGAATTAAAAAAATATTACGACCTTTATCCCAAACTAAAATTTATAATAAGTGGTTCAGAATCTCTTTTCATAAGAAAAAAAACAAAAGAAACCCTTGCAGGTAGAATTTTTGAATTTACATTAACACCTTTTACTTTTAGAGAATTCCTCAAATTTAACAAAGTAGAAGAAAATGAATTTAAATATGAAACAAAAATAAAACCCTTTTTTATAAAATTTGCAGAGAAAGGGGGATTTCCTGAAACATTTTCTTTTGAAACAAATAAAGATTTCAAGGAATATATTAGAACTTTAGTTGTAGATAAAATAGTTTACAAAGATATTCCTAGAATGTTCAAACTCGAAGATCCAGACTTTTTAAAAGTTTTATTAGAATTAATCTCTACAAACCCTGGAATGTATATAGATTATCAATCTTTAAGCAAACAGTTTGGAAAAGATAGGAGAGTAATAAAAGATTATCTTAATTATCTCAAAGAAAGTTTTTTAATAATTCTTTTAGGCAATTACAGAAAAGGAAGTATAACTACTTTAAGAAAGAAAAAAAGAGCATATCCGACGGATAATGCTTTAATATACCTATACAAACCTAAAATTGAAGAAAATTTTTTTGGAAGAATGATTGAAACTTTAGCAGTAAACAAAATTAAACCTTTGTCATTCTGGAAGAATGGTGGAGAAATAGATATAATCTATGAAGATATCCCTATAGAAGTAAAATATCAAGAAAAAATTAATTCAGAAGATTTTAAAACAATTAAAGAATTTATGAAGAAATTTAATAAAAAAGAAGGGTTAATGTTAACCAAAAACGAAGAAAAAGAAATTAAATTTGAAGAGGGTATAATAAAATTAATTCCAATTTGGAAATGGATTCTTGAAGAAAAAGGGTAAAAATCGAGATTAACTTATTTTTCAGTATTGGAAAATTTTGATAAGAGACACAAACATAAATTAGAAATATTTATCTTAGAAAAGTTTAAGACAACTCATAAAAATTATTTCTCAATAAATTTCAAAATTTCTTCCTTAAATATTTGAAAATCATCTAATTTATCAGTTAAAACTTCAAAAACTTTTTCATCCTCAATAGCCCCATATTTATAAACTAAAACATTTCTAAATCCTTTCATCTCTATTAGAATATCGTAAAGTTTTTTAGAGATAATTTTTTTCTTTCGAAGTTTGTCAAAAACACTATCTTCATCTGCAGGAATTCCTAAATTCAAATCAGATACTAAAAGATTGCAAATATCTAAAACAACTTCTATAGAAATCTGAAGTATTCTCTCTATAGAGCGTTTATTTAAAATGGAACCTTCATAATCTTCAAATTCCAATGGCTTAATTTCATCCAATTCCTCTAAATACGAATCTATTTCTACAAACTTACTAAGAATTCTTTTCTTATCCATTTTTCATCTTTGATAAATAATTTTCATAATATTTTTCATATAAATTATATTCCTTAATAGTTAAGAAAGCTAAATCGTATAAAGAAGGCATATCTTTTACAAAGATTATTTTTCCTTCTTTAAGAATTCTCATCCTTATATACATAGGCAATTGTTGAAAGATTTGAACATCTATATTTTCATTAACTTCTTTAGCATAATCTATTTTTTTATTAGATAATTTCAAATTAGAATATTTCTTATCCAAAAAAAGACAAACATCTATATCATTATAATCTTTTTTAGTTAAATAAGACCCAAACAAAGCAACAGCTAAAACTTCCTCGTCTTTCTTTGCTTTTTCAATAATTTTTGAAATTTGTTTATCTTCAATCAATTGAACCATTATAAAATAAAAATACTCTAGTTTAATTATTTTTCTAATCGGAAGGCTCATATAAACAACCAATTTGTTACAAAAGGTTACCTTTTTAGTCTATTTATTCACACCGAGGATTCACCAGTTTGATTCTGCCTATACTATATTTTAAAAAACAACCAAAAGGATTATAAAGTTAAGAAATATATAATTATTATGGAAAAAACTATGATTAAAATATCTTTAAGAGAATATGAAGGAATGAAAGAAACAATAGAAATACTTCAAAATCCCGATACTATGCATCAAATTTTAGAAAGAGTTTAAGTATTAATTCTAATAAATTTTATGAGTTCCAGTAGCTTCAATTGTAATTGTTTCTTCAATATCATTTATACTATAAATAATTCTTATGTTTGAACCTAACCAACAGCTCTATTTTCCAGCTAATCTTCCATGCAAAGGATGTGCATTTAGTTCTCTCCTTAGATTAATCTTTAATTTATCAAGCTTATTCTTAATGTCATTTCTTTGGTGAATATATTTCCTCAATCTCTTTTCTGTTTTATCATTTGCTATTTGAATCTTATACATTTTAATTACAAAGTATATCAAAAAGGATATACTTTCTTAAGATTAGTTTTATTTTGATTTCTTAATTTTCTCCAAATCTAGAATTGCCTTTTTATGTTTCTCAAAAACTTTATCATCTATAATTCCATAAACTCCTTGTAAGCTATCTTTGAATTGTTTTGTGGTTATTTTATTTTTAACTTTCAAAAACAATTTATTAAAATTATATTTTTTTGAGATTTCTTCTTTTATCCATTCTTTATTCTTTATGTTTGGAGCTAACATAAATATATCTCTTATGTCTGTTAATCTACAACTCACCAACTTTAAGATAAATAAAGCATCTAAATTTATGATTCTTAATTTTAATTCTTCAGTGATTGTTTTTCCTCTCAATGTTCTTACCTCCGAATTGTCAAATACCCAATCAGCGGAAAAGGTAGCATTTGTTTGCCTGTCTAAAACTTCTTTGATTAAAATATCTATACTTACTTTAATATTATCTCCTAAATCTTTCTCTAATCTTAAAAAATCTCCATAGTAAGAAGTTATGTCTTTATTACTTTCTTCTTTTAAATAACCAAAATTTATCAGAGCTTCTTTAATCTCTCTTAATTCATCTTTGTTTTTAACTACAATATCACAATCAACTGAAAATCTTGGAAGAGTGTAAGCATTTACTGCATATCCTCCGATAATTACAAATTTGAATTTAATCATTTTCTTTAAAGTTTCAAAAATTTCTTTTTCTCTAAGCTGTAACATTTTGATATTTCTTTTTTATGTAATTGTAAGCATACAAATACATTTCATTTAATTTTGCTAATTTGATTGTTTCTTTTAAACTTTCAACTTTATAACCTTCTTTTTCTACAAAACTTAATTTCTTAACAGGAATTAAAATAATATATTCTCCTATTGTAGTTCCTTGATTAACATAATTAGCAATATTATGACTATTAAAGAAATTTTTCCAGTATTTTAAATCTTTTGCTAATATTTTTATAAAATAAGGAGATTTTTCCATTCCTCTTTGAACATAAGAATAATCGCTCCAAATCTCTACAGCTGATAAGTTTGTAAAAGCATAATCTTTTTCTGCTTCCATTATTATTTGAGGAACCTTAAATTCCAATAAACTATTAATTATAATTTCTGGATTTATACAAACATAGGTATTATCTGCCTGTTTTTTAACCCAACCCGCCCTTAATAATAAAGAAAATATCTTCTTTTTCATACTTTGCCCAACTATCCAATCTAACTCGGATTGTTTAAATTCTTCTTTATCTTTATGCTTCGCAAATAACAAAGCATATGCTTTCAAGCCATATTGAGGTATTTCTGTTGCCATGTTGTTATTTTTCTTAGCTATTTTACATAGTTACCTAATAGGTAACCTTATATTTAAATGTTTCTATACTTTATTTGTTTACACAAAGTATAACAAAAAAGATATACTTTCTAAATTTTTTCTAAACAATAGGATAAATTAAGTAATAAACTATACTTATAACCTCAGAAAAATACATTAGATATCTACGAATTCCTAACATATTTGCATTTATCGTTTTTATGGTTTGATTCTGTGAAAGACCTATATATTTAATTAGAAAAATTTAAATACTTTATTACTCATATGAGTAATATGATACTCAATAATAATATTTTAGATATTTTAGAAGAATTTGCAACAGATTTTAATAAAAAGATTTATGGAAGAGAGATAGCAAAAAAATTAAAGATGAACCAAAAAACAGTTTCTAATATATTAAAGAGACTTGAAAAAGAGCATATCTTAAAATTTTCAGTTGAAGGCAAGAATAAATATTATTATATTAATAATCATCATTCTAATATTAAAGAAATAATAAAATTAATTGAGATTAATAAAAAAATGAAGTTTATTGAAAAATATAAAAAATTTACAGAATTATTTAATAAATCTGAATTAAGAACTAAAGGAATTTTAGTTGTATTTGGAAGTTATGCTAATTTTTCATCTAATGAAAGATCAGATTTAGATATATTAATAATTGGAAAAAATGAAGAGATAAAAGATTTAGAAGAATTATATAATATTAAAATAAATATTATTCGAATTGATAAAAATAATTTTGATAAAAATGATACTTTGATTAAAGAAACAATTAAAAATCATGTAATATTAAAAGGAGTAGAGGACTTCATTGAATTAATATGGTAGATATAACAAAAAGGATATACTTTCTAAGAATTGATTTTATGATAATTCATACTTTATTCAAATAAAATTTGGAGCATAGAAAATATTAAATACTCCATCTTCTTATAATAATTAATTAACTCCCCGGTATGGTCTTTGACAATGCCGGGCTTACTTTAAAATGAAAAGAGAGGGCATTCTATTTATAGATGGAAGCAATTTTTATCATAATTCTAAAACATTAATTGATGAAGATAAGAGGATTGATTTTAATTGCTTGGCCCAATTAATATGTAAAAAGTTTGATTTAAATTTAAAACAAATAAGATATTATAATGCTATTCCAGACATTAAAGATAACAAAAACATCTATTATAATCATTTAAAATTCTTAGATAATTTAAGGAAAAATAATATAACTGTTAGAATTAGAAAATTAAAATATATAAAGAGTATTAAAACAAAGATAGAGAAAGGAGTTGATGTTTTGATAGCATCAGATATGATAAGAAAAACCTTAGTGGATAAAGAATGCCGTGTTTGCATTTTAATTTCTGGAGATTCTGACTTTATTCCAGTTATGAAAATTATTAAAAAGGCAGGTTATGAAATTATTGTTTGTTCTCCTAAAAATGGATTTTCAAACGAGTTAAGACAAGGCAAATTTAGGTATTTAATTTTGAATAAAGAAGATTTAAGTAAATGTTTAAAATAAAAGTGCTATCAAAAAAGTAACTTATACGATCTATTAGTTTACACAAAGTATATCAAAAAGGATATACTTTCTAAGTTCTAACAAAATGTTCTATCTTGTAAATATCTCGCAAAGTTTCTTCTCTATTTCTTTTATTTTCTCTTTCTTGAGTTTTCCAGCAGAATAATTAATTTTTGATTTATGAATTGTGAAAACAAAAGAGGGCATAATAAAACTGTCTCTCTGCAATCCACCAGTTTGGAAATCTTCTTTTTCCAAGTTAATCAAATCAAGGTCTGGTCTTAGTTGTCCAGTAATTTGACAAAGAATAAGATTGTCTCCTTTCAAATTAGCAACAATAAGGCTTGGTCTCTTTTTAGTTTTTGATAAATCGGTGTAAGGAAATTCCAAAACAACAACTTCTCCTTTCACAAATCTTTCCATGCTTCATCCTCTTCCGGAGTGTCCCAATTTCTTGCCAAAGCTTCTTCTGACATTATATAGCACATCGTAGCTTCACTTAATTTTCCTTTTTTCATCGGTCTTAACTCTACTCTATCATCATAGGCAATCACATTAATTTTCGCACCCTCTTCAAAACCAGCTTTCGCTCTTACAGCCGAAGGAATGCTTACTTGTCCCTTTCTTGTTATTTTCACAGTTCTTATTTCTCTAATTTCCTCTTGCATATTACTTGTAAGAAATGTAAGAAATGTAAGTATTTAAGCTTTCTGATTTCTTGTCTATTTCTTTCTAACAAAACATTATGTCTTTTGCTCGATTAAATTTACTACAATAAATTCTATCTATTTTTATTTTATGAAACTAAGATCCAATTCTTTTTATTTGTTCTATTCTTGTCTTTGTCAAAAGTGCTAATTGTGAGTTTTATTTAACATTTCTCATTGATTGTGTGTGATGGATTAAAAATATTTTAAATTATAAATTTCATTAAAATTATTTATTAATTC
>PFCU01000055.1:8377-8665 GCA_002763155.1 Candidatus Pacearchaeota archaeon CG10_big_fil_rev_8_21_14_0_10_30_48 | reverse complement strand
AAACAATCTCTCCTTTTTTTACCTGATTTGCAACTTCCTTTCTTTCATTACTCAATCTTGATGAAAAATAACAAGTTTCAACATTTAACTTAAATCTACATCCATTTTCAATGTATTCGGCAATTAAATTCTTCTTTCCAGCCAAATGAATTGTTTTTATCGTCCTTAAACGCCCTTTAACATTTCCGGATTTTTCAACAACGGTCTTAACTGATTTCCTTTCATTCATCAACTGCTTCGCAGATTTTATTTTTTCATATTTTTTTACATCAGAAGGAAATTTCAAAA
>PFCU01000055.1:348-8363 GCA_002763155.1 Candidatus Pacearchaeota archaeon CG10_big_fil_rev_8_21_14_0_10_30_48 | reverse complement strand
ATCAACGCTCCGCTTCGCTCCGCGTTTTAAAAATACTGCTTTGATGAAACTAACCTACCGAACAAAACTCAAAGATTTACTAAGAGGCATAGGGTTAATATCTTTATCTCCGAAATCGTAATCAATCTTACCAATTACTATAAATCCCAATTCAAAAGGTTTTGGAGTCTCTTTATAGTTTCTTAACAAATCACCTAACCCCCAGTCAATACAATGTGTACAAGAAATCTCACTAGTAGTTACTCCTTCTCCACCTGTATTAGTAAAATATTCTCCCTTGAAAACTCTTGCAAAAAGAACATCTCGAGAATATTTATACTCCTGAGTCCTCTCCAATTCTTTGAATTTTAAAACAACTTGATTACATAAATCTCTTACATAAGTTTCTAACTCTGAAAAGAAGGTTCCCAATTAAATTTATGTTCATCGAATAAAATAGGCCATCCTAGATTTTTATAAGAATCATAAATTAGTTCTGGAAATTCAATAATACTTCTTCGAGATTCACCAACCATAAAATCTAATAAAAAATAATAATTATAAATATTTAGATAATTACAAAAATAACCTCAATTCAATCTCTCAAAAACATCATTACAAAATAAATCTAACTTTAGTAAAATGTTCAGATTCATCAAATTCCAGAACTATAAAATAATTCCCCTCAAAATAACTTAACAAAAAGGAGTTTACATTAATTTAATCTCATAAAAGTACCTAAATAAAAAGTTTCTCTCATTAACTTAAATTAATAAGAAATTTTCTCTTGTCCAAAGGCAGAGAAAATTTCAATAATTCTGAGCGAAGCTCCAATCTACGCGAGCACAAAGTGCGAGCGTTAAAACAAAGTCTTCTGTGCACTCTTTCCCTTAATCATTTTCAATTTTTCTATTTGTTTTTCAACTCTCTCCTCGGAAAAATCATGCTTCAATAAAATCTCTCGAATTTTATCTTCATTCATCTTAGGAAATAAAATTTCGGCATTTTTTTTAACATTTGGCCTATAAAACATTTCAAAAATTTCTTTCCAATCAAAACCTAACTCTTCCTCAAAAGAACCAAAAATCTTTTCCGGAGTTTTAAATTCCTTGACAAGTTTCAAAGCTTTCTTTTGCCCAATTCCCTTAATTCCTCCAATATTATAATCCGTACCGACTAATATTCCTAAATAAATAAGTTGCTCATGAGTAATCCCCAATTCTTTCAAAACATTTTCCAATTCAATAACTTCTGGTTTAATCTCAACAACACCTGAAACTGTTTTTCTCGTCCTCGCCAATGTTAAATTCTGAATTAATTTAGGCGCTCCAAAAAGCAAACAATCATAATCCTGCGAAGCAACAGCATACGCCCTTCCTTCCTTAGAAATTATCGACGCCTGTGCCTCACCCTCGGAAGGAGCCTGAATAACTCCAATACCCAACGCTTTCAAAAATTCCTTACTCTCTTCAATAATCTCGTCATCAAGTTTAACCATCTGAGAACTATATTTTTTCATTCCTTCAACATCATCATCTTCTTTCGCTGAAATAAATTTTTCCTTAGCCACTCTTTTAATTTCTGATCTCTTCTCGCCAGTTTTCTTTTTCAAATCAGGAGCCTCTCCATCAAAAACATAAACAATTTTAATTCCTTCAGAAAGCAAAGAAATATTTCTATAAAGTAACCCAGATAAATGACTCGTAACTTTCCCTGATTTATCTTTCAAAGGCGTTCCATCGTATTGTCTTATAGAACTAAGAAATTGATACAGAGCATTAAATGCATCAACGACGATAATCTCATCTTTCAAATTTCTAAAATCAAGTTCCTTCTTCGGAACAATCTCTCGAATATTTAATCCCATAATGTAAATTGTTCCTGCAATTTATATTTGAAAATGTTTCTCATTTGATTATGTAAATTGTTCCTGCAATTTATATTTGAAAATGGTTTTCATTTGATTTAATTTAATCAAGAAAAGAAGTATAAATAATTATTGTGGCACTAAAAAATTATCTTCAAGCTTAAAAGCTCCGCCATTAAATTCTTTTTCAGACCAAACTTTTAATTTTTTAGACTCTTCCATATTCTTTCCACGAGGTCTCTCATCATAAGGCAAATGAGAATAATCAAAAATCACAGGCCTAAATTTAAAAGAAACAATTCCTTGTTCAAGTCTTGCAGATTCTGGTTGATAATATTGTAAGAAATCATTACTTAAACAATAAGACTCTTCTGGTCTAAACATAATCATCCTGTGCAAATCTTTATTAGTATAATGTTTCAAACTTAAATTTCCATCCTTCTTATATCTTTTTTCCCTAGCCGCACTTCTAAAAAAAGTTTCACCGTCTTTAAATAATAAAAAAGTGCTATTTTTTCCTTGAACTATAGCATTTTGATTAATTCTAGATAGGACATTATTCGGATAAACTTGGTCAACTAAAAAAATAAGTTCTTTATCTCCAACTAAAATATAATTAGAATCAATTCCTGAAACTAACTCCTTAGTTCGTGGCCTAACATCTAATCCACCGTCTTCGATATTCGAAACTACATAATCCAGCATTTCTCTTTTTTGATTTTTATTTATCATAAAAAACAAACTCTTCAAAACTTTATAAACCTTTCTATTGTCACCCTTACATAATAACAACAAACAACAAACAACATTTTATTAAACTATCTTAAATTTAATACTTTATGACAAAATATAACGGTTTTATCGTCTATCCAACTTATGAAACTAAAAATGATAGGACCCTCATTAAATTATATGGACGTTTAGAAAACAAAAACTCTTTCTTAGTTGTGGCTGAGTTCAAACCTTATTTTTATATTAAAACTTCAGATGTAAAAAAAGTAAAAAAACATATCAAAGAATACGAAATTCAAGAAACAAAACTAACAAATTTCCAAGGAGAAAAAGTCTCAAAAATTATTTTCGAAACTCAACCCGGACTAACAAAAACATTTGACAAAATAAAGAAAAAAATAACAACTTACGAAGCAGACATAAGACCTCACTACCGATTCTTAATGGACAATAATTTATTAGGTAACATCGAAATTTATGGAGACAGCTTCGAAGAACCAAATTCAAAAATAGACAAAGTATTCTTCAACCCAGAAATATCTCCTACAAAGGAATTTCGCGGTAATCTCAAACTCGCATCTATAGACATTGAATCAGGAAATAAAGGAGAAATTTACTGCATAGGAATCTACTCAGATAACTACAAAAAAAACTTTTTAGTAAATCCTTCAAAATCTAAAATCAAATTAGCTCATGCAGTCATCTGTGATAATGAAGCTGAATGTTTAGAAAAATTCAAAAAAGAATTAATCGATTTAGACCCTGACATAATTACCGGCTGGAACGTCATTGATTTCGATTTAGCATTTCTAAAATCTCTTTTTACAAAACACAAAATCCTCTTTGATTTAGGAAGAGATGAATCAAATACCTCTATAAAAATTCAAAGCAACTTCTTCAGAAAATCCACAGTCAACATCACTGGAAGACAAGTTCTCGACGGATTAAATTTTGTCCGAGATCCTTACATCCAAGAAGCTCCAACAATAAAAAATGCAAAGTTCGAATCATATTCTTTAGAAAATGTAGCACAATCGTTACTAAAAAAAGGAAAATCAATCAAAGGTTCAGGCATGGAAAGACACGGAGAAATATCAGATTTATATGAATCAAAAAAAGAAAAATACTTACAACAACTCGTCGATTACAATTTACTTGACTGCGAACTCGCTTACAAAATTCTAGAAAAAACAAAAGCCATAGAACTTTCTATTGAAAGATCACAATTAACAGGTATGCCTTTAGATAGAATCGGAGGTTCAATCGCAAACTTTGACTCCCTATATATTCGAACAGCAAACTCAAAAAATCTTGTGTCAGAAACATTACAATTCGAAAAAAAAGAAGAACGAATAACCGGAGGTTATGTTCACAGCACAACTCCCGGAATTTACGAAAATGTCTTAATCCTCGATTTCAAATCTCTATATCCTTCAATAATAAAAACATTCAACATAGACCCCGCATCTTTCTCAGAAAAAAAAGAAAAAGATTACATAGAATCTCCAAACAAAGCCTACTTCAAAAATACCGACGGAATATTACCAGAAATAATTGAAAATCTTCATAAAGCAAGAGAAAAAGCAAAATCAGAAAAAAGAGAATTAAGCAGTTACGCAATAAAAATAATCATGAATTCTTTTTTCGGGGTTTTGGCCTCTCCAAACTGCCGTTACTTTAATCTAAAAATGGCAAACGCAATCACACACTTCGGCCAATTCATAATAAAACTAACTGCCTCTGAAATAGAAAAATTAGGATACAAAGTCATCTACATGGACACAGATTCTGTTTTTGTGGTTACAGGAAAACCAAAAAATATGGAACTCATGGGAAAAGAAATAGAATCTTACATAAATGACTTCTATAAAAAATACATAGAAAAAAACTACAAACGAAAATCTTACTTAGAATTAGAATATGAAAAATTATATTTATCTCTAATGATTCCACAAATACGTGGGAAGAATCCAGAAGAAAAAGCCGCTAAAAAAAGATACGCAGGCTTACTAAAAAAAGACGGAAAAGAAAGCTTAGAAATAACAGGACTAGAAGCAATAAGAGGAGACTGGACAGAAGCCGCACAAGAATTCCAAAAAGAATTACTCTTAAAAGTTTTCCATAAAGAAGAAATCACAAAATTCATAAAATCCTACATTAAAAAAATTAATTCAGGAGAATTAGACAAAAAATTAATTTACAGAAAATCAATTCGTAAAGACTTAAAAGAATACACCAAGACAACTCCTCCCCATGTAAAAGCCGCAAGAAAACTAAAGAGTCTTGATTCAAATTTAATTGAATATTACCTAACAACCGACGGACCTGAACCAATTCAATTATTAAAACATAAACTAGATTACGAACATTACATAGAAAAACAAATCAAACCCATTGCAATACAAGTCCTTACACTATTCAATAAAAACTTCGATGACTTAATCGCAGGAAATAAACAGACGAAGTTATTCTAAAAAAACTTATAAAAAACCTGAACAAGATGCAACGCAATTATTGAACAACCAAAAAGAATTCTTACCGAACGACTCCATTGTTTTTTCAGAGGGGCATTTTTATGTTCCCAAATTCGATAAATTCCATCGGCAACTAAGAAACTCGCAGCCAAAAAAGCAAGAGCATCAATAGTAATAGGATCTAAATAACTACAACTAATTCCTAAAGAATTCTGAGTTGTTAATTGAAATGAAACAATAAAAATAACAGAAATTAAACAGATAACAAAAGTAAACAAAATCGTCTTATGTATGTTTTTCATGAGATTAATTAGATACCAAGTTTTATAAACCCACTCACTCCTTTAATCCCTCAAGAGAACTCAAAATGGAAGAAAGATATCAGAAATTGAAAGAAGAACGTGAAGAATTACTAAGAGAAAGAGAATTCCATAGAGAGATAGAGAAATTATTAGTTCACGACCTTAAAAGTCCAGTAGCTAAATTAAATATGGCTGGAGAAATGTTGGACAATTATCTAGGAGAAATAAGAGACGCTAAAGATAAAGAAGAAAGAAATAAAAAAATCTTCGAGGCAAGAAGATTTTTAAGAGTTATTGGAAGTTCTGGAAGAAAAGTATCTGATTTAGCAGAAATTTTAAAATTAAGTGACATCACTCCAGAAGCTCTAAAAAAAGATTCTAAAAAATTCAACCTATGGGAAAGATTCGACGAAACAATCCAATCTTATGAACATACAATGATTTCTCAAAGAGAATTAGGATTAGAATTATATTTCAAAGAAGATATTAAAGATTTAGAAGTAAATACGAATATTTCTGCAATGAGAAGCATCTTTTCAAATGTAATTGGAAATGCAATTCAATACGCTCCAAGGGAATCACTAATAAAATCTGCCATTTACACAAATTCCAAAGATTTAATATTAGAATTAGAAAATATGGTAACCTCTCCTATAAATATAACTGAATTAAAACAGATATTTGAAAAAGGTTATAGATTAGATGAAACTCAAACAGACATTAACAGGTTAAATGAAGGACTAGGATTATATTTTGTAGAGAAAGCGATTAAAAAAGGTTACCAAGGAAGAATAGACGTATCAAGTGGAAATTCATTTCAAATTACCGACGACAAAACAAAAGACTTATCAAAGAAAACATACGGAATAATCTATCCTCCATTTTATGAAACCCTGCCTTCATTTCATATGAAAGTTTCAATACCTTTGGATTCTTTAGCATTGGAAGAATAAAAATTAATTAAACAGCACTCATACTCATAGGACCAAGACCATACTTACGAATATATTCTTTCTGTTCATTAAGCGCTTCTTCTTCAAAATTTTTATCTCTTTCTTCTTTTAAATTTCCAGTATATGCAATAACTTCTTCTTTGTCCTTCTCTTCTAAAGAATTATACATTTCTCGAACATACTTCCAATCATTACCATTTTCATGTCCTAAAAGATCAATCATATCGTTAAAGGTTCTAGCATCTATATTATCCTGTAGAAGTCTTCTAAGATAATTACTTCCCTCTTTTTCTTGATATTCATCAACTTCTCTTTTTTCAAAATCATTCAAAGAAAAATAAAGTTGCCTTACCCATTTCCAATTATTTTTTCCATTCAAATCAAGAATATCTGCCAAATTAATAAATTTCTGATTTCTACTTCTATGATCAACATCATAAATACAAGTAAAATATTTGCTTACAGGTTTATCTTCATTAAAGATTGGCATAATACACTCACAAATTAAAACTTTATAAGCATTATTACATTCTCAAAACCATGACTAAAAGACCCGACCATATTATTGAAAAATTAAAACCAGAACATAGAGAAAGATTAAAATTACTAATGACAGATAGTTCTGACTGGAAATCTTTCTGCGATATTTCAGATGTTCACCCTGTTAATTCTATTAGAGTCAATACTTTAAAAATTTCAGTAGAAGAATTAAAAAAACGCCTTGAAACAAAATGGAAAATTAAACAACCTTTCAATGAAAACCCTGAAATAATAATTATTGAAGGACGAAAAGATAATTCTTCTTTACAACCCGGAGAACTTGGAAAAGCACGCGAACATCTTTTAGGTTATTATTACATTCAAGAAATTTCAAGCATGATGCCCTTAATTGCATTAGCTCCAAAAGAAGAAGAATTATTTATAGACCTTTGCGCAGCACCTGGAAGTAAAACAACTCAAGCAGCAGCATATATGAAAAATCGAGGAACAGTCATTGCCAACGATGCAAGCATGGGAAGAATAAGTATACTCTCGACCAATATTCAACGTTGCGGAGTAACAAATGCAATTATAACAAAGACACCTGGAGAATTACTTTGTAAAAAACTTTCAGAATTAAAAATAACTGCAGATAAAATTTTAGTGGATGCCCCATGTTCTGGAGAAGGAACAATCCGAAGCTCTATACAAAGCACAAAAATGTTCTCAAATAACTTAATAAGAAAATTATCTAAAATCCAAAAAGCATTAGTAAAATTTGCGATAGAAGTTTTGAAAACTGACGGAGAATTAATTTACTCAACTTGCACTCATGCTCCAGAAGAAAACGAAGAAATTGTATCTTACATTTTAGAAAATTATCCTGAAATGCAAATTCAAAAAGTCAATTTACCAATAAAAACCCGCCCAGGAATCACAGAATGGCAAGGAACAACTTATCATCCAGAAGTAATCAAAGCCACAAGAATCTACCCTCAAGACAACAACACTGAAGGATTTTTCATAGCTAAATTTAGAAAGGTAGGGAAATGACACTAATAGAATTCCTAGACAAAACAAAGAAAAATAAAATACTAGCCCACTTAGATGAATTCTGTGGAGTATCAAAATTAAATCATTTATTCATAAAATCTGGAAAAGACAAAATAAGAATTTTCTCCGGTTCTTTATCTAAAGACGAACTAAATGTAATTTCTCAAAAAATCCA
>PFCU01000055.1:0-333 GCA_002763155.1 Candidatus Pacearchaeota archaeon CG10_big_fil_rev_8_21_14_0_10_30_48 | reverse complement strand
ATCCACGTAGAATTAATCGGTTCAAGAATAGCAAATATAGATAGTGAAGAAACAAGAATAGCTTTCGATGCCATAAATATCCCAGAAATAAAAAGTCAAATTAAAGAAAATATTATTGAAATCACCGACGAACAAGCAGAAAAATGGATGACTGGAGAAGATTTACAAATAGAAACTAATTCAAATAAAAAATATATTGTCATAAAAAACAAAGATGATTTATTAGGCGTAGGTAAAATTCAAGGAACTTTCATCAAAAATTATGTTCCAAAAGAACGAAGGGCGAGATAATTATTTCTTAGCACTCTTCCACAATCAATAAACTTAAAACTA
>PFCU01000030.1:9908-12054 GCA_002763155.1 Candidatus Pacearchaeota archaeon CG10_big_fil_rev_8_21_14_0_10_30_48 | reverse complement strand
AAGTAGAAATATGTAGTAATTATCAAGTAATAACTATTATAGTATAATATAACAATCTTTATAAACTGTCATTATGGAGTTACACTATGAGATATGGATTTTCAACATTACTTTTTACAATTCTAGTTTTAGTTTCGCTAACAACTTTTGTTTCTGCTGACTATTTTGTTTCTGCTGACTATAATGGCTTGCCTCAAGATTTTACTCCTGTGGCTGGATATGAAAGTGTTTTCCCTTCTAATCCGATTGGACTTTGGGATGCAAATGGAAATTATTTTATTTCGAATAATGGTGTTGATTTTATTTCGAATAATGGTGTTGATTTTATTGATTTGTCTGATGAGATAAGAAGTGATTTTGGATTACCTGAGGGATTTAATCCGCAAACAAGTTATTCACATAATTTACGAGGACAATCTATCGTTGGACTTTGGGATGCAAATGGAAATTATCAAATTTGGACAGGCACTGGAGATTTTCAATCTTTGACATTAACTGGTGTTCCTTCGAATTTTAGACCTGTTTTAGGATATGCACAAGGATTTGGTCCTGGAATTGTAAGTTTATGGAATAATAAAGGAGAGATTTATTTGTATGATGCTTTAAACATAAGAATGCTTGGGCCTTTCAATTCTGAGGATTTTGGATTGCCTGCTGGTAAAACACCGAAGGTAGGATATTATTTTGATTTTGATAAAGCTAATTTTTGTGAATCAAAAGTTTTCGGAGATGTTGATGACGACGGAATTGTTAATGCTTTAGATATTCAGAGAGTAATTAATGCTGGGTTATCTAATAGTCCAGATGGTTGTGCTGATTTGAATGAAGATGGAAGTGTTAATGCTTTAGATATTGAGATAGTTAAAAATATTGTTCTTGGAATTAATGTTCCTCGACCAGTTCAAAAACCTACAGCAGTTCAATTATGGTATTCTGAAGGATTGTATGAATATAATTTAGCAACAAATAAATTTAATAAAATAAATATTCCTCAAGGACTTCCAACAAATAGTGTTCCTAGCGCTGGATATTATGATTTTGTAAGAAAGAAAGTTGTTTTATGGTATGGTAAAGATGTTTACGAAGCTGGAGAAAATTTAATTTTTTGGAAGGTAAAAATTAATTATATAATTCCTCCGGTAGATACTGATGGCGATGATGATGGAGTTGACGATAATGTTGATAATTGTCCTGCTGTTTATAATCCAAATCAATCTGATATAGATAACGACGGAGTTGGAGATGTTTGTGATAATCAAGATAATAGATCTGACTCTGATAATGATGGTGTTAAAGATAGTGAAGATAATTGCCCTTCTATTTTTAATCCTGATCAAGCTGATTTTGACCATGATGGTTTAGGAAATGTTTGTGATGACGATGATGACAATGATGGTTTACCAGATAATGAAGATCCTAATCCTTACAACCCTGATTCAGATGACGACGGAATAAATGATAATTTAGATAACTGTCCATTAGTTTCAAATCCTAATCAATTAGATTCAGACCACGACGGAGTTGGAGATGTATGTGATAGTGATGTTGGTGGAGATGAAGATAATGACGACGACGGGGTTAATGATGATGTGGATAATTGTCCAACAACTCATAATGCAGACCAAGCAGATTTTGACCACGACGGTTTAGGAGATGTTTGTGATGAAGATGATGATAACGATGGAATTGATGATAGATATGATCCAAACCCTCATGATTCTGATTCAGATGACGACGGAATAAATGATGGTGCTGATAATTGTATATTAGTTTCAAATCACAATCAAGCTGACTTAGATCACGATGGTGTAGGCGATGTTTGTGATGACGATAGAGATGGAGATAATTTGCCTAACGATGAAGATCCTTTCCCAGATAATGTTGATGGAGACAACGATGGTGTTAATGATAATATAGACAATTGTCCTTTAGTCTCAAATCATAATCAAGCTGATTTTGACCACGATGGTTTAGGAGATGTGTGCGATGATGATATTGACGGAGACGGAGTTCCTAACGATATTGACCCAGATGATTATAACCCAGATATTCCACTTAATGATACTGATGGAGATGGAATTTTGAATTCTGTTGATAACTGTCCTACTGTTTCAAATCATAATCAATTAGATTCAGATAATGATGG
>PFCU01000030.1:1964-9876 GCA_002763155.1 Candidatus Pacearchaeota archaeon CG10_big_fil_rev_8_21_14_0_10_30_48 | reverse complement strand
CAATTGTCCTTTAATCTCAAATGCAAATCAATTAGATTCAGATAATGATGGAATCGGAGATGTTTGTGATGATCACGATGATAGTGATGATGATTCAGATAATAGTTCAACTTCAAGTGGCCGACATAAAATTATCTTAGAATCTTTAACTCAAAAAGAAAAATCATGTTTGGAAACAGGAAATTGTGGAAATACTCCAAACATGATTTCTTTAGGTTCTAGCGAAGATGCAGATAGTTTTTATTTGGGTTCATCAGAGAAAGGTTTTGATTATAAGATTTTACCAATTGTCTTCGGTATTCTTTCATTAATTGCTTTAATATTTATTTTGATAGTTCTTGGAGTTAGAAAACATTAATCAAAAGCTTTTTAAATGAATTTCCTTTATAAATGGTATACCTAAAATGAAAAGTAACCTTTCTGTTCAAAATATTGTTGCAACTGCTTCTTTAGGAAAACCTGTGTCTTTGACGAAATTAGCGCGAACGCAAACCAATACTGAATATAATCCTGAACAATTTCCAGGATTAGTTTTGAGAGTAAAAAAACCAAAATCGGCAGTTCTTGTTTTCTCGTCGGGAAATCTTGTTTGTACTGGAACTAAATCTTTAGCTCAAGTTAAAGAAGTTATTAATCAAGTAATTAAACAATTAGCAAGGATTGGAGTTAAAATTACAGATAAACCTAAAATCACTGTTCAGAATATTGTTGCTTCAGGAAGTATAGACATTAAACTGAATTTGAATTATTTGGCTCTTGCTTTGGAAAACACAGAATATGAACCTGAACAATTTCCAGGTCTTGTTTACAAATTAATTGAACCAAATGCAACATTTTTATTATTTAGTAATGGGAAATTTGTTTGTACTGGAACTAAGAACAAACAACAACTTGATGAAAGTATGAGGATTCTTAACGAGAATATTAAAGCAGTTTTGAAGGATAAAAAGTAATTTTATTATTTTATTACGTAATTACTTCTAAATTGTACTGTTTTTTGAATAATTCCTTTTAGACATAGAAATCAATATAAACTAACTTTGTTTTAAAGGGATAATTTATTGTATATCAATTAATTGAGGTTAAAATGGAAGGTGTTAAAACAGAAGAATTTTTAGTAGAGGCGAAGAATTTTTTCTTAAGTCAAAAGAAAGAGATTGGTAAAGCGGCGCGTTCTAGTGAAGGGGTTGTGCTTGTAGGTTTTGAAGATCTTGCTGAACATTCACCACAAATTTCTGAACTTTTGCTTGAAAAACCTGAAGAGGTTCTTACTTATTTGGAAATGGCTCTTGCTGAAACAGGGCTTGTCAAAAATCCAAAGATTAGATTATTGGGTCTTCCAAAAAATAATTTTATTAAAATCAGAAATATTCGTGCTAAACATCTTAATCATTTTATTTGGGTTGAGGGAATTGTGCGACAGGCTTCTGAAGTAAGGCCACAGGTTGTTAGCGCGAAATTTGAATGCCCGAGTTGTGGAACTATTATTTCTGTTTTACAGTTAGAAAAAAAATTCAAGGAACCTTCTAGATGTTCTTGCGGAAGAAAAGGATTTTTTAAATTATTATTGAAACAAATGATTGATGCTCAGCGTTTAGTCGTTGAAGAATCTCCAGAAGCATTAGTTGGTGGAGAACAACCGAGAAGAATAAATGTTTTTTTGAAAGAAGATTTAGTTGATCCTAAAATGGAAGAGCGAACAACTCCGGGAAGTAAAATTAAAATTTTTGGAATATTAAATGAAGTGCCTGTTCCTTTACCGACGGGAGTTTCAACAAGATTTGATTTAGCGATTGATGCAAATAATGTTATTCCGATGGAAGAGTCGTATGAAGCTTTGGAAATCTCTGAAGAAGATGAATTACAAATTAAAGAATTGAGTGTTGACCCTCAGGTTTTTGATAAACTTGCAGATACAATTGCTCCGAGTATTTATGGATATAAAGAAATTAAGGAATCCTTGGTTTTGCAATTATTTGGTGGAGTGAGAAAAGAAAAATCAGATGGTACTATGAAAAGAGGAGATATTCATATTTTATTGGTAGGAGATCCTGGAGTTGCGAAGAGTGTTACTTTGACTTTTATTTCGATGATTGCGCCTAAGGGAAGGTATGTTGTTGGTAAATCCGCTTCGGGAGCAGGACTTACAGCGACGGTTGTAAGAGATGAATTTTTGAAAGGGTGGTCTTTGGAAGCGGGAGCAATGGTTCTTTCAAATAAAGGAATTGTTTGTATAGATGAAATTGAGAAAATGGATCCTCAAGATAGAAGTGCGATGCATGAGGCAATGGAGCAACAGACCGTTACAATTTCTAAGGCGAATGTTCAGGCTTCATTGAGAGCAGAAACGTCGGTTCTTGCCGCTGGAAATCCAAAATTTGGGCGATTTGATCCATATCAGCCCCTTGCTTCTCAAGTTGATATTCAACCTACTTTGTTAAATAGATTTGATGTTATCTTTATGTTAAGAGATATTCCTGATCGTTCACAAGATGATGCGATAGCAACTCATGTTTTATCAGAGCATAAGCATTTGGGGACGAGAGGAGCATTAGATCCTTATTTATTTAGAAAATATATTGCTTATGCAAAACAGAGAATTAAACCAAAACTTACAGATGAAGCTATTGACGAAATTAAAAATTTTTATGTTAGTTTGAGAAATATGCCTGTTGCTGGAGGAGAGATGGATATTAAACCGATTCCAATTACTGCGAGACAACTTGAAGCTTTAGTTCGATTGAGTGAGGCTTCTGCTAAATCGCGACTCTCTGAAAAAGTTGAAAAAAGAGATTCGGAAAGAGCGATTAAATTAATGAAATATTATTTATTGCAGGCAGGATTTGATCAAGATACTAAAAGTTTTGATATTGATAAAATTGTTACAGGAGTTACTGCAAGTAGGCGAGGAAAAATTATGGAACTTAAGGAAGCAATTATTTCTTTAGAAAATCGAATTGGTAAAATGATTCCTGTTGAAGAATTGGAAAAGGAGTTGCAAGGCAAAATGGAAAAAACTGTTTTTGACGACGCTTTAGATAAACTTTCTATGTCAGGAGATATCTTTAAACCGAAGAAGGGTTATATTCAGCGGGTGAATTGAAAAAACGCCCCAATCAAATATTGTAAGAATGATTATATTCACGAGTGAATTAATTTTTGTCGAGGATAAATTAATAGATTATAGGATATTTATTTATCATAAATATTTTTTCTGTGACCAATTCGTAAAATAATGATGACTTCTTTTTCTTTAAGAACATCTGCTATAATTCTCCATTCTCCTACTCTTAATTTGAATCCTTGTGTTTCCACTAATTTCTCAAAAAATCTAAAAGGGTTTTCCTTGCAATCTTGAAGTTTATTCCAAATTCTTTCTTTAATTTTTGTTTCTAATTTATTTAGATCATGAACAGCTCTTTTTTCAAAAATTAATTTATACATTTTATAAGCCGAGTATTTTTTTTGCTTCCGCTTCTGTATAGAATTCTCCTTTCTTAACTTTTTCTCTGGCTTCTTTAATTTCTTTGATTGTTTTTTGGGATAATTTTGGTTCGTTCTCACACGTTTTTGCAATGTAAATTAATTTTCTAATTAATTCATCATAGCTTTCATTTTTATATTGTTTGAATTTATTTAATTCTTCTTTTGTCTGAACATTTAAACGAACTGTTGTTTCCATGTATTTTTGTATACATATGTATATTTAAATGTTTTTGTGATTTTTAGGATGAGATTAAATTTAAGAAAAAACGCCCCAGAAAGGACTCGGCGTCGCGAACAAGTCGCTCGCTATATTTCGAACTTTTTTCGAAACCTAAACCTTCGGTTCGAGTAACTATTATATAAACGCCCCAGAAAGGACTCGAACCTTCGACCTAACGGTTAACAGCCGTTCGCTCTACCTGCTGAGCTACCGGGGCACATAACTAATCTCCGCAGAAATCATTTATAAAATTATCTAATTATTTGATTTGTGGAATTTTAATTGAATTAATCATTTCTTCTTATTCTTCTGCCTCTATTAAGACTTTCTAAATGTGCATAAACATTTCCTTGTTTGCTTCCTTTAATTAACGCAATAATTGCTTCTTCAGCTTCGTGGATTCTTTCAACAGGCCCGATGATTGCTACAGTGTTTTCTTTTACAGCAACTTCACATCCTGTTAATTCTCTAAGAGTGCCAAGTGTTTTTCCTTTAGTGCCTATAATTCTTCCTTTGATTATGTTAAGGTCATGTCTATGTGTGTGATCTTTAATATGTAATATTTTGAAATCGAATGTTTCATCTTTTAAAAGTAATGCCTCTTCAATTAAAAATTTATAATCTAAAGCTAAAATAACTCTTTCAGCAAAATGTTCGTCGATTGCTTTTCCAGAAATAGAAACATTAGTTCCTCTAATTAAAATTCTTACATTAAGTTTATCTTCTATTTCTTTCTTATTTTGAATTAATTTTCGAGCGGATTTGATAAGGATTTTCTTTACCATTACAATTCATCACTATTAATTCCTTTTAGAAGTCCTCTATCTTTGAGTTGAGATACTGCTGCAGGAGTATATTTAAACATAATATTTCCTTTAGTATCTTCGAATTCCCAAGGTTCTACAATAACATAATCTCCTTCACGCAACCACATAGCTCGTCTTAGTCTTCCAGGAACTTTGCAATTTCGTGTTTTTCCATCAGCACATTTGACCAACATCCTGCTTCCTCCAACTCGTTGGTCTATTATTCCAATAACTTGGCCTTCCCTAGGTATCTTTACTCGAATTTTAACTTCTGTTTGTTCCGAATCCAGTTTAGCTTTATTGTCTTTCATTTTAAAAAATTAAGGAGAAAAATTAAAAAGTAAAATTAAGCTTTTTTAGCTTCGCCTTTAGCAAGTGCTTTTTCAGCGTTATCCTTAGACATAATTGCGCTCATTCTAGTTCCACATGTTGTGCAAATTCCTTTGCCCATATAAGTTCCCCTAGGTGTCGCACTTAAAGTTGCGTCCTTCATATCGCGCTTTGTCTTACATTTCATGCAATGTCCTTGTACCATAATACCTCCGTGTGATTTATATTTCCTTATAGAATTTTCCGTTTAAAAATGCTTGTATAAAAAATTTATTTAGTTTATTGGTCTCTAAAACTAATTTGTTGAAAATTTAATTTAATTAAATTTTACCTAAAGCGTGTTTAGCTCCGCAAGCAAGACAATGTGTGAAACTTACAGGTCCTTCTTTGAGAATTTTAGTATCTGGTTTTTTACATTCTTTACAAATAACAAACTTGGTCACATATAAATTTATTTTTTCATTTACTTTTTGGCTTGGGATTTTTCGGTTTAAGATTAATCTTTCTCCATCAGTTTTACATTGAGTAGCTAATTCTTTTGAAAGAAATTTACACAATTCATCTGATTTTCTTCTTATGTGAGAGAGTATTTGGATAAAGTTACAAATAACTGTTTTATTTCCTGTGATTTCTATTTTGACCTCTATCATTTTGAAACGTTCTCCACTATGGGTGACTTCTTTGACTTCAGTATACGCTTTGTTTAATAATTCTTCATAATTTTCCATAGGTTCCATAGATTTTGGAACTTTAAAAACCTTTATAACCTCGAGGCGCTTTATTTTATCATGCAAATCAAGAATATTGTTTTGGGAATTGCAATTACTTTTTTGGCTTTTTTAGTAATTTTTACTGGAATTCAAACTTTTTATCCAAGTCTTAATTGGGAAGATTTTTGTGGAAATGTAAATTCAATAACACCGAAATTAGTTGATGAAAATACTGTTTGCACACAAGATGCAAAGCAATGTCCTGATGGATCTTATGTTGGCAGAGACCCAAAAAATAATTGCGAGTTTTTATCTTGTGATTATCAAATAATTCAACAAAGAGAATATGAAAAATGTCAAAATGATTATGATACTTCTAATGAAAAATATTCGAAAAATCTTTTTATTGTTACTTTAGTTTTAGGAATTTTCTTACTTTTACTTGGAGGTAAACTTTTTAATCTCGAAGCTGTCGGAGCAGGAATAATGGGTGGCGGAGTAATAACTTTGATTTATGGAGCTGGAAGCTATTGGCAATATGCTGGAGATTGGTTTAGATTTGCAATTTCAATAGTTGGATTAGTTTTAGTAATTTACCTTGCTTATTGGTTGAATAGCCATAGAGGAAAATTAAAGAAAAAAAGATGAAAAACAAACAATTAATTCTTTCTGTAATTTTATGTTTAATTCTCTTCATAATATTTGTCCCTTTCATAAATTTCGACAATGGAATTAGATGCATCACAACCCCCTGCCCGGCTGACACAACTGGCTCAATAGTTTTATGGGGAGTATATCATTTTTCAAATATTTATTTTATTAATTATTTTAATTTGATTATGGGGTTAATAATTGCAGGAATTGTTTCTTATTTTATAATTCGTGTTATTAACAGATAGAATTAAAAACTAATTCTTCCTTTTCTAAAGATGTTAGAAACATGGATTTATACGCTGTTAAGTGTCTTGGTAGTTTCTTTAGCGTCTTTTGGAGGAATTTTTGTTTTAGGAGTTAAAGAAAAAAAATTAGAGAAACTTTTGATTTATACAATTGCATTTTCAGCAGGGGCTTTGCTTGGGGACGCGTTTATTCATTTAATTCCGGAGAGTGTTGAGAAAAATGGATTTAGTTTGTTGGTTTCAAGTTATATTTTAATTGGAATCGGTTTTTCATTTTCAATTGAAAAATTTATTCATTGGAGGCATTGTCATCATATAACCTCAAAAGAACATCCTCATCCTTTGACAACTATGAATCTTGTTGGAGATGGTGTTCATAATTTTATCGACGGTATAATTATTGCGGCTTCTTATTTAATTTCAATACCTGTGGGAATTGCCACAACTATTGCAGTGGTTTTTCATGAAATTCCTCAAGAAATTTCTGAATATGGTGTTTTGATTTATGGAGGTTATACAAAGAAAAAAGCGATGTTGGCAAATTTCCTTATTGCTTTGACTGCTTTTGCAGGAGCCATTATTACTTTAATATTTAGTTTGCAATCTCAAGCATTGATTACTTTCTTAATTCCTTTTGCCGCCGGAAACTTTATTTATATTGCAACAGCTGATTTACTTCCAGAATTACATAAAAATTCAAAAACAAAATCTTCAATAATTCAGTTAACTTTCTTTATTTTGGGAATTTTAATGATGGCTGGTTTGTTGTTTTTAGGATAAGCGCTCCCTTCGGTCGCGCCAATTAAAATACTCGTTTCACTCATTATATAGGTGATTGAAAATAAATAATACAACCTTAAAAATTATTAGTCAGATTTATTAATTAAATAAGCGAAGCATTTAAACAGAGTCAAATGCGTATCGTTAAGACATTGAAGATGTCCAATCTACACGACCGAAGGTCGCGTTAACCCAAATATCTCAACATTCCGGGACGAGGTTCGTAAATAATTCCCCCTTCTAAGGCCTTCTTAATTTCTTGATTAATTAAATCTGCACTTTCATGTAACTCTTCAATAAGTTTATCCATTCCGATACCTTCTGGTTCCGCCTCTTTAATTTTATTAATAATTTTATCAGATAATGCAAATCTTTCTTGATGGTTTACTTCTTTTGGAGCGTATTTTTCAAATTCTAATTTTCGGACTAAAAGATATCGCGGGTCTTGTTTTCTGATTATTTCAGGAGTGATGTAAATTTCATCATTGTAATTTCTTAGCAATCCTATAACTAAGACGCTGTCGCCTTGATTTATGTCGCTGAATTTTTGAACATCGTCTCCGAAAATTTTTAACCTAATTTGGCCGGAAGCGTCATCGATTGTTAGAGAAATATATTGTTTTTCTGTAGAAGAGTATTTTTCGACGATGTTTGCAATAATATTTATTCTATTTATTTTTT
>PFCU01000030.1:1492-1948 GCA_002763155.1 Candidatus Pacearchaeota archaeon CG10_big_fil_rev_8_21_14_0_10_30_48 | reverse complement strand
TAGGCTGTCGCTCTTTTGAAATCTCCTTGTGCCATATGTGGAAAAATTAACTGAGGTTTTTAAGAGTTTGTGTAGTCAAGAATCTGGTTTTAATTTTAGAATAAGGTATTGATTTTTTATATTAAATTAACTTAGAAAGGTATATCTGAAGAACCTTGAGTTTGAGGTTCTATTTTTTCAACTAACTTGCTTTCTCCAATATCTCTCCATTTTGTCTCATCTATAGCTTTAATTAAAGCTGAAGCGTAATGAGCTAGTGCATAAGTACAAGCATGATGTCCTCTTGGATAAATTCCATCTTTAGCAAACCTCTTATTAAACTCAAGCCTATTATTTTCATTAAGATAAAAATTACAGTCTCTATCTTCTGGTTTTACATCTCCAAATGACAAGAGTTCATGTTCTGGATTTAGCCCTTGAAGTTCACGATAAGTTTCTAAGCAGAGAGCCAAACTA
>PFCU01000030.1:999-1479 GCA_002763155.1 Candidatus Pacearchaeota archaeon CG10_big_fil_rev_8_21_14_0_10_30_48 | reverse complement strand
TAGATTAAATTAATAATTTATCAACCTTTTAATAAACTTCAATAATTTTAAATAACTGGTTTTCTTCTTTCTTTTATGGAATTTAATGCTGTCATTAAGGCGAGAAAATCGGTTAGGAAATTTAAAACTACTAAGCCGAATTGGAAGGACATTATTGAAGCGATTGATTGGGCGTCTAAAATCCCTTATGCTGGGGGAATTCATAATGTTAAATTTATTTTAATTGACAATAAGAAAAAAATTAATGATATTGGAGATTATTGTCAACAAGATTTTATTTCGAAGGCCCATTATGTTGTTGCGGTTGTTTCAGATTTAAAAGATTTGACTGCAAGTTATGAAGAGCGAGGAGAAAAATATGCTTTGGAACAAGGAGGAGCTGCGGTTAATCAATTTTTACTTAAATTAGTTGATTTAGGTTTGGATGCTTGTTGGGTTGGCAGTTTTGACGACGAGCAATTAAAGAGACTTTTAAAAATT
>PFCU01000030.1:0-985 GCA_002763155.1 Candidatus Pacearchaeota archaeon CG10_big_fil_rev_8_21_14_0_10_30_48 | reverse complement strand
TTGGTTATGGATTGGATGAATCAAAAAGAAAAAGAAGACCAAATATTGATAGAATTTTAAGATTTAACAATTATAAAGAAACTAATATGAACCCTAAGAAAAGACCAGAAGCTTTTTAGGAAGATTTTAATAGTTTAATTTGATAGGAAACTTTTATGGAAACAAAATTAATTGAATTTAAAACTGAATTTGGAAACATTCTTCGAGGCATTTTTGTTGATGTTAAAAGTAAACGCGGAGTTATTTGTTTGCATGGGTTTGAAAGAAATGCTACCGCTGAACCCAAATTTAAATTTTTATCAGATGCTTTAGCTGAAAAAGGGATTAGTTCGTTTAGATTTGATTATACTGGAACAGGTATTTCCGACGGAGATTTTTCTAAACTTAGTATTGAAACAATGACTCAAGATTTAGAAAGAGCTATTGATATTTTTAAGAAAGAATTAGGTATAAAGGAATTTGCTTTAGTTTCACATAGTCTTTCAGGTTGTGTTATAGGAAATTATTTATCTCTTGGGAAAAATCTTCCATATAAGATTGTTTTGTTGGCTCCCGCTTTGAATCAAAAAGATTTATTGAGGTATTATTTTGTTGTTAGTAATATTAAAGATAGAAATATTACTTGGAATAATTATCAAGATTTTTTAGATGAAAATGCTTTTTTGAAAGATTCTAAAAGAAAAAATAAGGTTGCGAAAGCGCATTATATCGGGAAAGATTATTTTTTAGAAAATTTAGAAAGAGATTATTCAAATTTTTTTACAGGATTCGACAATGTTTTATTGATTTATGGAGATAAAGATGTTAAAGTGCCATTAGAAAGTTTGAATTTTGATTTTTCTAATAAAATAATTGTGAAAGATGGCGATCATGATTTGGAAAAACCAGATTCAATTAAACAATGGTTGTCGAAGGTTGTTGATTTTCTTGTTAAATTTTAAGTATTCTAAACAACAGAGATTTTGATTATATTAATTAATTGTTT
>PFCU01000051.1 GCA_002763155.1 Candidatus Pacearchaeota archaeon CG10_big_fil_rev_8_21_14_0_10_30_48 | reverse complement strand
TATTGCGATTAGTCCTGGGAATTTTACTAAACTGAAACAAATTTTAGATTATTTATCTAAGATGTTGAATATTGAATTAACTGTTGAGGAAGCCTCAGTTTTTCCTAATTGGTTTATTGAAGGAAGAGTTGCAATTATTGTTTTTAATGGAAAAGAAATTGGTTTTTTTGGAGAAATTCACCCAAAAGTTTTAGATAATTTCAAAGTTAAAATGCCTGTTGCTTTATTGGAAATTTCTTTGAATGAGATTCTTGAGAAATTGATGTAAAAGGTTTGTTTGAAGAATGCTGAGCTTCGCTCAGAATTATTGAAATTTTATCTGCCTTCAGACAAGAGAAAATTTCTGATAACGATTTTGTAAATTTGAAGATAATCTTTATATTGAAATTGTGAGAATTTATTTACAAGTTTTATTGAAAGAGAATAATTAAATTTCAAGAATATTTTGATTTCATCATAAAATTTAAAAGGTTTAGTTCAAAGTAATTTTATGGAATATCAACCTTCGGAAGAAATCTTAGATAAGTATGCAGATGTTTTGATTAACTTTGCATTGAATAATTGTACTGGAATTAAGAAAGGAGATATTGTGCTTTTGCAAGTTCCCGAATGTGCGAAGCCGTTTTTGATTTCTTTGAGGAGGAAGGTTTTGAAAGCGGGAGGTCATGCGATTATTCAGTATCTTCCTGATGAGATGGCGAAGGGTTATTATGAATTGGCTGAGGAGCATCAAATAGGTTTTTTCCCAGATAAATATTTGAAAGGGTTAGTGGATCAAATTGACCATAGTGTTTTTGTTATTGCTGAAACAGATAAACACGAGTTGTCTGAAATTGATCCGAAGAAAATTATGGTTCGGGGTGAGACATATAAGCCTTACAAAAAATGGAGAGATGATAAAGAGGCTTCTGGGAAATTTACTTGGACTTTAGGACTTTATGGAACTGAGGCGATGGCGAAAGAGGCAAATATGAGTTTAGAAGAATATTGGAATGAAATTATTAATGCGTGTTATCTTGATGAAGAAAATCCAGTTGAGAAGTGGAAGGAGATTACTTCTGAAGTTGAAAGAGTTAAAGAAAAACTTAATGACTTAGAGATTAAAAGTTTGAGAGTTAAATCTGAAAATGTTGATTTAATCGTCGGTATTGGGAAGAATCGAAATTGGATGGGTGGTTCTGGAAGAAATATCCCAAGTTTTGAGGTTTTTATCTCTCCAGATAAAAGAGTTACTAGCGGGCATATAAAATTTAATCAGCCACTTTATCGTTATGGGAATTTGATTAAGGATGTTTTTTTGAGATTTGAAAATGGGAAAGTTGTTGAATCAAGTGCATCTAAGGGAGAAAAACTTTTGAAAGAGATGATTTCTGTGGAGGGGGCGGATTATATTGGAGAATTTTCTCTGACAGATTCAAGATTATCTAGGATTACTAAATTTATGGGCGAGACTCTTTTCGATGAGAATATGGGTGGGGAATTTGGGAATACTCATGTAGCATTAGGAAGTGCTTACAAAGATTCTTATCCAGGTGATCCTTCGAGTGTTAGCGACGAGGAATGGAAAGAAATGGGTTATAATGATTCTTCAGTTCACACAGATATTATTTCTACAGAGAATCGTGAAGTGACTGCGACGCTTAGTGATGGAAGTGAGATTGTGATTTATCGAGATGGGAAGTTTGTGATTTGAATTTAAGCAGAAAAGCCTCTGCCGAGAATCGAACTCGGGACCTCCACATTACCAATGTGGCACTCTAACCAGCTGAGCTACAGAGACATTAAATTTTTTAGAAGTTGAGAGTTATAAATTTATTCTATTATCTACTTTAGAAATTATGGAGTCCAATTTTGACTTATTACATTTCCAGTTATTTCTGTGAGGTTATCTTTTATTTGACTGAACCATTGAAAATATAAAATCAAAAATTCCTTTAAATTTCCAGTGTCATTAATTTGCAGATTATTATTTGAAATTATGAAAAATGCGTTGAGTAATATGAAAAAAATGAGGATAAAGTAGATTTTCATTTTTTGAGAGATATTTTTTCCTTTATTTCAGTCGTATTTGTTCCCCAGTCTAATTTTACTGCTTCTCCAGTTAAAGATTTCATATTACTAAAACTATTACCGAGCCAAGTGAAATAAAGTTTGATTGCTGTTTGACTTCCTTCAAAAGTTGAAAAGTCGATGTTTTCTCCAGTAGTGCTTGCTAAAAATCCTACATAAAATACCAATACTAAAACTAAAATAATTACCCAAGAGAGTTTGTGTTTTAGGTATTTTACCTTTACAAATAGGAAAATTGCGGCAATTAAAGCAATTATTACAATAAGTTGAAATGCGTTTACCATCTTCTTTTTTATAAAAAGGCCTTAATCTTTAAAAATGTTTATATTCTTTCTTGAATGACTATAATGACAGCCCTGTAGTATAGCGGTCAAGTATCTTCGGTTCTGGGCCGAAGGACCCCGGTTCGAATCCGGGCAGGGCTACTTATTTGTAACTCTATAGTAATTACATATGGGAAGGTTTAAATAGTTAATCTACTTGTATAAAATATGACAAACAAAACAGGTAAAGCATATGCCTTTTTTAATTGTGAAGCATCAAAAGGAGATATAGAAAAAGAACTTCCTTCAATTAGAAGCTGTGTTAAAACTCCAAATGCATTGGAACTTTCTCTAATGGAAGGAACAGATACCTTAAAAGGAGACGCTCAATTACTTCAAATTGCAAGAGAAGCTAAGGAAGCAGGAATAAAATATGTTATGGAAGCAACTTATCAAAATGCAACTAATCATCAAACTGCTGATGAAGTAGCATCAATTCTAAATCAGGCTTATCAATCCCCATTATACCAAAAAGGAGAACAATTTAGAGGGGAAGTCGTTTACAAAGAAAGAGGAAAATACCTATTTAGGGAATAGATTATACTCTATATTAAATTCTGATTATTAATACATTATCCATGTATTTTAAGCAAAAAAGCCTAAAAAATAACTTTTAGTTATAAAGCTGGCGGGGCTATTTAATGTAGGATAGATTTTATGTTTAGTTTTACTTCGAATTGTTGAGGAATTAACTAATTTTATAAACTCTTTTTTGTTTTATCTGGAATGATTGAAGAGGTATTTGTAAAGCTTATTGAGTTTTTTGTTGGTAGCATTGGGAAGTTGGATTATGTCGGCATTTTTTTACTCATGACTCTTGAGAGTTCATTTATCCCCTTTCCGAGTGAAGTTGTGTTAATTCCTGCAGGAGTTCTTGTTTCTAGAGGAGAAATGATTTTTTCTTTAGTTTTAATTTCTGCAATTTTAGGAAGTTTAGTTGGAGCATTGATTAATTATTATCTCGCTTTTTTTCTTGGACGTTCTTTAGTTAAAATTTTTGTTGAAAAATATGGGAAATTTTTTCTTATAAGAAAAGATAGTATTGAAAATTCTGAAAAATATTTTGAGAAACATGGAGAGGTTACGACTTTTGTTGGAAGGTTAATACCTGTAATTCGTCAGTTGATTTCATTGCCTGCCGGTTTCGGTAAAATGAATATTTGGAAATTTTTATTTTATACTGGACTTGGAGCTGGAATTTGGAGTGCGATTTTAATTTTCTTAGGTTATTGGTTTGGTGAAAATCAGGCAATTATTCAGCAGAATTTGAGGATGTTTAGTTTATTGGCAGTGGTTATTTCAACTATAATTTTGATTTGGCATTTTCGCAAACGAAAATTAAAAATGCTTATTGAGAATAAATCATTTAAATGAAAATCTTTATAGAATTACAAATATTTTTATACTCGTTAAATCAAATTTAATTATTACACTGCCCCTGTAGTGTAGCGGTCAAGCATTAGGCCCTCTCGAGGAGTGATTTCGCTTTGTCGAAAAGTTGAAATCTTGATGCTCACATCAACTCAACTCTGCGCATTAATTTGCAGAGACTTCAATCGAAACAAAGTTTTGACGATGTTTCAATGTTTGAAGTCTTCGGAGAACGGCCTAGACCCGGGTTCGAGTCCCGGCGGGGGCATTATTCTTTCTGAAAAATAATGGTCTTGTCTTTAGAAAAGACAAGAAACATCAAAGATGTTTCAGGGGGCATAAAATTTCTCTCCCACAATAAACTTATTAAAAGAATTTTATTTGAGATAATCTATGGATGCTGAAAAAGAGTTAGATTATGTTGTGGTTTTGAGGGCTTTGAAGGAACTGCCGTTTAATGTTGGGCGTAAGACTCTTGTGAGTTTTTTGCAAGGAGATTTAGGAAATAATTCTGTTGCGCGGAATAATTTGGATAATGTGGAACTTTTTGGAACTTTTAAGAATCGTAATGAGGATGAGATTTCAAATCTTATTGACAATTTATTGAATAATAAAATGATTGATATTGTTAGTGTGCCTGACAATAAATTTGCGAAAGTTTTGGAGTTGAATTACAAAGGAAATAAAGAGATTTTGAATCCGACTCTTTTCTCTAAAAAATTGGCTTTTAATTTAGAAGAGGTTGATACTGTGATTAGTGAGAAGGAAAAAGAATTTTTTAAGGAGCTTGATTTTTTTCTTGGGGAGTATAATGATGAACAAAAGAAAGCGATTACTTTTGATGAAAAAGAAATTCTTTGTATTGCTGGGGCTGGAAGTGGAAAGACCAGTGTTTTGACGAAACGGATTGAGTTTTTGATTAAATATAGGAATGTTAATCCTGATAAAATTTTGGCAGTGACTTTTACGAGGAAGGCTAGGCAGGAAATGATAAATAGATTATCAGAATTTGGACTTTCTGAATCGGTTAAAGTTGAAACATTTAATTCATTTTGTGAGAAGATTTTGAAAGAACATGGGAATTTGATTTACGGGCGAGAAGTAAGCGTGATAAATTATTCAAATAAAGTTAAGATAATTCAATTAGCATTAGAGGAATTGGGTTTGAGTTTTAGCGAGGCTATTAGAGTTTATTTTGGTAAAAATAAATTACATAGTAAGACGCGAGAGGAACTGGTTAGTATTTTTATTAATGATTGTTTTTTTATTCGAGATTATTTTAAGTCTCAGGGGAAAGTTGTTGGCAAAGAAGATTTTGAAGCGATTGACGAGAGTTATCGGAAGACTGCAGATATTGTTTCGAAGATTTGTATTTTTATTGAGCGTTTTATGGAAGAAAACGGTTTGAGAGATTTTTCTGACCAGATAATTGACACGATTAATTTTTTTAAGTTACATAAGGATTTGATTCCAGAGTTTGATCATGTTTTGATTGATGAATATCAAGATGTTAATTCTAGCCAGATAAAACTTGTTGAGATTTTGAAACCGGAAAATCTTTTTTGTGTGGGGGATCCGCGTCAGGCGATTTATGGTTGGAGGGGATCTGAAGTGCAGTATATTTTGGATTTTAAGAAATGGCACGCGGGTTGTAAAATAATTAGTTTGAAGAAAAATTATCGTTCGACGAAACGGATTGTTAGTTTGATAAATGATTCTATTCGAGATATGGGAATAAGTGATTTGGAATCTGGGATTGATTTGAAATCGGCTGAGTTAGATACGAGATTGATAAGATTTGATTCGATTGCGGGGGAGTTTCAATTTGTTGCTGAGAGAATTCTCTCTGCTAATTTGCCGAGAGGAGAAATTTTTGTTTTAGCTCGTACAAATAATCAGATTAGGGAGTTGTCAGAGGTTTTGAAATCTCGTGGGATTGCCTATCAAGTGAAATCTGAGAATTCTTTTAATGAAGATATTAGTAAAGGAGTTGTAACTTTGGCGACGATTCATTCGATAAAAGGTCTTGAGGCTGAGATGGTTATTGTTATCGGGTGTTCGAATGGGAATTTCCCAATTTATGGAAGTGAGCATCCAATTATTGATATGGTTAAAGCTTATGATTATGATAAAGAGGAAGAGGAGAAAAGACTTTTTTATGTTGCGATGAGTCGGGCGAAGAGATATTTGTATTTGACTTATTCTGGAAAAAATTATACTTATTTCATTAAGGAAAGTATGCTTCCTAATTTGGGAGTGAGTCTAAAAAATAAAATTATTTTTGAGAGTCCTGTCGAATCTAATAAAAAATCTGAGGTTGATTTTAGCGAGGGAGATAAGGGAGTTGTTATGAATTTGAAGTCTTGGAGGAAAGGGCTTAGTAATGAGCTTGGAATTCCAGCGTATCAAATAATGACTAATCGGACTTTGCTGGAAATTTCTCAAACCTTGCCAAAGAATTTTAGTGATTTGAATAAAATTAATGGAATTGGAGAGTCTAAGCTGGAAAGATTTGGAAGTGAGATTTTGAGAATTGTTTCAGAAAATTCTTTCTGAAAATTAATTTCTTTTTTCTTTTAATTTGAAACTAACGAGGAATAATAAAAACATTGCTCCTGAAAAAAGTAAGAAGATATATTTGAACGGAAGGAAAAGGAGTAAAGCTGATGGCAAGGCTTTTCCTAAAAATCCAAAGATTTCAACTTTAGTGTTATAAGGTCCATAATATCTTTGTTCTTCTTTTTTTGTTGAAATATTAAAAAAGTATGTTTCTACCGTCGGTTCTAACATTGCCATTCCAATACTTGCTAAAACTAATAGGCCCATCATCCAGAAAATATCTGTTATGAAAAAACAAATTAATCCAATTATTGCAGGAATTAAGTATCCTATTTTGAAGAATTTCTTAAATCCTTTTTTGCCGGCGATTTTGGAAAATTTATATTCAAATAAAATTAATGGTATTGGAACTGCAAAAAGAAAATACCCTATCCACATTCCACTTAAATTATTTCTTAAAATGTAAAGAGGCATGAATAAATAAATAAGGTCCCACCAAAAACTAATTCCTCCACCAACCATATATAGAATGAACCTGTCTTTATTTTTGAAAAATGAAAAGAAATTCTTCAATAAATCTTTATCTACTTTTTTTTGTATATGGTAATTTTTCAAATCAGATATTTTAGTTAAAATAAAACCTAAAATCATAAATACACCTGCTAAAACGAAAATTGGACTTACTCCTGATTTTGCTAAAATATATCCTGTGATTAAAGGTCCGATAATCCAAGCGACATTTAGGAAAGTATACATCAACCCTTCGTTTTCAGATAATTTGCTCTTTCCTGACGCATCTTTGATTATTAATCCGAAACTAGTTATTCTAAATGTGGTGACAATTGTGAGAACTATAGACAGAATAATAAAAATTATTAAATTAGAATTTAATGAAAAAAGGAAATAAGTTGCAGCTATTACTAATAATGAATAAGAGAAAATCACGGATTTTTTCGTTCTTTCGACGAGAGGTATGGAAAAAAAGTAGGCTGCAATACTCAATAAAGTTAAAATTGCAGAAAAGAAACCAACTTCAGAAATATTGTGGAAAAAACTATCTAAATACACGGCCCAAATAGTTCCTATAAAAGCACTTGAAATAGCGACTAATAATCCAATAATACTAATTTTAGTTATTTTTGTTAGATATATTTCTCCTTGATGTTTTCGTAATAAGATTGACATTTTAATCCTTTATTTCTACTTTGTAAGTAAAAACTTTATCAGTGTCAATGATATTCTTCATTTTAATGCTAAAGTTTTACCTCAATTTTATATGTAAAAACTTTATCATATGGGATGTTCCATTTTATTGCTTCTTCTTTAGTTTTCTTTTCCCAAATTTTCCTAAAGAGTCTTATTGAATTTCCGTGAGCACTAATTGCAACATTTACTTTTTCTTTTTGTATAAATTTAATTAAATTTTTTATGAAAATGTTGACCCTTTTTTCGACCATTGCAAAACTTTCTCCTTTTGGCGGAGGGATGTTATAAGAACGATGCCAAATTTCAAATTGTTTTTTACCATATTTTTTAATGGTTTTTTCATGACTTATTCCTTCGAGATTTCCGTAAGAGCGTTCAATCATGCGATTAGCAGTTATGATTTCTTTAACTTCTGGGTGAAATTTTAAAACTTCTTTTAGGGTGTCTTTTGACCTCAATAAATCAGTTTGGAATACTACATCTATTTTTTTATTTTTTATTTTTCGAGCAACTGTTTTAGCTTGTTTAATTCCTAACGGAGTTAATTTAGAATCTTTCCAGCCTGTGAAAATGTGATTTTTATTATAATAAGTTTGTCCGTGTCTGAACAGATATAT